>WRHF01000097.1 GCA_009783415.1 Clostridiales bacterium
GCCGGGTTGCCATCATTGGAAACCGTGATGCTGCATCTGATTTGATCGCCGGCAAAGTTCATACCGGTTTCGCCGCTGGTAATATTTTCCATTTCCATTTCCACAGAAATATCAATGGGAAGATCTAATTGGACATATGAAATATGTTCGCTGCTTTGGGGCATACCCGCCTCCTGCTGAGTTACCTTTATTTTATCATTTTTGGCAAACTTTACTCCGCGCGGAATTTCCACGGACCATTCCAGATTCTGATCTGTTTTTGTTTCCAGGATAGTGCCATCCGGTAATTCGACGCTGATAAGGGAATCCGCCTCATGCCCGACACCTTCGATCATTGGGGCGCCGGTAACTACCGTGCGGACTATGGGCGGGTTGGAAGCCAGGGCGATCCCTGCTATGAAGTAGGGATATGTCGGCGCATAGAAGGGAGTTCCTTCAAATAAGCCGATACTCCAAATAGTATCAAAATCCCAGCTGCTGCCGGATTTGACAAAGGTATCACGGATCCTCATATTCCTCAGGCTTGCCCCGCTGATCCTGCCCATAGTGATATTCTTCATATCTTGGACCCCTACCGATGATTTCTGGGAGATATCCGTGTCATAAAAGCTCATTCCCCTGCCGAATACCGAGGAAGAGGCATAGCCGACCAGCGGGTTTACCCGCCGGCTGCCGGAACTTTTGACAACTCCGGTTGCATAGACATTTTCAATTACCGACATCGTACTTCCCATCAGTCCGATCAGCCCGCCTATTCCCTGGCCATATATGAACCTTGAACCCGCCAGTTGGGTTTGCCCCAGCACATAACCGCGGGCAAAAGAGTTTTCGACTACCGACATCCGGGCATTGCCTATCAAGCCGCCTACACCCATATATCCGGTAACATTGATGTAGGAAGCGCTGCTTGAGACTACTGTCTTATAAAGATAGCCGGCCAAGCCTCCGGTATTGGTACTTGTCACACTTTTCCCTCTTACCGCAAAAGTATTATCCGGTTCGGGATGATTGATATAAAGTTCATTGAGCCCGCTCGGACCATAGACAAAACAGCCTCCTATTACGCTGTCGCTGGCCCTGCCGACTATGCCGCCGACATATTGCCTGCCGGTAACGCCATTATCGCCCAGCATGACCCGGACAGCCATTATAGTGGTACTATAGGCCCTTCCGACTAAGGCGCCTACACGATACCTGCCGTTTACACCGCTATCCGCTACCTGTATTTCCAGATCTTTGATCACCGCCCCGCTTCTTGTTATCCGGAAAAAACCCTGCTCGCTCAGGGAGGGATTGTTGATCATAAGGTTGCTGATGGTTCTTCCGTTGCCGTCAAAAATACCGGCAAAACTTGATATAGGCTTCCAGGGGCTGCTTAATACGATATCGTTGGCGAGCCAATAGTTGCCCTTTCTGCTGGAGGTAGTTTTATTGATTTCTCTGAGATCCGCTTCGGTGCGGATCACGGTAAAGCCGGGAGGGGCGCCGGCGGGAACAAGTCCGTCGATCGCCCGGGAAAGGTTTGAGAAAGCCGCGTTGATCTGGGTCTGGGTCGCAGAGGTATTGTATACCTCCGTGGCTGTCAGATAAGCTGTCAATAGTTGGGTCCAGCTGGCTGCTGTGTAATCGGACCGGTTGAGGGTGCTTGCCTCAATGATTTTTTCGCCAAGGCTTTCGTTGTCGCTGGATCCCGGCAGATCAACTGTCAAATCCACAGTTCTGGATGCGCTGATACCGCCTGCCGCAAAATCAAGGGTCAACTCTTCCCGTCCGGCTTTGATCGGGGTAAAGAATACATCATAAATATCCGCTTCATATTTTGTCTCTATTTCAGCCACATCATACAGCCAAAGATCCCTATCCGAATCGTAGACTAGCCGGTTGTCCCAGAAGATATCAGACAGTTTTTTGGTAGAGCGTTTTGACAGCCGGACATCCACCAATTCGCTGTCATAACTAACATTAAGGCTGCTTCCGGTTGCCCTGGCGTCAGTTACGAGAACAGTCATCGCCGCCGTGCCGTACTGGCTGAGGTTAAATTCCTGCGGTCCGTTTGGCTTGACGTCCAGTTTTATCGGATCCACTCTCCAAACTTGGCCGCCATTGTAGGGGTTAGCCGTGCCCAGGTGTAAGCCGTGTTCGGATGAGACCATGATCCGTCCGCCATAATTGCATTCATCCCCCAGCCCGTCAACGGTTACCGGCTCGAAATTCACCCCGTCGTCACTGACATATAAGTCAAAACCGATAGGATTTGAGTCGTCACCAAAATATGCTGCGGTAAGTTTATAACTTGCCACAAAATCCTCAGCAATTTCCCGCGCGGTGAGGTTCGGCAACTCTACAGTAAGAAGTATTTCCATTATGATGTCTACCACTAAAAAGACATCCCTTTTTAAATCCTCCGAAGGGGCAAACAGCGCCATAACCTCAACAAGGCCTTCGACAGCCAGCCGTAAATCTTCAACAGTTTCGATCGGCTGTTCCCCGGCTTCCAGTAAATATTCATCGATAGCGACCGCTACGGCATCAAAATCAACCAGATAGGCATCACGGGCCAGCAATTCGTGCACATAGATCCACTCGTCTACATGCTCCCTCACCACAAACTCCGCCCCGGGTACTACAGATGACAGATAGGCCACGCACCACAGGCCGTATATCCATAAAGAACCCAGATCCAGAGTCGTCGCATACATTTTTCCTTCATGTTCGATCAGCTGCCATATATATTGATTAAGCGAAGTATTTATCCGGCCCTCAGGTACCAGGGAAAAGCCGGCGCGCTGATTGCCGATATTGGGAATAGGCGTCCCGTCCCTGTAAACAGCGGCGAGATGGCCGGACTTGTCCCCTACTACAACTTCCCAATTGCCTTCGGTGTCAAGCCTGAAAATCGAGGCGGGGTTAAAATTCACATTAAACACCCGGTCAATATCTCCGTTGGCATAATTCGTAAACATACCCGGCGCATCGGCATAGGTGGCGACATACATATATTCCTTACCGAAAGAAGTGGATATATAGCCGGAAGCCGCCATATTACCGTTGTTTCCCATGCCATGAGCAATTTGGGCGGGCGGATCGCCGACGATTTGATCTACCTGATAGCCGCCGGGAACCGGGGTCACCTGATCGATACGGAAGCCCCTGAATGTATTGCAAAAAGCATATATCGAGCCGTTGAACGGCAAGAGATCCCAGACGATAGGCACCCCGACCCCGTGCTGGGTAAAATCGACAGCTAATGACCAGCCTGTCTTGCCGTCTCCGGAATTGGGCGTTAAATCTTGGAGGCCGCTTCCGTCTGTTACTAAAATTTTGGAATCATAGGTACCGATATACAGCTTTCCGTCCAGGACTGCCGCGGCCCTAAAGTATTCCAGCGCCGATCCTGTAAGATGGAGATCCATATCTGTACCGGGTATCTTTTCCCATAAAACGATTTGGGGCCTGTCGCCGGGCTTGAAGTCCTTGGAGAAACGCAGAACATAGGAATAATTTGCCAGTGGTATATTTGTTAATCCGGCTAAAACATATAAATCACCGTTGTAGGTGATCATTTTGCGATAACCGTTGATGTGGGGATCGGCATATACCAGTTCCCAGGGGGCATCAGGATCGGAAGCCCGCTGCCTGTATATCCTGCCGACACCGTCAGGGCTGACAGAGGGAACGCCCAGTCTCGGATATGTACCCGGATCCACCCCGATCCGGTTAAGGGTGTGGCCTCCCATATCCCGGTTCATGCCTACCCAGAGATAATCGCCATCTGTTTGTTCGAACATTTCACTGCTCCAGGCATAGCTGTTGTGCTGACCGACAAGCGGATTTAGATCAAGGCCGTCAACCCCGGAGCGATTGCCGGGGTTGGATGCTTTCTGGGAGGCGAACACTGCATGTGACAGGGATATGAGTAAAAGAAATATCAAAATTATCGAAATAGCCTTCTTCATACTTATCTCCTTTCTTCTATTACGTATACAATATCATTTAGATGCAGCTTTGATCATAATCAGAAAATAGACGGATGTTCTGTTTGCACATAAGCATCTCGAAATTCCTCAATATAATAATATACTATGCCTGTTCACAACAATGTTCCGGATATCATATAGCTATCTTGAAATAAAATATCTAAATCATAAGCCTCCACCTCCAAAATAATCTATTATAGTATTATTTTACCATTTTTACGAGAAATGTCAATGAATTTTTATATTTTATTTCAAAATATTTGATTTTTCGACAATTTACCCTTAAGGCAGGAAATCGGTTTAATACCTGTTATTGACAACAAACTTTTCTTCGGATATACTTTAGTGAGGTGGTTTTTATGAAAATCTATCAAAAATATACCGACTTGATTGGCAATACTCCCTTGTTTGAGCTGGTCAATTATCAGCGGCAGCAAAACCTGCCGGTCCGGCTTTTGGCCAAATTGGAGTATCTTAATCCTGCCGGCAGTGTCAAAGACCGGATCGCCAAGGCTATGATCGAAGAAGCGGAAAACCGGGGTTTGCTTGAGCCCGGCTCTCTTATAGTGGAGCCTACCAGCGGCAACACAGGGATAGGCTTGGCTGCCGTGGCCGCTTCCCGGGGCTATCGCCTGATCCTTACCATGCCGGAAACCATGAGCCGGGAACGGCGTCAATTGCTTAAAGCCTACGGGGCGGAGCTGATCCTGACGGAGGGTTCTTTTGGTATGGCCGGCGCTGTGGCTAAAGCCGGGGAAATAGCCGCGGATAATCCCGGCTGCTTCAGGCCCGATCAGTTCACAAACCCGGCCAATCCGGCCGCCCACCGGGCTGCTACCGGACCGGAGATCTGGCAGGACAGCGAAGGTGAGGTGGATATCCTGATTGCCGGAGTCGGGACCGGCGGCACTATCACAGGAGCCGGGGAATATCTGAAGCAGCAAAAACCGCTGCTGAAAGTGGTTGCAGTGGAGCCCGAAGCTTCTCCGCTGCTTTCCCTGGGAAAGCCGGGATCTCACCAGATCCAGGGTATCGGCGCCGGCTTTATCCCCAAGGTTCTGAACACAGCTATTTATGATGAAATAATCCGGGTCAGCGATGAGGATGCTTTTGGCGCTTGCCGCCTCTTGAGGGAAAGGGAAGGGCTTTTGCCGGGAATTTCTTCCGGAGCGGCTTTATGGGCGGCTACCCGCCTGGCCCAAAGAGCTGAAAATGCCGGCAAAACCCTGGTAATGATCATGCCGGATGGCGGGGAACGCTATTTGTCCCTTGGCTTGTAGCGGCTGTGCTGCGGAAATCCGGAATTCAGAGTTCAGAATTATTGCAGCTTTTACTCCGCAAAAGCTATTTAGGAAAAAGCTAAAAAATACCTTGCCGAAAGTGGTGGGGTATTTTTTTAGTTTTTTTTTGGCTTCTTATTGCTTAGAGGCACTTGACAAAAAATACTAAATATCGTATAATATAGCCAATTAAGGAAATAAATGGATATAATTCGACAAAATATAGGAGGAGGTATGCCTGAATATGGAGGTAAATCTACTAATAATTATTACGGCGCTTGTTGTCATCGTAGTTGCTGTTTATACAGCGTTCAGGCTTGGCGCCTTTGTCTATCCTTATGGTCTGGCCAAGCTGGCTGAGATTCCGAAGTTTGATATTTTAGAATATCAATTCAAGCGGGAATCGGAAATACTGGCCGAATACGCCAAAGGCTCATATACGGCAGAGGCCCCGTATATAATTATTGATCCCTATGATTTCAACCCTCTGGCTGCCCTGATTCTTTTTGAGACTGCAAAACCCGGCAATGCAGAAATCAAAATTCAGGGTGACAGCCCCTTTTCCACCTATACATACAGCCACACAGTGGAGGCTCCGCGGGCGGAAATACCGGTTCTGGGTTTGTATCCGGACAGAGCAAACACCGTGACCCTCACCTTTGACGGCAAGTCGTATCAATATCAAATAGCTACCAAGCCGTTGCCTGCCGGTATGCAGCGTTATACCAAGGTAAGCTCCAAGCCGGAAAAGATGGCGCCCGGAATAACCCTCTGTTTAGCTGCTTTTGAACATACTTATAATACCCTTATCGATTGCGACGGACAAGTACGGGGGTATTTTTCTTCCCGCAGTATGGTTTTTTTGGCGCTGAGCAACGGCAGAACGATATTGTCAGGCGATGAACTGAAATTTATGCCCTATCATGTTGCTTCGCTCTTCGAACGCAATTGGCTGGGCAAAATCTTTAAAAAATATGATATCCCCAATGCTGTACATCATGGCATGTTTGAGCTTCCTGACGGTAACTTTATGCTTGCTTCCAACCATCATGATATGTTCAAAACCGGCACCCGGGAAGATGCTGTCATTATCCTGAGCAGCCAAACCGGCGAGGTGATCAAAGAGTATGATTACCGGGAGATCGCCGATGAGACAAGGGAGCCCTATCATCATTTCGAACCTGCCATGAAAAACCTGCTCAATCGCGACTGGTTGCATATAAATGCTGTTGTCTACGATACGAATAACAAGGCAATCATCATCTCATCCCCCACTCAAAGCATGGTATTAAGCATAGATGCGGCTACCTCCGGAATAAACTGGATCCTTGGCCCTCATAACGGCTATAATAACGAGATGAAGCAGCATTTGCTTACTCCGCTCGGAGATGATTTTGAATGGCAGTGGTGTCAGCATGACCCATCCATTATTCCTGATCCCGGCGATGATCCGGACATCATAAATCTTTTATTGTTTGACAACGGTCAAAACAAGAGCTTTACTGAAGAAGGCAGCATTCCGGCTCAGGAAAATTATTCCAGGGCTGTCCGTTACCGGATAAATCAACGGGAAATGACTGTGGAGCAAATATGGGCCTACGGCAAGGAAAGAGGGCCGAAGGATTATGCCACCATTTTGAGCGGCGCCCAATACCTGGGCGAAACGGTTTTGATCGCTTTCGGCGGGCAGCTGCGGAAAAATGAAATACCTGTGGATGATGCTGTTAATGCTGCTTTTGGGGATTTTCCTGTCCGCTCCCGGGTGGTGGAAGTAACCTGGGACGGCGATGTCGTCTTTGAAGTATCAGCCAGGGAATCTCCCGATGCTATATCCGCGGATACCTATCAAGCCAAGCGGATCCCTTTATATGCAGCGGAAGGTTATACATACCGGCTGGGAGAGGTAAAAGCCGAATGTCTGGGGACAAGCTATACCGTTAAACAAGCCGCCAAGTTCAGCCCGCCCAAGCTTTATGGCGGGAGGATCTCTGTCGATTTTCAGCGGCTATACCGGGAAGGCAGCAGGCTGATTATCGACGGCGACATGCTATACAGGGGTAAAGGACAACGTCTGGTGAGGGCTTTCCTGGTTTTCAGGGATAAAAAAGGCAATGCCTATTCTTATTCGGCAAACAATAGCTTTTACGGCCGCTTTTTGGCAAGCATTGATTTGAGCGAACTGCCGCCGGCCGAATATCAGCTTTCCGTTGCGGGCGGTATTATCATAGGAGACGACGCCCTGAGTAAAGATGTGCGCAAGGGGTACTACAAAACAAAATACAAGATAACGGTTCGGGATGAGAAGAGGTAAAAAAGATATATTCCCCGCTAAAAGCGGGGAATATATCCTGGGTTCGGGAGAATTTTGTACCGCCATGCGCGGGGAATTGGAGGTAATATTATGAAAAAAACATTTGTTGTGATCCTGGTTTTGCTGCTGGTTGCGGCGCCCTTAGGCGGATGCAGTTCCGGCACAGCGGACGGCGCCGGCAAATCTTCCCGGGATGCGGACTCTTTGCCCGTTTTGCGGGTGGGAACTATAGAGGGCCGGATCGGATTTAATCTTTGGTATATTATGGAAAACGGCTTGGATATCGAAAACGGGTTCAGAATCGAGAAAAGCGAATTTACCGGCGGCGGCGTACCGGTCAATGAAGCACTGGGTGCGGGGCTTTTGGATATAGCGCATATCGGGAGTCCGGCCGGGGTCAATTCGGCGGCGGTTTTCGGAGCAAAAATCCTTTGCGCCTTCCTCGAAGGCGCCGGCTTCCATTTGTTTGCGCGCCCGGATAGCGATATTGTCAGGGCCGGCAACGGTTCCGCGGCATTTCCGGCATTGCTGGGCAGCGCCGAAACCGTAAGAGAGACATCTGTTTTGTATCCTGTCGGGACCATGGCCCAGATCGGCGTATACCGCTACTTGGATGCTTTCGGCCTCAATCCTGATGATATTATCTCCGTCAATATGCAGCTGGCTTCCGCCTATCAGGCTTTTAGGACAGGAGAGGGCGATATCATAGCGATCTTCTCCCCGACCTGTTACACAGCCTATGATGAAGGGCTGGTAAAGATCGCGACTCTTTATGAAATGGATGTCCCCATGTATAATGTCCTGATTGCCAACGACAATACTTATGAGCAAAACAAAGAACTCATCAAAAAATACATCGCTTTGCTATACGAAGTCAACGATATGATGACTGCCGACAAAGAATTGCAGATCGAGCTCCTATTTGATTTTTACAAGATCAGCGGCACCGAAGTAGATATTAAGTGGCTGCCGGAAGAAATCGAGACTATGTATCTGATAACCAGCGAGCAAGCAAAAACGATCGACCATGCTATCTCCGTCATTCAAACCGCCGAATTCTATATCGATATCGGGGTTTTGGAAGCAGACAAACTGGATATCATCAAGGAACGGGTCGACCTGACACTGCTAAAAGAGGTATTGGGTGCTTCGCAAGGGAGTAGGGATTAGGGAGTAGGGATTAGGGAGTAAAACATGGCGTTGGTAATTCTAATGTATCTGTTTGCGGTATATTTGGGTCTGCTGCTATAATGCGGACACGGCACGCCGTGTCCCTACGGGATGTTGGTTCCAATTTGCAGCATGGGTAAAAATTGCCGTGGGGAAGGGGTAATCAGGATGAAGACCGGTAAATATAAATACCTGATGATTTCCACTATCTCTGTCATAACATTTCTGACGGTCTGGCAACTGGCAACTGATGTTTTGGGAGTTATGCCTCATTACTCCCTGCCCAGTCCGGTTCGGGTCGCCCATTCTTTTGTGATCAAGCTGACCGATGCCAAACCGGACGGCGCTACCCTGCTTCAGCATATCTGGGCCAGTTTGACCATTTCCCTGACCGGATTTGCCGCCGCCTCCCTGCTGGGGATCCCGTTGGGTGTTCTGATGGCTTGGCGAAAAAAAGCTGATCTATTCATACGCCCGGTATTTGACCTCTTCCGGTCTGTCCCCGGCTTGGGCTGGATCCCGGTCATGATCCTCTTTTTCGGGATCGGCATGACGGCCAAGGTGGCTATCGTTTTTACCATTGCCTTTGTTCCCGTGACGATCAATACCTATGCGGGGATCAAAAATACCAACCCTGTCCATTTATGGGTCGCCCAAACCTTCGGCGCCTCCGACTGGCAATTGCTGAAGAAGATCGCTTTGCCCTCTGCGTTGCCCCAAATCTTTACGGGTTTGCGGCAGTCGCTGAATATGTCCTGGGTATCATTGGTAGCCGCAGAATTATTGGGCGCCTCCCGGGGGCTTGGTTATATGATCCAGATGAACCGGGATCTGGCCCGGGCAGATCTGATCATTGTCGGCATGCTGACCATAGGAGGTTTTGGAGCCCTGCTGTCTGTCATTTTGCAATATTTTGAGGATAAGTATGTAAAAGGAGGCGCATAAGATGCCAAAAGCTGCTTCCAAGAGAAAAGTAAAAACCAAAAACAGCTGGGCTCTTCTTTATGCCTTAACTTCCTTTGCAGTTGTGATTATTGTCTGGAACCTGGCCACTGCCTACACCTCCTTTGGAAGTATCTTTCCCACCCCTTGGGCGGTGGCAAAGCTGTTTTTACTTTCCTTGCATGAGCCGATCGGGCAGCATACGATCATTATCCACCTGCTTTTTAGTCTTTACCGGGTAATCGTCGGCTTTAGTATCGGGGCAACGCTCGGCACTGTCACCGGGCTGCTGATGGGTACCTCCAAAACGGCCGACGCCATTATCAGGCCGATTTTTGACGTAGCGCGCCCGATCCCGGCTATCGCCTGGTTACCGCTGGCAATTCTCTGGTTTGGCATCGGCGCCGCTTCCAAATTTTTTATCATCGGCCTGGCATCTTTTGTAGTCTGCACCCTTAATTCCTATGCGGGCGCCAAACGCGTAGACCCGGTTTTAGTAGGCGCGGCCAGGATGCTGGGCGCCAGTGACCGGCAGATCTTTACCAAAATTGTCCTGCCCTCCTCGATCCCCCAGGTTTTTGCCGGCTTGCAGATCGCGATCACAGGCGCCTGGAGTGTGGTTCTGGTAGCCGAGATGGTAAGGGCGACAGAAGGCGCAGGCTGGATCATAATAACAGGGATGAATACCGGCAATATCACCAGGATATTGGTGGGATTGATCGCGATCGGGATCACGGGCATGCTGCTGGCAACCCTGATGCGCCTGATTGAGAGGAGGGCCTTGGCATGGAACTCCCGGTGAGCATAGATGCCGCCAATAATTCCTCCCTCATTCATTGCGAGCATATCTCCAAGATATTCAACTCAAAAACAGGCGGCTCTTTTCCGGTCATAGACGATATCAGCCTTGAAGTCAGGGAAAATGAATTTGTAGTTTTATTGGGACCGGGGCAATGCGGCAAGACTACGCTCATTAATCTCATTGCCGGGCTGGAGCCTTTGAGCTCGGGCAGTGTGACTGTCAACAAGCAAACGGTTGACAAACCGGGAAAAGAGCGGGGCGTCGTCTATCAGGAGACTTGCCTGTTTCCCTGGCTGACTGTGATGGGCAATGTGGAATTTGGCCCCAAAGCCAGAGGCATGCCCAAAACCGAGCGCAGAAAGCTAGCCCGGTATTTTATTGATCTGGTCGGCTTGCAGGGATTTGAGAATAAATATCCCAATAAACTTTCAGGCGGTATGCAGCAACGGGTAGGGATCGCCCGGGCCTATTGCAACAATCCCCTGGTTTTGCTGATGGATGAACCATTTGGCCATCTGGATGCCCAAACGCGCTATCTGATGCAGCAGGAACTGGTAAAGATCTGGCAGGATGAAAAAAGGACGGTTATTTTTGTGACCAATAATATCGAAGAAGCCATCTATCTTGCCGACAGGATCATTTTACTATCCGATTGCCCGGCCAACATCCGGGAAGAATACCAGGTAAACTTGCCGCGCCCCAGAAATTACGTAGCCCCGGAGTTCCTAAAACTCCGCCAAATAATTACTAAAGCGGCTTCATCGCAAGGGAGTAGGAACTAAGCTCTCAAATTCGAACAAAAAAAGTCACAATATACACTATATCTTTGGTTTTACCTGAAAGGATGTAGACTTAAAATGATGCATGAAATAATTAGACACTGATTTTCGCAGATTTTAACGGATTTTCGCTGTTGTCTTTAGGATATGAGAAACTTAGGTGCTGTTGCTTTGAAGAAAAGATAAAAATAATTCAATACTTTTTATAATAAAAAAAATCCGTG
>WRHF01000098.1 GCA_009783415.1 Clostridiales bacterium
GCAAGTATTCAGGATTCAGTATTCAGAAATCAGAATGAGGGTAACTTTTCGCTTCGCGAAAATTATTGAACGAAATTCTTGTTTTTTATTTACGAAACGAGTCCGTAAGCTACTAATCCTGAACAAAAAAGCCAGAGTTTTTCTCTGGCCTACCTTGTCTTTATCTCCGGCTTAACTTATCTTATGTGTTCTCTAATCAGGGAGGTCAAGTCTTCCGCTAAGCCTGTCACTGCTTCGGTTATAACCGGTGATATTTCTGTGCCAAATTCTGTACTCTTAGGCTGGATTCCCAGTATCAGTACCGGACAGCCTATTTCTGCCTGCAAGTATTGCAACAGCAGGGAGAAGGGCAGCATATGGGTACTGAAAGAGATACCTTTGATTTGCTCCGGAGGGATGATGCCTACTGTGCCCGGTTTTTCTTCCAGATGGGCAGCATCGGCGATCAGTAACAGGTCCGGGGCAAAGCTTTTGATCTGGCCGCTGAAATTCTCCGGAGCAGTACTGCCTGCAATTAAGAGTACTTCCGGCAGATCACCCAGCAGTTCTTCTAATTGCCTGACCAGCAGCATTCCTGCTGCGTCGTCTCCCCGCAGTTCGGAACCGGCGCCTAAGATCACTACTCGCCGGGCTTTAGTTAAAAGAGGGTCTAAATGCTCTTTCAGCATTATTCCTTTTTATCCTTGCTTTCGGTTTTCAGAGAGTCCAGCAATTCCAGCACTTCCGCATCCGGGATCATTTCCTCTGCTTGGGCGGCATCCGATTCTGTCAGCTCTTTTACCTCTCCAATTTCCTCCAGGATCTCTATCTCTTCCTCTGTGGGCGCAGGTACTCTAAAAACAACTACCCTGTCGTCATCGGTCAGCTCCAGTTTCATGTCCTCCCGGCTCAAACCGGCCAATTCAATATTGGGGCTGAAGGAAAGACAGCCCTTGCGGCAGGAATCTACACATTGGCAGCAAAAAATGCAATGATCCAGATCCAAAATAGCCCGGAATTTCTTATCTTCTTTGGTACCAATATTTTCCACTTTTATGGCATTGGCCGGACAATCCTTGACGCAAAGCTGGCAGCCTATGCAACTATCTGCATGAAAGCGCAGCTTGCCCCGATAATTGGGGTCAATATCCAGTTTGCCAAAGGGATAGGCAACGGTGGCCGGTTTTTTTCCTAAATGTTTAAGGGCATAGCCAGTGATTTTTCCAGGGGCTTTCATATGGGCAACACCCCTTTCAAGAGGAGATTTATAATAATTTGCAAAATGGCCAGAGGAGCCAAGTAGCGCCAACAGAACATCACCATCTGATCGATCCGGATCCGGGCCATGATGGATTTGAAAACCGCCAGGATCGCTACAATGATCAGGGTTTTCAGTAAATAGATGAGAAAGCCCAGCCAGGGGTTGGCTGCAAAAACAGGGAAGAAAATAGCCCCGGCCAGGGAAGCCACCACTACCAGCTCGGCGGCAATGGCCATGCGGAAAATGGCAAATAGCCTGCCGCTATATTCCACAAAGGAACCGGCCACGATTTCCGTCTCTGCTTCCGGGCTGTCAAAAGGCACCCGTTCCAGTTTACCTTGGATCGCTATTATGGCTACAATAAATGCCGGTAAATTAAGCAATATATACAAGGGATGAGCCTGATAAAATTCGGCCATGCCGGAAATTTTCCAGGTATCCGCTAAAATAGCCGGGGAAAGCAGGGCCATAAAAAGAGGCACCTCATAGGAGAAAAGCTGTGTGACGGTACGAACGGAACCAATCGCCCCGTAAAGGCTGTTGGAAAGCCAGCCCGCCAGAAAAAATGTCAGGGTGGGAATAGTCAAGAGATAGAGTACTACGATCAAGTCTCCCTCAAAGGGGAAAAGAGAGTTTGTACCCCAAATAGGTACATAGAGAAAAGCCGAAGTCACCGCAGCCAAGGTAAAAACCGGCAGCAACTTGAAAACCGGCTTATCGACATCGGCAGGGATAATGGTCTCCTTGCCGAGCAGCTTGATAAAGTCCGCCAAGGGCTGAAACCAGGGCGGGCCCTTGCGGTTTTGCAGCCGGGCATACATTTTCCGGTCAACATATTCCAAGGCCAGGGCATAAACACTGAGGAATAAGAACCCGGGGAAAACTAGGATATTGAAGATAGCTAGAGCCATTTTTCTCTCCTTTCCTTAGAGCCTTGGTAACCTATTAGCCAGTTTTGCCGGGTCTACTCCCCGGTTTCGGTACCAATCTATGCTGTATTGGCGTAATTGTTTCCAGTCGAAAATTGTTTGTTGGCCGCTGTCCCTGTTGTCAATAACGATGGACCGGTCTGTGCAGGAGTAGCAGGGATCTATGGCGGCAATTATGATGGATACATCTGCCAGATAGTCGTTCTCCAGCATATGGGACATACCATGCCAGTTGGCTTCGGTTGGAGCCCTTACCCTGATCCGTTCCAGGATATCGGTGCCATTGGCACATACATAATGGACATCCTCGCCCCGGGGCGCCTCGTAGCGGCTTACCGTCTCCCCTGCCGGAATGCGCCGGGGCATTTTGGTTATTATTTCCCCCTCCGGTAAATTATCCAGAAGGAAACGAAGCAGGCGAATGCTTTCCATAATTTCCAAAACCCGGACCACGGTACGGCCAAAAACATCGGCATGATCATCGGTAATGACCTTGACCTGGGCCTCGTCATAAGCGGCATAGGGCTCTGCTTGACGGACATCAAAGGCCACCCCGGCAGCCCGGGCCACCGGCCCCACCGCTCCGAATTTGATCACTTCTTCATGGGAAAGGCGACCCACCCCGCCCAGGCGGGCATGAAGAGTGGTTTCGCCCAAGGCCAGGTTGATATAATACTTATTGCGTTCCTCTACAATATCCACCATATCCCGGATTTTTTGGATATGCTCCGGGTCGATGTCCCGGCGTACCCCGCCCGGAGTATTGATGCCATAATTGACCCGGTTGCCTCCCAGCATAGCCAGGACATCCAACACCAGCTCCCGGTCGCGCCAGGCATACATGAAAAGGGTATCAAAACCGATTTCATGGCCGGCTACCCCCAGCCATAACAAATGACTGTGGAGGCGTTCCAATTCCCCCATTATGCTGCGGATATAGGCGGCACGGCGGGGAATTGCCACCCCGGCCAATTCCTCTATGGCTTGTAAATAGGCGGTGCTGTGAGCATGGGAGCAAATGCCGCAAACCCGCTCAATAATATATAAATTTTGAATATAAGTCCGGGATTCGCAGGCCTTTTCGATGCCCCGGTGATTATAACCCACCTCTACCTGAGCCCCAACCACCTTTTCCCCTTCCAGGGTAATGATGAAGCTTCCCGGTTCTTTTAAAGCCGGGTGTTGGGGGCCGATAGGGATTACAACTCTTTTGCTCATTCCTTATTTCCTCCTTTATTTAGGGATTAGGGAGTAGGGGTGTTGATGTTAATTGGGAGTAAGCACTTAAATATCTGACGGGGGGTTGTAGGTTAGGGTTTCTTTGTTGAAGTATTCTACTTTCCAGTCTTTGCGCAGGGGGTGGGAGCCTTTGGGCCAGCCGTCCGGCAGGGGGTAATTGGGCAGCCCTTCCGGCAGGCCTTCTACCACAAAGCCCAGCAAATCCACCAATTCCAGCTCATGCCAGGTACAATTGGAGAAACGGCTGTAAATAGAGCGGATAACCGGGTTTTCTTTCTCTACTTCCAATTTGGGACAAAGCATATTGGCCCCACCGTCGGTTAAGAGATAAATCACATGCATGGTTTCACCGCTGTCGCGGCCCACCAGCATATGAAAATCCTTATACCCCAGCTCGTCAATTATATAATCAAAAACAGGCCAAAACTGCTCCTTCTGAAGAGGATCCAGAAAAATCCGGCCCTGACGCTGCTCCTTGATTTTACTCTCCAAATAAGGAAACTTGGCCAACAAGCTACCTTGAACATTATCAGTCATAAAAAAACCTCCTCGGCAAGCGGCTAAAAACACAAATTTAACTAGCAAAGCAGAAATCTTTTAATAAATAAAAGAAAATACGAAGTATTTTTTCAACAATTGTCAATTGTCCATTGTCAATTGTCAATTGCTTTTTGGCTTTTCTCTAAAGAGGTCAAAAGCTTGACTACCGCATCTAAAATAGCTTCCGGCCGGGCAGCGCAGCCCGGTATATAGGCGGAAACAGGCACCACCGTATCCATACCGCCGCTGACGCAATAGCAATCCTCAAATATACCTCCGGAACAGGCACAAGTACCCACTGCCAGGACAAATTTGGGCTCCGGCATTTGCTCATATATCCTTTTCAGGCGATCCCGGGTCTGCAAAGTCACCGCCCCGGTGCAAACCAAAACATCGGCATGGCGGGGGGTGCCTTTCAGCAACATGCCAAATCGCTCCACATCATAACGGGGAGTGAGGGCATCCACCACTTCAATATCACAGCCATTACAGGCCCCGGCATTGAAGTGAATGATCCAAGGGGATTTCCTCCGGGACCAATCTATTGCCTTTTCAATAATATTTCTTTTTGCCATAATTTACCTCCGGAACAAAATAATCATAGCTAAAATGCCTGCGACTATATAAAGCAGGGGCAAAGTCAAAGTATCAGCCGGCACAGTAGCCACAATCAAAACCAAAACATGCATGATGGTAAAGAAAAAAGCATAGGGAAAAAACTGACTGTAATCCGGGGTGACCCGATTGGCAAAACCGGTTTGACCGCAAGCATAGGACTCATATTTACCGGGGCTATCCTCTCCTTGCGCCCCCCAGGAAGCAGCAATACGGGAGAAAACCATCCCCAGCACGATAAAAATGAGAAAAGTGACAGGCGGCAGTAGTAAAGCAGAACTCATTGGTTTATCACATCCTTACTGGAAATTAGGAATTAGGAATGGTTGAAAAAACGCTCCGCGTTTTATTTATTAAATTTGAGAGAAAGTCATCTCTACCAGCGACAATATAACAACATATACGAGTCACATGCATACTCGAAACTAGGAGAACGGAATTCATAAAAAGGGTTTTACTTAATGAACAAAACGCGGAGCGTTTTCACAATAATTCCTCATTCCTAATTCCTCATTATTATTACCCTTTAAGTTCGTCCAGCTGATCAATATCCAGCGTATCATTATGACGATAAACGCTAAGGGCAATACCGGCGGCTACTACTGCTACTACTACCTCGATTACTATCATGGTGATAATAAAGGATTGTACTAAATCTATCCGGCCCATAAGCCAGCCGGAAAAAGCCAGCAGCAGGGTGACAGCCTTCATCATCACTTCGATAGCGATGATCATGCGGATGATATTGCGGCTGTAAATCAGACAGTAGATGCCGGTAACCAGCACCAGAAGGGCTGAGACAATAATAGATAATTGCAATGGATCAAAATTTAGCGAACTCATGCTTGATCACGCTCCTTAAACAAAACTACCACTGCAAAAGCCCCTGCTAAAATTACTATGACCTGCCCCAGGATATCCACCTGGCGCATATTCCAGAAGAGGTTTTTAAAGGTTTGAAAGGTAGGGGCGGCCGGATCTGATATGCCTGATATATTGATTCCATTCGCGATCCAGGCCAGGGAAACAAAAACCCCGATTATCAAGAGAAAAATAGGCAGTTTAAGAAAACGCGCCCGGCGTTCCCTGATTTTTTCCTCTTCTTCCTCTTTCGGTTTGTTCCCGGTCAGGCTGATGGCACTGATAAAAATCACTGTTATCAAGCCGGCACAAACAGATAATTCAAAGAGGGCTGCCAAAGGGGCGCCCAGAAAAAACAGGGTAATAGCCAAAACTATACTGAGGGCGGCTAAAGCAATGGCAGATTTCAGCAAACTACGAATCATCACAGCGGCAACAGCAGCTACCACCATCAGCCCTAGCAATAATAGCAAAATCGGCAGATTCATCAGGCTCCCCCTTTCTTATATCATACCCCTGGTTTGGAAGAAAAGCAGTACCAGGGGGAAGATTATACCCATGACTACGGTTATCACAGAAAGCATGACCTGGCTTACGGCCAAGCCGCCTTTTACCTCGCGGACTCCGGCAAATTTCTCTTCGGCGGGACCATAGAAAACTTTGCGCTGGATCATCAGGAAATAGGCCAAAGTAAATACACTGGCAAAAACGGCAATCCCGGCAATCAGGCTATGGCCCGTTTGCCAAACTGCAATAATAATCAAAAGCTTGCTCCAAAAACCGGCTAAAGGCGGAATACCGGCTGTGGAAAGCAAGGCCAAAACCGAAGAAGTGCCGGTAAGAGGCATTTGCTTTGCCAGACCTCCCATCTCTTCGATATTCCTGGTCTTTACCTGGCTTTCCAGGGCTGCGGAATTGACAAAGAGAGTGCTTTTGAAGGTAGCATGATTGAAAAAGTGCAGCATTGCCCCGATAAAACCCAAAGGGCTGCCGCAAACCGCGCCTAAAACAATATAGCCGATTTGGCTGATGCTGGAATAGGCTAGGATCCGTTTAAAATCTTTTTGCTTCAGGGCTGCCACTGCCCCGTAAACAATGGAAACGGTAGCCAAAAGCAGTAAAGAATAGTTGAAGCCTTTGGCATTGATAAAAACATCCTGAGCCAGGCGCAATATAGCATAAACCCCTGCCATTTTCGTGACTATGCCGCCCAGCAGCACGGAAACCGATGCCGGCGCACTTTCGTAAGCATCCGGCAACCAGCCGTGGAAAGGCGCCAAGCCGGCTTTAATAGCAATCCCTGCCACCAGCAGCACCAAAGATATAGCGTGAAAGGTGTGAAGAGAACTACCGGAGGCAAATAGGCCGCTGATATGACTGAAAGTTACACCGCCGGTAACGGCATTCATTATGGCGATCCCGGCCAGGATCATGGCAGAAGCCATGGCCGACATAATCAAATATTTGAAGGAACCTTCCAGTCCTTTTTTGTCTTTATAGAGGGCAATCAGGATGAAGGAAGCGACTCCGGTGATTTCCAGGAATACATAGAGGGAAAATAAATCCGCGACCATAGCCAGCCCGTTCATACCCATGATCAGGACCATCAGCAAATTGGTAAAATTGAGGGCTTTGTCCGGATTCATTTTTTTGGCGGTAAGAACCGAGATCAATGATACCATGCCAATGGCGAACATCACCACTAAAGAGAGTGTATCAACGGAAAAGAAAGCCGAAGCCCAAGCGCTCCTTGCGATCTCTTCAAAATCGTTTACATTCCAAAATATAGTGAAATTAATAAACCCGCTTTTCGTGAGCCCCAGCTGCAGCAAGCCAAGCCCGGTGGTTATCATTTGCCCAATACTGACCACAATAGCTGCCGGCAAAGCCCAGGATTTGCCTGTTTTTTTATCCAGCAAATTGCAGATCAGGATAACCAAGAGGGGCAAGGCGATCCAGCTCCCGGTAATGATCAATAATAAATTATCCACTGCTTTCCCCCCCTTACTTGACCAGTACGGCAAAGACAAAAATTACAATCAGCAACCCGGAAACCGCCCATATTACATATTGGGACTGTTTACCGGTATTAAATTCCTTTAAGCCCTTAGAGACACTATTTGCAACCCAGACAAAGAAGCCGTTATAGATCCAGTCGATAGCCCGGTCAATGCCATAGGCGATCCAGGCGAAGAATTTGCTGATAACCATTAAAATCTCGTATGGGTCAAACCAGCGTTCCTCAGCCCGGTTATAGATGAAATGCAACCCCGGAGCATAATGGATATGATCTACCGCCCCAAGACCCTTGCCGGTGCGTTTGACCCCAAAAAAGTGATTGGCAATGGCCAGTATCAGCACGATAATGGAAATTATTACCAAAAGCGGAGTATGGGGCCAGCCGGCATAATTGTGGCCTGCCATGGCATCACCCAAAACCGGCTGTATCAATTGGCCCAAAGGCAAAGAATTCCAAACCCCAAAGAGGATACAGGCCGCGGCCAGAATAATCATGGGGACCAGCATAGCTGCCGGGGCTTCTTTAACTTTTTTATCTTCAGGCAATTGGGGTTTGCCGAAAAAGGCGGCATGGCCCAGTTTCAGGAAGGAAGCCGCCGTCATAAAGGCCCCCAAGAGGGCAGCAATATAGAAAATAATCCCGCTCTCCATAGCTGCGTCAAAAACCAGCTCTTTTGAGAAAAAGCCGTTAAAAGGCGGAAAGCCGGAAATGGAAAGGGCCGCTACCAAAAAGCAGATCATAGTCACCGGCATAAATGCGCCCAGGCCGCTGATTTTTTTCAAATCCGTAGTGCCTGTCTGGCGCTCCACAGCCCCGGCGCTTAGGAAGAGGCAGCTTTTATAAATGGCATTATTGACCATATGGAAAAGACCGCCCACAATGCCGATAGGCAAGGCGGTGCCTATCCCCAAGACCATATAGCCTACCTGACTGATGGCATGATAGGAAAGCAAGCGCTTGAAATCCTTTTGGATCAGGGCCATAGCCACGGCAAAGATAATGGTCAGGGCTCCGATAGCCATAACAACGGTGCTGACCGGGGTATGGGGCAGAAATTCATATAATCCGGTTCCGGGCAGGCATATCCGCACCAAAAGATAGATGCCCAGCAGTTTTTCCAAAGCTCCGGGCAATATAGCCATAAATGGCAGGGGTGCATCATCGGCGGCATCGGGGATCCAGCTGTGAAAAGGCATGGAACCCGCTTTACCGATAGCCCCCAGCATCATCATTACAAAACCAAGCACCGCAATACCCTCAACAGGTATAGCCGTGATTTTATCCATCATTAAAGTGCCGGCGGCAAAGCCTGTGACCCCTACCCCCAGCATCAAGGCCAAATCCGAGACCCCGACCAGGGTAAGGGCTTTGACAGCCGTGGGATATTTATGCCGGCCTTTCAAGAGCAACATGCCGAACAAAGTTACCAGAAGGCCTTCCCAGAAGAAAAGCATCAGTACCAGATTGTTAGCCAGCACCGCCCCATTGACAAAAGCTATGGTAATAAGATAGTAAAAATAGAAGCCCTTGCCATAATCCTTGTCCCGGAGAAAGGCAAAGCTGTAGAAAGCCACTAAAAAGGCCATAGCCCCCACAGCCAGTAAGATAAACATGCTGAGGCGGTCCGTACGCAAAGCAAAATCTATGCCAAAATTGCTAAGACCTCCCCACTTGGTATGCCAAGTCTCTTCCAGGCCAAAAAGGCGGATGGCCGTAATCAGGTTAAAAAGAGTGGCCGCAAAGACCAGCAAGCTCTTGATCAGCCTTTCTTTCTTTGGTAAAAAAAGTATGACAATTCCCGCAAGCGCCGGGATGATCACCAGATAGATGAAAGTGTTAAACCCCAAGCCATTCATCTCCTTATCAACCTCCTATCGTGATGCCAGTGAGGACGCTGACGATACTATCCACCAATTCGGCGGGAATATTAATGAAAATGCCGGCCAAAAGGGAAAGCAGGCCTAAAATACCTACGCTGAAAACCATTTCCCAACTGCCTTCCTTGGCGCCGGGGAAGCTGACCGAGCCCAGAAAAACTTTGATGAAAGCCCGCATCAGGTAGATAATGGTCAGGATGGCGCCCAAAGCAAATGTGAGGGCGATCCAGGGCTGTCCGGCATCAACCGCTCCGCCGATCACCATGTACTTGGCGAAGAAGCCGCCAAAAGGCGGAAAGCCCATCACGGAAAAGCCGCAGAAGAGGAAAGCTATCGCCGTTACGGGCATAGCGGAGAAGAGCCCGCCCAGCTTGCGGATATCCTTGGTATGGGTGGCATGTTCCACAATGCCGGCACAGAGGAAAAGGCCGCCTTTGGCCAGGCCGTGCATGAAGATATAGAGCAGTCCCCCGGCTATACCTATGGGGCTGCCGCAGGAAAGCCCCAGGAAGATGAAGCCCAGCTGGCTGACCGTGGAATAGGCTATGATCCGTTTGAGATCATTTTCAACCAAAGCAGCTCCTGCCGCCACCAAGGCGCTGATTCCGGCAATAACAGGCACCGCCACATTCCAAATATCCGCCAGGTTGAAATTGACCAAAAAGAGCCGGGCAAAAACATAAACCCCGATTTTCACCAAAACCGCGGCATGGAGCAGGGATGTGACCGGAGAAGGCGCCACCCCGGCATCCGGCAGCCAGGTGTGAAAAGGCAAGGTGGCGGATTTGGATAGAATGCCAAAGAGGATCAGAATAACCGCCAGATTGGAAATATCGGCGCCTTTCATGGCGGTAAGATCGAAAGTACCGGTTTGGGCATAGATGGAGATGAAGCCCAACAGCATTAAAACGGCGCCCCCGACTGTAACCAGGAAAGCCTTGTCCGCCCTGAGGATAATTTGCTTCTCCCGGAAGAAGCCGATCAAGCGCCAGCAGCAAATAGCGGAAATCTCCCAAAAGAGGTAAAGCAACACCAGATTGGTGGAAAAGACCAGACCCATCATGGCCCCCAGGAATAAAACCACCATCATATAGTATTCGTTTTGGTTTTCATAATGCTCGATATAACCAAAGGAATAGAAAACGATAAGCGCCCCCACGAAAGAGGAAACCAGGGCCATAAATACAGCCAAGCTGTCCCCCATAAAGCCTAGAGTAAAACCTGCCGGCAGCACCAGTTTGGCCATAACAGGGTTGCCGCCCGAAAAAGCCTGAGGCAGCAGGCGTATTGCCGCCATAAAAGAGGTTAGGACAAATAGTAAGGCCAAAATGTTCCTCAAGCGAACCGAAACCCTCCCCACTAGGGGCAGAATGAAGGAGCCAAGCAAAGGAACCGCTACACAAACCAGCAAAAATCCCTGACCATCCATTCCGTTATCTCCTTTTCTTTTAAGGGCGCCTCTATTAACTCATCGTCACCATCTTCGCCGCCCTTTTTCCACCTGGACTGCGTTGTCGTCACCTCACGTAGCTCGGCTACGTGAGGCTCCCGGGCCTTGCCAGTCGAAAAAATTGCTGGCGAATCCGGCAACGCAGAGTTAATAGAGGCGCCCTAAACTTACTACACAAAAGAACATATTCTATATTTTATATTTTTTTCCTGCTCCAGTCAAACTTTTTGTTTTTACAGTATTGTCTTAATTGGGTGTAAGTTGTTTGTATTCTGTTTATTTAGGTTGTAGCTTCTCTGTTTCACTCATAATGCTGAGTTTGAAAGTGTGGAGTGTGGAGAGTGGAGAGTGGAGTTGTTGGAGGTTTTGCTTCGCAAAACTTTAATCTGGTTTTTTCTCAAACTGCTGTTTGTCATCCGGTAGTTTTCTTTTCATGATAAAACAATGGGCAGGGAGGGTCATGGAGACAGAGCGGGGATCCGGAGTGGGAGCACAAACCAATTCCCAGCCCTCCCGGCCCCAAGAGTTTAAAATTTGACTTAACTTACCACTATCTTTTTCACTTCGATAAGGATAACCATATACAAGTTTATATTCATAACGTTTCATAAATCGCACCTCCTTCGTTCTACCTCATCCCCAAAGATAAACCCCCGCCCCTGCGCCCCCCTTCTCCGAAGCAATGTCAACAACTTAACAAAAGAAAACC
>WRHF01000099.1 GCA_009783415.1 Clostridiales bacterium
TTTTCCGGGGTGGTGGTACGGAATTTCCAGCTGACAGAGGCGGATGGGGTCATGGGCAAAGGAATCACCATCAGTGGAGAGCCCGGGCAAATTGTAAAGGCAATAGCAGCTGGTAAAGTGGTGGCAATTGCCAGGCAAGAGGATGTCTTTGCGGTGGAAATCCATCATACTCTGGGCTATGTCAGTATTTATTCCGGCTTTGGGGAGCTATGGGTAGCCCGGGGGGATCAACTAGAGGCAGGGGATGAGATAGGGACAGTCAGCCAGGCCAGCCTGGATTTTTATCTTTGGAAAGATGGGCAGGAAATTGACCCCTTGGAATACCTTTTTGATTCAATATAAAAAAAGAGTCGCTAAGCGACTCTTTTTTTTGATCGGTTAAACTTAGATACGGTTCCTATTGCGTTGACTGCAGCGGCAACCACCGTTGGTGCAAACACGGTCATTCAAAACAGGTTCGGCATTGGCCAAGCATACTTCTCTTTGGGCTACTTGCTGATTATGCAGGTCGGCAGTGATGATACAAGTGAGTACGACCCTGTCATGTTCGATTTCCGTAACTACACAATTAACAGCAGTGATGCAGGTATTGGCATTATCCAGGCAGGAATCGCAGGTAGCTCTTAGTGTTACCGAGCGAACGGTGTTCAGTACCCGGTCCACACAATTGCCGTCGATATTCAAGACTATCGGAAAGCGCCACAATACTGTGCAGGCATAGCAGTCATCGCCAAGGGGTTGGCGGGAGACTTCCTGCACGACGACTTCCTCATCGATCCGGATGGGAATAATAGAACCGATCTTAAGTTCATCCGTCATTCCGGCTATGCAGGGCAGCTCTACATCAAATTTTAATTCTTCGCAGTTGTGACAGCTGTCAATAACCACATCGACAACAGCACGGATAGGTTCCACGCCGCCAGAGAAACAACCATTTGCAAACATATAACAACACCTCGTGAAAATGTTTTCTTCTTTATACTATGCGAAAGTAGTCTGGCTTGTGCCAAAGTTAGGGCAAGCTTTCTTTTGGCTTATATTGCCGCAGCGAACATTTTATTTCTGTTTTTACAAAAAAAGTAGAGGATATCTTTTTTATGTTAGGAGAGAACTAATGATGGCTTTGCCATCAAAAGCCGGAAGTCGGAAAACATTGTTTTTACAGGGGGTTAATATGCGAAAGCCTGCTAATTATAGCCTTGTTATAAAGCTTACTGCTGTTTTTTGCTTGCTTTGCTGCTTTTTTTTCTTATTGGGAGTTACAAAGCCCGCCTTTTCGGAGTATTCTTTAGCAAAATTTGAGCCGGAGCATGGTTGTTATTTGGGGGCTTATGTTTTGCAAGACGAGTATATTAACGGAAGTATGGATACCTTTAATCAACTGACAGGTAAAAAACATGCTTCTTTTTTCAGCTATTTCGGCTATAAGGAGGGGAGCCTGGTCGATTTGGTAAAATGGCTAATAAAAGTCAAGGATGCTGATGCAGCCCCTCATTTGGCTTTGGAGCCAAATAAAGGTTTGGCTGAGGTAAGGGATGATCCTTATCTTCATGAATTAGCTGCAATTTTAAATGGGATCAAAGGCCCGGTATTTTTGCGCTTTGCTTCGGAAATGAATGGCGACTGGACCCCCTATAGCGGCAACCCCAAAAAGTATATCGAAAAATGGCGCTTGGTTCATGATATAATGGAAAAAGAAGCCCCCAATGTTATTATGGTTTGGACTGTTTTTACCTTTCCGGAGTGGACTATCATGAGTTATTATCCCGGAGATGAATATGTGGATTGGGTGGGCGTTAATGTCTATAATGTGATTTATCACAACAATAATAAAAAGCGGGTAGCCAAACATGAGGATCCCTTACAGCTTATGGATTTTGTTTATAAAAAGTTCAGTTCCAAAAAGCCCATTCAAATCTCGGAATTTGGAGCAAGTCATTATACTATAACCGATAATGAATACTATCTTGATTTTGCCGTCAGTAAAATAAGCAGGATGTATGAAGGCATCAAAAACAGCCATCCCCGGGTGAAGTCAATATTTTATTTTGATGTCAATAATCTGGCCAATGCGCCGGAAGGCCGGCAAATAAATAATTATTCCATTACGGAACAAGAAAAGATCTTGAATGTCTATAAAAAACTGATCGCCGATCCTTATTTCCTGTCTTCGATAGATAAAGCATAGGGTGCCTCCTTATTTCGACAAAACTAGTTACCAATCTCTGTTATCTGACATCGCTCGCGGCAGGTAAAAAGGGGAAGAAGGGCGAATAAGACTGCAATTGGGAAAAGGGGAGGGATAGAATGACCTCGGGGGAAATAGTTTTGGGCGGTCTTTTGTTTATTGTAATAATACTTGCCGTTTTTCTTGTTCTTTTGCTGAGGCGGGAGCGAAGGCCTGATTGGGAGAGGCTGCTGTCTGCTGAAGAAAGCCGCTTGCGGGAGGAGTTGGCCCGCTTGCGTTTGGAGCAAAACCAGGCTTTGCGGGGTTTGAGTGAGGATTTGCAGCAGCAGCTGGATAAAACAGGCGGCAGTAATGAACAGCGTTTGGATAGTCTCCGCCGGCTGTTGGATGAAAAGCTTGGTCAGATACAGGAGGGTAATGAAAAAAAGCTGGATGCCATGCGCCTTACTGTGGATGAAAAGCTACATAAAAGCCTGGAACAGCGCCTGGGTGAATCATTTAGCCAGGTGAGCGAACGCCTGGAAAAGGTTCATCAGGGCCTGGGGGAAATGCAGAGCCTGGCTGTAAAAGTCGGAGATTTGCAGCGGGTTTTTGCCAGCTCGCCCTTGAGGGGGGTTTGGGGAGAAATCAATTTGGAAAGTATACTTTGCCAGTTGCTCAGCCCCGAACAATACCGGGCCAATGTGGCGGTAAAACCAAGCGCCCCCAGGAACCGGGTAGAATTTGCGGTGGTCTTACCCGGCCAGGATCAGCCGGTCTATTTGCCTATTGATGCAAAATTTCCCTTGACAGATTATGAAAATCTTTTGCAAGCTCAGGATGAGGGGGACAAAGCTAAAATAGAGTCCGCCGGCAAGGCTTTGGAAAAAACAGCCCGGCTGGTGGCAAAAGAGGTAGGGGAAAAATATTTAGAACCGCCCTTTACCACGGATTTTGCCATAATTTTCCTGCCCATAGAAGGTCTTTATGGCGAGCTTTTAAGACGCCCGGGTCTGGCAGAGTCCATTCAGCGCCAATACCGGGTGATTTTAAGCGGCCCTACCACCTTGGCAGCCCTGCTCAACAGCCTGCAAATGGGCTTCCATAGCCTGGCGGTACAAGAACGGGCCAGCGAAGTCTGGCAATTGCTGGCAAATGTAAAAACCGGCTTCAGCGATTTTGGCCTGCTGCTGGAAAAAACCCAAAAAAAACTGCAGGAAGCCGCAAACAGCATAGACGAAGCCAGCCGCAAAGCAAGGGGCATTGAACGTAAATTACAGGAAGTAGTTGCACCTACCAGTCAGAGTGGAATGTGAAGAGTAGAGTGTGAAGAGAAATTCAATTTGTTTTTGCCCAGCAAAAACTCCTATAACTCCACTCTTCACTCTCCACACTCCACTCTAAAAAATAATAAGGGAGTGATAGATTTGACCAGGAATTTTTCTAGGGATTTAACAATTGTATCTTGGAACGTAAACGGTTTGCGGGCTGCAGTCAGGAAGGGGTTTGTTGAGAAAGCTGCTCAACTGAGAGCGGATATTCTTTGCCTTCAGGAAACAAAAGCTCGCAAGGAGCAGCTGCCTGCGGATATTGTTGATCTGGCTGGATATCAGAGCTTTTTCTTTTCTGCCAAGCGGCCCGGTTATAGCGGGGTGGCGGTTTATAGCCGGATCGAACCCAAGCATATCCAGGAAGGGCAAGGCGTAGAGCGCTTTGATCAGGAGGGGAGGGTGCAGCTTTTTGATTTTGGAGCATTCTTGCTCTTCAACTGCTATTTCCCCAACGGAGGCGCCTCCCCGGAGCGTTTAGCTTATAAAATGGACTTTTATGAAGAGGTTTTGCTCTGGGCAAAAACTGTTGAACGTCCGCTTTTTATTTGCGGTGATGTCAACACGGCCCATCAGGAAATTGATTTAGCCCGGCCCAAAGAAAACAGCAAGGTCTCCGGATTTTTACCCCAAGAGCGAGCCTGGATCGACAAGCTGCTGGAGGCTGGCTTCATTGATACCTTCCGCCACTTTCATCCGGAGGAGGTAGTCTATAGCTGGTGGGATATGAAAACCAGAGCCCGGGAGCGCAATGTGGGCTGGAGGATAGACTATTTTTTCGCCAATCAAGCAGCCCTACCTCTGCTCCAAGATGCGTTCATCCTGCCGGAAGTATACGGCTCCGACCACTGCCCGGTTGGGATTACAATTCGTAATGCGTAATTTAATTAGGCACTTACTCCCGAAATTCTGCGCAAAATGGCAAAATTTTTGTATCTTCGTATTCCCACTCAAAACTCAAGACTCAAAGCTCAAAGCTCCGGCTTGTCCGGGTTAGGAATTACGCATTACGAATCACGAATTGCCTTTCTCAGCTTGTTTCGCCTAGCCAGTTAGCTTGGGGTGGGAACATAGCTTTTGCCAGGGCCAGGGCTTTTGGGTCGGCTTGCAGCTGTCCTTCTTTGACTAATTGCTCGCAACCGGCCTGGCCGAAGACTAGAATGGAAAAATTTTCCAAAGAAAGATGCAGTTCCGGCAGATTTTCGGCTATAGGGTCTGTTATAGCTTGGGCTTGTCCTTTTCTCAGATTAAGCTGCAGGTCCGGCATTTTGTTGAGGCAAAGCCGCATATCTCCATCCAGGTTTTCCGAAAAGGGTATCTTGGCCAGAAGTTGAGGGATATTGAGCAGAGTAGCCATAGCAAAGGGCCGGGCAGATATCCCTTGTGGTTTATTGAGATGCGTATAGGCCAAATCATTTGCCGGAGCCCGCCAAAAAAAATTATCGGCTTCGCTTTGGTGACGGAAAGCAAAAGCCAAGGCTTCATCCCGGGCCTTCCCATTAATAAAACCCAGCTCGCGCACAGCAAAAAGCCGGTCTTTGAGGGTATAGAGCAAATAGGCGCTAGGTTTTTCTTCCTGAAATAGCAGGTAACTGTGGCCTTGCTCGCTGGCATGTTCACCCAGGATATTGTCGCGCCATTGCTTGTGATCGCGCAGTACATAACCGTTCAGGCTTGCTGTCATTTGCCGGTAGATCTGGTCCAGCAGAGGAATAGCCTGCTCCGGCCGGGTCAGTTCCTGCCATGTTCCGCCGGAGCCATGCCGCCATGGGGCCAGATCGGCCAAGGGCAGCTGCCAGCGATGCTCCAAATAGGCATATCCAAAACTATGCCGGCGATAAAAGGGGGCCACTCCAGGCAGGGGTAGAAGCAGGGCCGCGTCATAGCCGTTTAGCTTTAAATAGGCAATAGCCTCAGCCAAAAGGCGCCCGCCCAGGCCCTGGCGGCGGAAAGCGGGATGAACGGAAACGCCTACGATATAACAAGCATTTACCGCAGCCTTTCGTAATTGGAGCCGGTAGGGGGCAATTTGGAGAGCAGCCAGCAAATGACCCTCCTGCCAAGCTCCCAAAGTAAGCCCCGGACGGTAAATGGTACTGAAATACCAGCTGAAATAGGGCTCATAATGCTCAAAAGAATAAGCCCATAACTCTTTTACCTGAGCAGTTTCCTCTGCTTGAGCAAAACGATAAATGATATCTGCCACAGATATGCACCTCTTGTTTTAATTAGGAATTAGGAATTAGGAATTAGGAATTAGGAATTGATGTAAAAACGCTCTGCGTTTTATTAATTAATCTAAAAACTTTTGTCATATGCGGTGCGACGGTGTAAATGACAGACAAGAAAATGTTCTACTTCCTACTTTCTTGCGGCGAAGCTGCTTTAAGCGAAGGCAGAAATGTCTTCCGCTAAGGTAAAATGAATCTTCTTGGCCATTTTGCAGGGATGGTAGGATTGTTTGGCTTGGCGGATACCCGGCTCGTCCATATCTTCCGCCCGGTTTACATAGGTATAGTCCTTGGCGAAATCCCGGAGAAAAAACTGATTTATTGCCTGGTAAATGCCCTGTTTTGCCGGATTTGCCTTTTCTACTTGGATCATAAAAGTATCCCGGTTGAGTTTTTCGCCGATGGTGAAGGCTTCCAGTTTATCATCAATAATTATCCCGGCGCCCAGGCAATCCAATTCAGCATAATGATCAAATAAAAGCTGCAAGCCTTTATATTCCGCTATGATAGTGTGGCTTGGCTTATGTTGGTTCACCCAGTCGTCTGTGAGCCTGCGGCAGGCTTGGATCAGAGACTTATCTAATGGAAGAAATTGGAAATTAGTATATTCCCGTAAAAACTGATAGATATGATTGCGTTTATTACGGTACTTATTGCCTTTCAGGTTCACCAAGTCCTCCACCCGGTAAATATAGTTGTCTCCCAAGGGAAAATCGGCATAACAAAAACGATTCGGCCAGGCATTTTGATATAGCTGGCGGTGAAATTCAGTGCCTTCCACCATAAAAAAGGGCAGATCATTCTTGGCGAACCAGTCGATCATAGCCTCGGTAGCAGCCAAAATAGTAGGCTCATCCGGAGCGATGGGAGGCAGGAAAGCCACGCTGCCAAAAAGATCGCATTGTACCCAAAGCGAACCGAGGTTTTCTGTAAAGCGATAATTATCCCAGTATTGCCATAAATAAAAAGAAGTAAAATTATAAGTTATAGTTTCATAATAACGATCAGCCAGATAGTATTGAAACAGGGATTTATCTTCAATTGTGATTGATCTAAATTGCAAAAATGTCGCCTCCTATGAAAAATAAAAACAAGGATTTGGCTTGTGGGGTGACCGTAGCGCCCCACACAGATATTATAACAAAGGTTTACAAGAAATGCAAAATAAAATAATATTTTCCACGAAAAATAAAATAACCCCTTTCAATTCGGGTTTTCAAGTGGTATAATTAGCTAGAAGCAAACAAGGAGGTTTATTTATGGATCAGAGCATTGCTTTTTATCTGGGCAGCTGGCCGGTACGCTGGTATGGGATTTTGATCAGCGGTAGTATGGCTATTGCGATTTGGCTGGCTTATCGCCAGGTGGTGCGCCAGCATCTTAATCCGGACGAGGTTTTCAATATTGCCTTTTGGGCTATCCCCTCGGCTGTAATTGGGGCCAGGCTCTATTATGTGATTTTCCAATGGGGCTATTTCTCTTCCCATCCCCAGGATATTGTAAAAATCTGGCATGGAGGGATGGCCATTCATGGCGCTATTATCGCGGGGATTCTGGTAACTCTTCTTTATTGCAGCCGCCGCAAGCTGGATTTTTGGCGATATGCGGATATCGGGGTAATATCTTTAGTAATTGCTCAGGCTATTGGCCGCTGGGGTAATTATTTTAATCAGGAAGCTTATGGCTATGAAACCGACTTGCCTTGGGCCATGTTTATCGACGGAGCCTATCGCCATCCTACTTTTCTCTATGAATGCATTTGGAATTTGCTGGTTTTTGGCGCTCTTTCCTGGCTGATGCGCCGCCGCCACCGTTCGGGCAGCATTCTTGCTTCCTATCTGATCTTCTATTCCCTGGGCCGGGCTTTTATCGAGCTTCTCCGCACCGACAGCCTGATGGTGGGACCTATCCGGGGTGCGGTCCTGGTTTCCGCCATCGGCGTATTGATCGGAGCTCTTATCTTACGCTCCCGGCGTAATCAGCCTATGCTGGATGTTTATCAAAAACCGGAAAAAGCAGGCTGGGCTGCCAATGAAACCATCGCCCCCACTATTACAAAGGAGAAAAAGACGGGCCAGGGTTTGGTTGGTTTAGTCTCTTCTTTGCCCGAGCGGGAAGAAGTGATCCCAAAAACCAAAAAGGAAGGAACGACCCCAAAAGCCAAAAAAGAAAAAGCGATCTCTAAAGCCGCACAAAAAGAGGTGACATCTGAGTCAACAATAGAAGAAGAAGTCCCTGAAGCCGCGAAAGAAGAAATAGTCCCCGAAATCAAGGAAGAAGAGACAGCAATAGAAAAAGAAGAAGTCCCTGAAGCCACGAAAGTAGAAATAGTCCCCGAAATCAAGGAAGAGGAGACAGCAATAGAAAAAGAAGAAGTCCCTGAAGCCACGAAAGTAGAAATAGTCTCCGAAATCAAGGAAGAGGAGACAGCAATAGAAAAAGAAGAAGTCCCTGAAGCCGCAAAAGAAGAAATAGTCCCCGAAATCAAGGAAGAAGAGACAGCAATAGAGAAAGAAGAAATTCCCGAAGCCGCGAAAGAAGAAGAGGTCTTTGAAGACAAGGAAGAAAAAGCAAAAAAAGTGAGAGAAGATATCCCGCTTGAGGACTTGATGCAAGGCCAATCAGAATACTATGACATAAACGAATAGAACTAACCTTCTAACCTCTATCTAACCTCTTCCTTCTAATTTCTAACTTCTAACTCATACATCATAATAATCCGGTTCCTCCGGGATGACAATGGCGAAGATAATATAGAGAATGATGCCGGGAAAGATGGCTGTAAAAAAAGATAATACCACCCAGACCAGGCGGATGATCGTAGGATCGATCCCGATTTTTTGGCCGATGCCGCCGCATACTCCGGAGAGCATCCGGCTTTTTTTGGAGCGATAAAGATTATTATTGCTGCTCATTTTTCACCCTCATTTCTACTATGGTACTATAAATATATTGTAAAATAGGAATATATATTTGTCAAGAGAATAATAACAAGGAGATCAGCGATATGAATTTTGATTACGACATAGCAGTGATCGGCGGCGGCCCCGGTGGTTATGTGGCTGCTATTAGAGCTGCCCAGCTGGGGGCCAAAGTGGCTTTGATTGAAAAGGATCAATTGGGGGGTACCTGCCTCAACCGGGGCTGTATTCCGACAAAAGCTTTGCTGGCTGCTGCCGGCAAGCTGAATGCCATTAAAGAGGCAAAAAGCTTCGGCATAGAGGTGGGAGAGGCCCGGCCTGATTTAGCTAAAATGATCAAGCGTAAAAATGATATTGTCAGGCGCCTAAAAAACGGCGTAGGCTATGTGGTGCAGAAAAATGGGATCACCATCTATGCCAAACAGGCTGCTTTTGTGGATGAGCATACCTTGGACCTGGAAGGAGAGCAAATCAGCAGCGCTAAATTTATTATCGCCACCGGCTCGTCGCCCCGCAGTCTGTTTCTTGGGGATGATGGGGGGCGGTTGATCAATAGCGATCAATTGTTGGATTGGCAAGAAATACCTTCCCGCTTGGCTATTATTGGCGGCGGGGTAATTGGGGTGGAATTTGCCCAAATCTTTCATTCCTTAGGTAGTCAGGTGACTATTATTGAGATAGAAGAGCAGATTTTACCCGGTATCGACTGGGAAGTTACTGCTAAACTGGGTCAAATATTAAAAAAACGGGGCATAAAGCTGCTGACCGGAAGTAGAATTACAGAAATTGAAGGGAAAGATCATGCAGCTCTTTTAGAAGTAGATTTGCCGGATGGCTCTGCCGACACTTTTGAGGCGGAATTGGTACTTTGTGCTACCGGCCGTAAGCCTTATTTCGATGGCTTAAACCTGGATGTGTCCGGGGTGGCATATAATCCAGCTGGCATCCCTGTGGATAAAAATTTATTAACCAATCAACCTCATATTGCAGCCATTGGTGATGTGACCGGTGGTATTCAGCTGGCTCATTTTGCTTCCGCCCAAGGCCTAGCCGCGGCGGAATTCCTGATGGGCTCACAAGTTACAGGCAATTTGACAGTGATTCCTTCCTGTATCTATGGAGATCCGGAAGTGGCGACAGTAGGCCTTAGCCAAGAACAGGTAGAGGCCGCAGGAATAGCTTGGGCCAAGGCGGTCTTTCCAATGCAGGCATGCGGTAAAGCGATGGCTATGTCCGAAACAGACGGCTTTTGCAAGCTGATTTTCGACCCGGCAGATCATACCATTTTGGGCGCCTATATTTTGGCTCCTCATGCCACAGATTTGATCGCTGAAATAGCCCTGGCTATGGTCAATGATTTAAAACTGGAAAATATTGGAAAAACAATCCACCCCCATCCGACGATAAGCGAAACCTTGATGGAAGCAGCTCATCTGGCGGAAGGCCGGCCGATCCACATTGTTTGAAATCAGTGTGGAGTGTGGAGAGTGGAGTGTGGAGAGTGGAGTGTGAAGAGTGGAGTGTGGAGTTTTGGATGTTTTTGCTTCGCAAAAACTTCTTATTTTAATTTAATAAAAAGTTTTGCGAAGCAAAACCTCAACAACTCCACACTCCACACTCCACACTCCACACTTAAAAAAAAGCCCCGGAGTTGAGTAAATTGGCAGAAAAGTTAATAGAAAGCGTCATCAACATAAGCGAAGGACAGCGGCCGGAAGTTGTTGCAAGTTTGGCAGAGATTTTTCGCGCCGGGGCGCGCTTGCTTGATTATAGTGCTGATTATTGCCATAACCGCAGTGTGTTTACTTTGGTGGGTGATGCGGATGCCCTTTTGGAGACTGTATTTGCCGCTGTCAGTTATGCTGTTGCTAATATTGACTTGCGCCGGCATCAGGGTGAGCATCCCCGGATCGGAGCGGTGGATGTGATCCCTTTTATTCCTCTGGGCGGAACCCGGATGACCGATTGTATTGATTTAGCCCGGCGCCTGGGAGAGAGGATCGGGCGGGAATTGGCTATTCCGGTTTATCTCTATCAAGAAGCCGCTACCAGGCAAGAACGCTGCAATCTCTCGGAGGTGCGCCGGGGTCAGTTTGAGGGCTTGGCTGCCAAAATGGCCCGGCCCGCTTGGCAGCCGGATTTTGGCCCGGCTGAACCTCACCCTTCCTTTGGGGCTGTGGCTATCGGCGCCCGTTTTTTCCTGGTGGCTTATAATATAAATCTTGCTGTGAATGATGTTGATCAGGCTAAAAGGATCGCCAAAAAGATCCGGGAGGCAGATGGAGGTTTGGCTAAAGTTAAGGCTTTAGGTTTTTTGGTAGATGGCCGGGCCCAGGTTTCAATAAATTTGACCGATTACCGCCAAACCGGACTCCTGGAGGTTTACCGGGCAGTAGAACAGGAGGCGGCTCGGTTGGGGATAGAAATAGCAAACAGCGAATTGATCGGCCTGCTGCCCCAAAGAGCAATATTGGATGTAGCTGCTGCGGCATTGGCTTTGCCCGGATTGACAAAGGAGCAGATCCTCGAGCATTGGCTGGACTAAAGCGCCCGTTGAGCGCAATGCTGAATTATGAGTGCTGGGTGCTGAATTATCGTATATTTTCTAAACTGTATGTATACTCAGCAACGAAAACATTTTCTATTCATCCAACGAGGATTTTTTCTGTCAGGTGGTGCGGGAAAACCGCAGGAATGCTTGTTGCCTTTCAAGGTTTTACCGCGCCGCCTGGCGGCAAAAAGACCGTTGCAGGGATGGA
>WRHF01000100.1 GCA_009783415.1 Clostridiales bacterium
TCAATAAAAAACAAGTTCTTTGCTTCAATACCGCTTTGCATAAGCAAAGCTACAACAACTCAACACTCATAACTCATAACTCAACACTGCGGTCGCAGACCGCTTTAGTACTTATGGGATAGTTTATTCAAAGCGAAAAGAACTGTTTTTACCTCCCGCAGGGTATTGAAGTAGCCGAAACTGAAGCGTACTGTACCGGTGGGGAAGCTGCCGATGGCCTGGTGGGCCAGGGGTGTGCAGTGCAGCCCGGAGCGGACTGCTATCCCATAATCGCGGTCAAGGAGAAAAGCTGCTTCGCCGGGATCCATCTTGTTCAAATTGAGGGAAACCAGCGGCGCCCTGGGGCGCTCATCTTGGGGCAGGTAGAGACGTATGCCGGGGATCAGTGAGGCTCCTTCGGCAAATTTTCCGGCAAGTTCCAGCTCAAATTCCAAAAGCCATTCAGGCCCTGCATCCCGCAAAAAATCCAAAGAACCGCCCAGTCCGGCAATGCCGGGTACATTGATGGTGCCGCTTTCATGGCGTTCGGGCCATTCCGGGGGTTGCTGCCATTGATGGGAATGGCTGCCGGTACCGCCGCTGATCAAAGGTTCCGGCTCCAAACCGGGGGCTGCATAAAGAGCACCGATACCCGGCGGGCCGTAAAGGGCTTTGTGTCCGGCCAGAACCAAAAAGGATATCCCCATTTCCCGGCAATTTATCGGCAAGGCGCCGGCGCTTTGGGCTGCGTCCACTAAAAGAGGGATGCCGGTTTTCTTACTCAGTTTCCCCACGCCGGCAACCGGCTGGACGGAACCGGTAACATTGCTGGCATGCAGGCAAACCAAAAGCCGGGTCTCATCCCGGATGGCGGCGGCAAAATCGTCAGGGTCAATATAGCCGTCGGCATCGGCTTCTATGCAATCCGTACTTATCAGGCCTTTATCTTCGAGTTGCTTGAGGGGTCTATATATGGCATTATGCTCCATCCCGGAATAAATCACATGGTCACCGGGCCGAAGCCATCCCTTTAGGGCCAGGTTGGCGGCAGTTGTAGCGCCGCTTGTAAAAATCAACCGTTCCGGGTCCTCGCCGCCCACCAGTTCTGTCAGGCGGCTGCGGACATCATAGACCATACGGGCTGTATCCAGGGACAAACGATAAGCTCCCCGGCCGGGATTAGCCCCATAGTTTTGAAAAGAATTAGCCACAGCCCGGCGTACCTGAGCAGGTTTAGGCCAACTACCGGCGGCATTATCCATAAATATCAAAGGTATCACTCCCAAAAAGCTATTATTAATATAATATGCCCTTTGGGTGAATTAGGAATTAGGAATTAGGAATGAGGAATGAGGAATTATCTTACGTCAAAAGGTATCATGGGTATTGGTTGGAAAACTTTTTCTTCCTGGTTGTCTGTGTCCAGGGTCAAGATATTGATTGCCACGGCAAGATTGGATCCGCCCGCATGCATTATCTCGATTTCTACCTGGCTTTGGCCGGGAGGGGCGATATGATCGTGAAGGGTGACCACATCCTGATAGGTGATCAGCATCGGAATGCAGAAAACCCCCTTGGGTGTGCGGGCTGCACCTTCATAGACCCCGCCCCGGGGCGCCAGACGGATGCGGATGGTTTGGGGCTCGCCGGTCGGATTATTTATGGGGATAGTCAGGTTGTAGTTGGCTCCGAAATGCCCCGGATTGTGGATGACTTTGCCCTCGGAAGGTAAAGCGCTATCCACAGTATAGAAATTATCGGTGCGGCCGTTGGAAAGGTTGTAGGCTACTTGGTAGGATCCGGCAGTGTAGGAGGGTAGCGTAGCCTTGATCAGAGAAGATGGCCAATTGCCCCGGGGATGGGTGGCCCGGGTATCCAGACCCAGGAGAGGGATTTTGATCTCCGCCAGGTTTTGCAGCGGGTTTTTGCTGGCGACGACCCGGATCATAAATTCGCAGTCCTCCTGGGAATTGAGGCTGGATATGTCTATATCATACTGAAAGCCCACTAAATCTTTTTCCTGGAGAATCATTTTATGGAAAATTATAGTTTCTCCCGGTTCGACCAGTGAAGGTAAATAGGGAATGTGGTTTATTTCCATATTGGCTAAAAAGCCCTCGGCAAGGGGAAGACCCACATCATAGCAGGCCCAAGTGTTGTCGCTGATCCGGGTCAATCCCCGGGCATTGCGAAAACGCAGGGAAGTATCTCCGGTATTTTCAACAGTAATAGCCAGGTGGAGAGGCCGGGAAAAAAGATTGCAATGATAGCCGAAAACCCGCTGTTCCTTGATCCCTTTGCCGCTGATGACGCCGCTGTCCCAAAGGACGGCGCTTTCCTGAGGCATTTGGATCTCGCTGATCGACTCCGGATTATCGCTGAAAATCAGGATCCGGGAACCGGAAAGAAAAGCGCCTTCTATATTGACCGGATTTGGCAAATAAGCCGATTCTTTGGTCAGAAATGGGGATTTGAATTTTTTGCGGTTGACCGACATATGGAGGGTCGCCTTGTCGTCGGAGAGGTAGTAAGAAGCATTGATCATTTCATTAAAAAAGCTCAAAGGAGCATAAATATTCCCTTCAAATTCCAGCATCAGGCCTCTGAAAGTCTGGGGTTTGCCGTTTACCGTAGCAGTTGCGGAGCCCAGAGTCAATTCCCGGTTATATCCGTCAAAACTGACGAAAATAGTTTTGCCTTCCTGGCGCCAACGATAAAAACAATCGGCGGTGATAACCTGTTCCAGCTTGGTCAGGGTTTCCAATACCGGCAAATGGAGCTGGCCTTGCTTGCGGAAGGGCGCCGTTTGCCAGGAAAGGGACTTATTATTGGCCAGAAACTGCAAATTGGGCAAACGTTCTATGCCCAGGTCCGCAAGGTTCAGATCCACTCTTTTGCTGATTTCATTCCAATTTACAGCGGCCCCAAAGGCTTCGCCGATGAAACGCAAGGGCACATAGGTCCGGTAGTTGCTGGTGAAAGGCGCTACGTCCAGGTTTACGTTTTTTTGATTTATCCAGGCATTGAGGCTGCCGATAGTCAGCTTTATTGTAGTTTGATTACGGCTGGCGGTGACAGTCTGAGTGGCATCATCCCAATCAACCGCGGCCCCCATGGCTTCGAAAATCAAGCGCAGGGGTAGCATGGTCCGGCCATTGAAGAAGTAAGGCACAGTATCGGAAGAGGAGAGCTTTTGATTGTTAAGATAGACGCTGATGGCAGGATTTGGCTCCGGAGCCGGATCAGCGGCCAGAGCCGCACCAGGCAGAAAGCACAAAGCCAAAATAAAAATAAGGGCAAGAGGCAAAATCAGGATGGCTTTGGAAGTCAGACAAGCAGATTTCGGGTAAAGCAATAGTTTTTTCGGCATGGATTATCTCCTTGATTGTTAATTATTATATCTTCTATTTAGAAATACAAGGAAACCTCTAAAAACCTGCATGTTTTTTTCCTCTGCTGCCAAAGAAGCAAGTAAATAACCGGGAACAAAAACCAGTTGACCAAACGTCTAATACTTAGCTGCAAAATAAAAATAATAATAGGAATTTATTGACGGGGAAAGAAAAACATGTTATTGTGTATTATGAACAAAGCTATGATTATTTATTGACAGCTTTTATCTTTAAAAAGATATAGGCCTTAAGAAAAGAAAGGTGGAAAAAAATGACATTCAAAAAAATCTCTCCTCTTTTTATTATCAGCCTTATACTGCTGCTGGCGGCATCAACAGCTTGGGCAGCCGCTGAAGACACAACAGTGTCGTTCTCTCTGACAAGCATGACGGTTCAAGCCGGGGAGAACTTTACGATTTATCTGATGGTTGACGAGAATTCCGGAAAGGGTTTCGATGTAGCTGAATTTATGATAACCTTTGATAATACCTATCTGGAGGTTCTGCAAGCTGATATGAACCCGGATTTGAGCTTTATGTTCGTACCTAATCTGGCAAAAAATGTGGAAGGAAACAAGCAGGATATTATGATAGTTTTTGCCGGCGGCAGGGCTTTGACTGGTACCGGCGGCATGGCTTTTCTTGAATTTAAACTGAAGGATAATGCTCCTTTAGGAACGGTTCTTGATATTAATTTTATGGATAATAATAAAGTTGCTCTTTCCACCGGCGGTACAGTAGATTTTTCCGTAAATGGCAGCAAGATTACAGTAGGTTCAAGCACTACCCAGGAGGATTTTCCTGCTTTTGAAGGCCAGGCTCCCCAAACCCCCATTCCTGCAACTACAGATCCGGGGGCGGATCCCGCTGATCCTACTAATCCCGCAAATCCCGGCAATACTGAAAACGCCGCCAACGCCGACCCGTCCGCCCAAGCCGACCCTGAACAGACTGTTGGCAGCATTGATGGCTCCGATCCCGCCGATCCTACAGAACCTCCTCCCGGTCAAGCTGTCCCGATCTCCGGCGAGATCGGCGGCAAAAATTATAACGCTGCAATTATTTGGGGGATCATAGGAGTGCTTGTGGTGGCTGCCGGAGTATTTTTACTGGCAAAGAATTCTAAGAAACAACCGAATAACAATAACAAGGCAAATAACGGCCAGGTAAACTCTGAAAGCAAGGAATAGGTAAGGAGCTCAAAGAATAATGCTGGAATTAATTCCTCTGCCTTTTAATTTGACCCTGTTAATGGTTGCCATCAGTTATTATTGTTATAATAACTGGAAGTTGAAAAGCAAGTTCAAAGAATACCTCCCGGTTCTTGTTACAGGGGTTGGCGCCGTTGTAGGGATCGGAGGAGGCTGGATAACTTTTCTCTGCTTGCCGGATTGGGGCTTATGGGAGTTTTGGCTGTATTTTTCCCTGATAGGACTGATTCTTTTCCTGATTTTTTCCACCCGCCTGGTCCGGGTCAAAAAGAAGGATTTTAACGCCGCCCATGCCAGGGAGCAAGGATCCGAAACCGGCAAAACTGGAGAAACCGGAGCAAAGACTATGGCGGATCCATTTATTGTTTTAGTCATTGCCGTATATGGATTTATTGTATTCTGTCAAATCTTGGCCAGGGTAGTACCTGCCTAAAAGAACACATAACATAGCAGATAAATTTGAGGGCTTCCGGCCCTCAAATTTATCTGCTATGTTATGTGTTAAAAGACATAAAATAGCTTGTAAAAATCTTTGACTTAGGATATAATAGGTAAAGAAAGTTAATAATGCCAGAAAAGAAGGGATAAATTTGTTTTTTTATCGAGATATTGGAATAGATTTGGGTACTGCCAATACCCTGGTTCATGTTAAGGGCCGAGGTATAGTTATCAATGAACCCTCCGTGGTGGCGGTAGATCAACAAAATGGCCGGGTGCTGGCCGTGGGTGAAAGCGCTAAAAAAATGATCGGCCGTACTCCCGGTAATATCACAGCCTTGCGTCCGGTCAAGGATGGGGTCATCGCCGATTTTGAGTACACCCAGGCTATGCTCCGCTATTTTCTCAAAAAAGCTACCCGCCATAAGGGGCCTTTTTCCCGTACCCGGGTGGTGATTTGTGTGCCTTCCGGGGTGACTGCGGTAGAGGAGAGGGCGGTCAAAGAGGCAGCCAAGAGCGCCGGTGCGGATATTGCCCAGCTGATCGAAGAGCCAATGGCAGCTTCTATCGGGGCCGGGCTGGAGGTGAATGAGCCTACAGGCAATATGATCGTCGATATCGGCGGCGGCACTACCGAGGTAGCCATTATCTCCCTGGGTGGTATTGTCACATCCCGCTCCATCCGGGTCGCCGGTAATGAGATGGACAATGTTATCATCAATCATGTCAAAAAGACCTATAATTTGATTATCGGCGAAAGGACAGCAGAGGAAATCAAAATCCAGATCGGCTGCGCTTATTTAGATGAGGATATCAAAAACGCCAGCCTGGATGTCCGGGGCCGGGATACTATCACCGGACTGCCCCGGACGGTGAATATAACCGCCAAAGATATTTATCAGGCTCTGGCCGAGCCGGTGGGCAGCATTATTGAAGCCATCAAAACCTGCCTGGAAAAATCTCCGCCGGAACTGGCTGCTGATATTATGAGCCGGGGGATCATGATGGCAGGGGGTGGCTCTATGCTCCATGGTTTCCAGGAATTGGTAATTAGGGAAACAGGAATAATGGCGATTTTGGCAGAGGAAGCTTTGTCTGCCGTAGTTATCGGTACCGGTAAGGTTTTAGAGAATATTCATGTTCTTTCCAAAAGGAAATGATTTGATTGGATAGAAATGAGGCAAAACAGAGAGGCCTTTCAAAAAGGAGCAAATATTTGCTGGCAGGGTTTTTGACGCTGCTTTTGTTGATTTGCGCCGCCCTGACCGCAGGCGACCGGGCCGGCCTTACCATGGTGGAGCGGGGCCTGAGGGATGTGATCACTCCTATCCGCCGGGGGGCTCTTGTTGTCAGCGAAAAAATCAGGTTCATCCCCGGCTTTTTTACCGGTTTTGAGCAATTGATGGAAGAAAACAGCCGTTTGAAAAACGAGGTAGCCCGTCTCCAAAACGAAGTAGGATATTTGGAAGAGGCCGGCCTGGAAAATGTGCGGCTGCGCCGTGTACTTGATATGAAGGAGACTATTGCTGATTGGCAATCAACGGTGGCTCAGGTAATTGCCCGGGATAATCTGACCTGGTACAGCGCTATCACCATCGAGGGAGGGCTCAACAAGGGCTTTGCCCGGAACATGCCGGTGGTAACAGCCGAGGGCCTGGTGGGGCGCATTGTGGCTGTCAGCGATAACAGCGCCGAGGTACGCCTGATCATCGACCGGGATTCGGCAGTGGGGGCCATGGTGCAAGTCAGCCGTGCCAACGGAGTAGTGGAGGGCGGCGGCCGCAGCAGCAAAGAACAGCTGAGTATGATCCACATCCCCTATGACGCAAAAATCAACCTGAACCAGGTAGTAATTTCCTCCGGCCTGGGAGGCAATTACCCCCATGGCCTGCGTATAGGCTATATCACCAAGGTCAGCCCGGATCAGGGAGGACTGATGCTGAAAGCAACAGTAAAACCCTTCGTAGATTTCGACCGCCTGGAAGAAGTGCTGGTGCTGACTTCACCACCGCAGCAGTATTCTGATGTGGGCAGCAGCGTGGAGGAACCCTTGGAAGACGACGAAGATAAGTAATAGGTAATAAGTAATAGGTAATAGGTTTGGAAGGTTTTGCTCCGCAAAACCAACAATAAAACCAGTCTTTTATTTCAATAAAAAGTTTCACGAAGTGAAACAACAACACCTATTACCTATTACCTATTACTTATTACCTAGTTGAAAGGATGCACAATGATACTCCGAAAGATAACCTTCCTAGCATTCTACCTAGTAGCTCTAGGCATCCAAGATACCTGGTTGCCTGCTATTGCTGTTTTGGGGGTGCAGCCGGATCTTTTGTTGTGTGCGGCTGTTTTTATTGCTTTGTGGCGGAAGCCCCGTTATGCTTTGATAATGGCGGTTTTGCTGGGTTTGAGCCGGGATTTGCTCCTGGGCCGTTATATCGGCCTCTCTGCTTTGGCCTTTTTGGCAGCGGTGGCTTTGATCATCCGGGTGGGTCCGCGCTTTTATAAAGAGAATTATCTGGTGCCGGTAGCAGCTGTTTTTTTAGGCGGGGCAATATCGGCCCTGACCTATGCCTTGGGAGGCAAGCTGGTGGGTATGCCGATAACCCTTGGGCCTTATTTACTTACTCAAGCAATGCCCCAGGCGGTGTACAGCGCTTTGATAGCCCCCTTTTTGTATGTGCCGGCCTATTTGATATTTGTCCAATGGGGAACAGAAAAGGTGATGAAGAATGAGGAATGAGGAATGAGGAATGAGGAATGAGGAATGAGGAATGAGGAATGAGGAATGAGGAATGAGGGATGAGGAATGGGGAATGAGGAATGAGGAATGAGGGATGAGGAATTGTTGTGATATCGCTTTGCATAAGCAAAGCTACAACAACTCAACACTCATAACTCATAACTCAACACTGCGGTCGCAGACCGCTTTAGTTTGGGGGGATTTTGGTGGCTAAGAAGCAGAGTTTGTTGGTTAAGCTGGTTGTTTTGGGGTTTATTTTTTCTTTGCTTTGTTTTTTGCTGGGTCTGCGTCTTTTCTCTATGCAGGTATTGGATGATGAGCAATATACATTGCTTTCTACTCAGAACCGGATCCGGATCCTTTCCCTGCCGGCCCGCCGGGGTAATATTTATGATGCCAATATGACGGAGATGGCTGTCAGTAAGCCGGTTTTTGCTATATCCCTGGCCAGCGCGGATATTCCCGACAGGGAGGCTTTGGCTGAAAAGCTGGCTGTTCTTTTGCATGATGAGGAAATTACTGCCAAAAAAATCCAGGATATCCTGGCTCAGCATTATCGGCGCTATGAACCTGTGGTAATCAAACGCCTGCCCTATGACGAGGGCCTGCCGCTGATTACCCGGTTGGAAGAAATGCGGGATGAATTGCCCGGAATTATAATTACGGAAGAACCTATGCGTTATTATCCTCAAGGACCCCTGGCCGGACATATTTTGGGTACGGTCGGGCGGATCAATTCCACGGAATATGAGAATTTGCGGGATGATTACAACTACCTGGTAACGGACTGGATCGGCAAGAACGGTGTGGAAAAAAGCATGGAACGCTTTACTATAGACGGCCTGGAAATCGGCTTGCGGGGCAAAAACGGGATGAAGCAGGTAGAAGTAAATGCCAAGCACCGGCCTGTCCGGGATATCTCTACCCAGGAACCCCGTTCCGGCGACAGTTATGTGCTGACCATAGACGGCAAGCTGCAAAGCGCTCTGGAACAATCACTGGCTGATATGATTGCCGAGATCCAAAAAACCAGGCCCAAAGCCAAAGCCGGGGCAGCGGTACTGATCGATGTCAAAACAGGGGCTATATTAGCAATGGCCAGCCACCCGCCCATGGATCCCAATGATTTTGCCAATGGTCTTTCCAAAGATAAAGCGGAATATTATTATGATGAAACGGTCAGCCCTTTGATAAACCGCTGTATTGCCGCTACCTATCCTCCCGGTTCCACCTTCAAACCCATGACGGCGGTGGCCGCTTTGGCTTGTGAGGCGATCACTCCCAAAACTACGGTCAATTGCTCCCGCATTGCCAAGGTTCCCCGGGCCAACTGTACCGGCAGCCACGGCGCCGTTAATTTGCAGCGGGCCATTGCTGTCTCCTGTAATACTTATTTTCAGGAGATCGGTTTCCGGGCAGGAATCGAAAATCTGGATAAAACCGGCAGCGAATTGGGATTGGGACAGCAAAGCGGGATAGATTTGCCGGGAGAAAGCGCAGGGGTTTTGCCCGGTCCGGAATGGAAGGCCAAGCGCTATCCTGATGAGAACCACTGGGAGCATGTCTGGCGTCCCTATAATACTTTTTATATGTCTATGGGCCAGGGCGGTGATTTGCTGACTCCTTTGCAGATGGCCAATTATATTGCGGCTATCGCCAATGGGGGCCGGCGGATGCGGCCTCATGTGGTCGATAAAATTCTTTCGCCGGAAGGGGAATTGATTTGGCAATTCCAGCCGGAGGTGATGGCCGAGGTCGAGATCAGCGAGGAAAATCTGGCTGCAGTGGGCAAGGCTATGCGGAGTACAGTTACAAGCGGTACTGCCGCCGGCTTGTTCAGAGGCTTTCCGATAGAGGTGGCGGCCAAAACAGGTACGGCCGAAACCGGCTTATCCGGGGATAATAAAAACAAGGATTATCATGGGGTTTTTGTGAGCTTTGCTCCTTTTAATGATCCGGAAGTGGCTTTTGCCGGGATCATTGAATACGGTTATCATGGCAGTACCTCCTCCGGTTATGTTTGCCGGGCGATTTTTGATGAATATTTTGGCTTAAACGAATGATCTGTGTGTCAAAACCCTTTTTTTGCAGGCCTGAACACAATATATTGATGACTTTCTGTGATACACATATATTCAAACAATATATATTGCGGCAAAATCGCAAAAAAGGGGTTTTGACATCCGAACCATGAATAGAGCGATTAATAAAATCAGTTGCTTAATAGGGAGCTGTAACTCTAACGCTGAAATGGAGTTTTCTATGCAAATGATATTTGCTGACCGGGCCGGCAAGTGGCTGGATTTTCCTCCGCTTGAGATGGCTGCTCAAAGCGGGAGTTCCTGGTTGTTGCCGCGGAGGGAGCAATTGATCCCTTTGCCTTTGGGGGCTACCCTGACTATGCTGCCGGGGGCCCGCCCTATCGGTTATGATTCGCGGCAAAAGCGTTTTATCAGCTTGGAATATGATCCTTATCAGGAAGGGAAGATGCGGCGGATTTTTCCTGTGGGGGCTTTGCTGCCTCAGGGTTTCACCCGCCTACTGCTTCCTGCCCTCAAAAAGGGTCAGGAAAAATTACCGCTTTTGGGCTATACGGCGGTGGGTATAGAAAAAGGCCGCCTTTATGTGGCTGCCCGGCAAACTGATGAGCATAGTTTTTGGCATCCTAAGCACTATAATACCAGGGAACTGGCTTTGCTGATCAAACGCAGACTGGAAGAATTTCCCAATAACAGGATAGTCAGCCAGCTGGCCCATTGTTCCCGGGAATACGGCTGTTTTACCGCCCAAAACCTTTTCTACCGCCGCTGGGAGGCAGGCATACCGGTTTCTCCCGACTGCAATGCGGCCTGCCTGGGCTGCATTTCCCTGCAACCGGCCGAATGCTGTCCCAGCCCTCAGCAGCGCCTGGATTTTGTCCCCGCTCCCCGGGAAGTGGCAGAGCCGGCTATAGCCCATTTAGAGGAAGCGCAAAATGCTATTATCAGCTTTGGCCAAGGCTGCGAAGGGGAACCCGGCCTCCAATCGGAAATGCTGGCAGAGGCCATCGGCTTGATCCGTGAGCAAACCAAACGGGGAATCATCAACATCAATACCAATGGCGGCAATGATCAGGGCTTGGCCCAACTGATGGCAGCGGGCCTGGATAGCCTGCGCTTGAGTCTTTTTTCCGCCCTGCCCCAGGATCATAGGAGCTATCATCAGCCCAAAGATTTTGATTTGGATAATATCAAAAATACCTTAGCCAAGGCCAAGGAGGCAGGGGTGAAGGTAGCTCTCAACTGGCTGGTATACCCCGGCTTCAGCGATCAGCTGCCCCAGATGGAGGCAATTGCAAAACTGGCCAAAGAGGGGGCTGTAGCTCAGATCCAACTGCGTAACCTAAATATAGACCCGGGCGAGATGCAAAAATACTGCACACAAGGCCCGGGCCTGGGAATGGACAGGATGATAAACTGGCTGGAACGGGAATTACCGGAAGTAAAACTGGGAAGTTTTACTAGAAGGTAATAGGAACTAGGATCTCAAATTCGAACAAAAAAAGTCACAAAATATACTTCATCTCTTGATTGAACTGCAAGGATGTGGATTAAAACTGATGCATGAAATAATTAGACACGGATTTTA
>WRHF01000101.1 GCA_009783415.1 Clostridiales bacterium
GATATTACAGGGCAAAGTGGAAGCTGCGGGTGATAGCTTTACTCAGATCATCTCAAAAGTGTTAAACTCTCCATCTTTAAGTATTGAAGAATTGGCTGGAATTATTTATCAATATAGTGGAAAGCCCCGGGATATTGCGCAAACTAAAGCAGTACCAAATGAATCGCTCATTGATCAGAAACCGGAAATTAACCTGTTTCCGGATCCAGTCACAGCCAAAGTTCCGGCTCCGGCCCTAGTTCCGGCTCCGGCCCCAGTTTCAACTTCGGTCTCAACTCCAATCCCAACACCAACACCAACCCAACCCCCAGATCTAGCCCCAACCCCAGCTCCTATCCCCATTCAACCGGCAGATCAACTTGCTCCCAAGGCATTGCCTGTGATACCTCCAAGGCCTCTTCCGGACATATGGGAGGAAGCCGATAGATATCAAAAGTTTTCAGGCAGAAGAAAAGCAGAAAGGGAATCAAGCAGTGTTGAAAAAAAGGAAGAACAGTATTCCAAAAAAAGCCTGTTTCTGATTGTTCAAGTCAGTTTATTGTTTGTTATTGTACTAATTACTATATATGGCATAACCAATAATAGGGATCTCAATTTAAATTCCGCCTATCTTTTCGGCCTGCTGATAGCCGCTGCCGGGATAGATTTTATCCTGTATCGGGAATGGTTCAAAAACAGCGAGAAAAAAGAAGTCAATAAAGCAGATCTTAGAGTGGCAGATCTTAAAGAAATAGAATTATTTGGATCTGATGATACGGTAATAGATTTTGCTTCTGATAATCCTGCCGGCGGCGCTTGTTTGGAATACTACGAAAACGGCCTGTTAATGAAGATCAAGCTATATAAGCCAAGGGTTATTGTTGGCAGATTGGCAAGTCAGGTAGATCAAATCATCAGAAATAACAAAATCGGCAAGGTTCATGCAGAGTTTATAATCGATGACGGTAATTACTATGTTAAAGATAATAACTCTACTAATGGCACCTATATCAATGGCAGCGGGAAGCGGATCCCGGGAAATACGCCGTATCAGATATATAACGGGGACAGGGTCACATTAGCAAATACTGAACTTACATTGAGGTGTTAAATATAATGCTTAATATTTCTGTTGCTGCCCATACGGATATGGGAGATCTGAAGCGAGTCAATCAAGATGCTCTTTTTTCTAAAACCGGTCTTTCTGGCAATCGCAGGATCGGCTTATTTATTGTTGCTGATGGTTGTGGCGGCCTGGCTTTTGGGGAAGAAATCAGTAAGCTGGCAGTTACATATTTCCAAAACTTCTGGGACAGGGAATTGAGGGAGTTATTGAAGATCAAAAAGCTTTCCGGAGAAATTGTCAATGCTTATTTGGATAAAGCTATCCGCGAAATCAATATAAGAGCCATTAAATTTGGCAAACAAGCCGGCAAGCAGGTAGGTACCACGCTTTCGTTGTTATTTACTGTGAATAGAGATTACTATATCAAAAACATTGGCGACAGCAGGATCTATCTGATTAGAAAAAAACAAATCCGGTGCTTGACCGAGGATCAGTCTTTGCTGGCCAGTATGTTAAGAAATAAAGAAATCACTGCCCTTGAAGCTAAGAGTTTTCCTAAGAAAAATGTGCTGACCATGTGTGTGGGCTTTTTTGATGATATTAAAATTTATAGTAATACCGGCAAAGTGAAATCAGGGGATCTGTTTTTACTTTGCTGCGACGGTTTATATAACTATGTTCCGGATGATGCCTGGCAAATTCTTTTGACCGGGTCGGGCAGGGAAGAATTGCCCGTCATTGCGGCAAAACTTCGCATGAGTATTCCTTTGGGTGAAGCTAGAGATAATGTTTCAATATTATTGGCAAGATTTAGCTAGTGGCCCGCAACACATAAATCTTTACAATCTTTGCGGTCTTTTTGCCGCCCTGCTTCGTTGTCGTCGCCTTACGTAGCTCGGCTACGCTGCGGCTCCTCCGCCTTGCATGACGACAAAAATCCTCGCAAATATCTGTAAATCTTTAGATGTTGCGAGCCACTAGTGTTGAAATTTAGCAAGATTTGTCATAAATTGGAATAATATAACAATCTTTCGGCTTATTTGTTTTTATCCTTAAGATTGTTGACTTATTGTGGTATAATTTGTTATAATATCCCAAGAAATGGAGGAAAGCCTTATGAAAAAACCTATTTGGCCAAAAATATTTAGCACATTTTTAATCCTATCAATGCTTCTGGCTATGCTGCCAATGACAAGTTTCTCTACAGCACCGAAAGCAATTGGACAAGCAGAGCTTCTCAGCCCAACACCTGACCTTAATATGGTAACTGAGGAGAGTTCGTCGGAATTGGCAGAGATTATTACTTTTTCTGAGAGCCCAGCCACAGGATTTGGCAGCAATGGTAAATTCCTGGCGCACATAGAACCTCCTGACCTTGATTCTACAGCAATTTCCACCAGAGCTGAACTCGAAGCGATTAGAATTAGTGCTACCAGCCTTGGAGGTAAATACCATCTAGTAAATGATATAGACCTTAGAGGAGCGGATTGGGTGCCTATAGGTGATAATTCTACAGCCAGCGACAATTCAAGATTTACCGGAACTTTTGATGGCCAGGGGTACGTAATTAGTAACCTTAAAATAATAGGTGATACCTACCAATATGCAGGATTGTTCGGCTATACCTCCACAAGCGCAATCATCAAAAACATAGGGCTCGAAGATACTCATATAGACGTATCTTATTCTGGCAACTCCTCTGCCGGGGGGATTTGCGGCTCTAGCTCTAGCACTATCTCTAATTGCTATAACACTGGGGATATTTCCTCCTCCTCCTCCTCCTCCTATGCCGGGGGGATCTGCGGCTATTACTTTAGTAGCAATCTCAATATCTCTAATTGCTATAATACTGGAGATATTTCCTCCTCCTCTATCTCATCCACTTCTAGTGCCGGAGGGATCTGTGGCTATTCTTCCAGTTATAATTCTGCCACTTGCTCTATCTCATATTGCCATAATACTGGGAATATTTCCTCCTCCTCAACGTCATCTTCTTCATATGCCGGAGGAATCTGCGGCGATAACTATAGTATCAGACTCAATACTTCGCATTGCTATAACACTGGGAATATTTCCTCCTCCTCAACTTCATCTTCTTCCTGCGCCGGGGGGATTTATGGATATAGTTATAACCCTGACTACAGCCCTATCTCTAATTGCTATAATATCGGAGATATTTCCTCCTCCTCCTCCTCTTCTTCTGCTGGGGGGATCTGCGGCCTTAGCTATACCAATAACAACAAATCTATCTCAAATTGCTTTAATACCGGGAGTGTTTCCGCTTTCTCATCATCCGCTTCTCGTTCCGGGGGGATTTGCGGAAGTTGCTATTACATTTACCCTAGCTCTCATTTTATCACTGACTGTTATAACATCGGAGATGTTTCTGCTTCTGCTGTTTCTTATAGTTCTGCTACCTCTTATGCTGGTTCAGGAGGAATTTGTGGTTATATCTTGGGTTCAATCTCCACTTGCGTTATTCTATCCAAAAGGATATATGCTGAAGCCCTGAATACTGCCAATGCTCATAGTTATCTAGTCGGTCATTATAGCTTTGGAATAATAAGTAATAATCTCGCCATAGATAAGATCCAAGGCAACACTTCTGTGATTGACGACTCTATAGCTCGTATAAGCTTTGAACAAGCGAAAGATAAAGCTACTTACGAGAGCTTGGGCTGGGATTTTGACGATGATTGGATTATGGTTCCCGGCTATGATTATCCTCAGTTGCAGGAGCTGCCTTATTTTCAGCCGAAAAGCGATCCTACCTATACTGTTACCTTCCTCCCAGGCGCTCATGGGACAATGAATCCCAGCCCTGCTAGCGAAGATGTCAGTTATCAAAGAACGGTAACTAGTGTTCCCAGTATAATCCCTGATGAAGGCTATGATTTTATCGGTTGGGAATCCGGTATCGGCGGTATTTATGACGCGGCTGCGATCAAATTGTATCCCGTAAACGGCGCCATGACCTTCACGGCCCGGTATGTACCCAAAGCAAGCAGCTCTGATGCCATAGCTTTCTTTGATTATAATGGCGGCATAGCAGGAACAGATACATCCAGTTATAAAAGCGGGACACCGGGCGCAACATACGTTTCTCCGGCTCCCACAAGAACGGGTCATAACCTTAGCGGCTGGTCACCGGCAGGTATTGGTACTTTCGGCACGGCGGGAACTACTATCATCTACACTGCCCGGTGGACACCGATTGAATATACAGCGACCTTTGAGAATGACGATGGCAGCGCAATAGATACAGTCACCGCTATAGCATACGGAACAAAGGTCGAAGACGGAGCCGGGAGTATCCCTGCAAATCCCGAAAAGAGCGGTTTTAGCTTTGTCGGCTGGAGTGACGGGGTGAGTGTCTACAGCGATGTCTCGGCATATATTGTGACGGGTAATGTGAAATTCACAGCCCGGTATATCCCCATAACAAGCAGTGCCGATGCTATAGCGTTCTTTGACTATAATGGTGGTGTGGTAGGGACAGCTACATCCAGCTATCAAAATGGAACACCGGGCACGCAGTATACTCCTCCGGCCCCCACAAGAATGGGATTTAGCCTCAGTGGCTGGTCACCTTCCGGATCTATCGGTACTTTCGGCGCGGCGGGAAGTACTGTCATCTATAGCGCACAATGGATACCAATCAAAAATAATGTAAAATTCGAACCGGGTATTTTTGGCGAGATATCCTCCGGCAGGGTAAGTGAAAGCGTTAATTATGGAGAAACCGTATCTGCAATACCGGAAATTTCTGCCCAAGAAGGTTATGTCTTTATTGGTTGGGAATGCAGTAAAAATAAATCCATCTACCTCGAAAGCGGTGTCCGGATTTATCCTGTTACAGAAGATGTTACTTTCACTGCTCTCTATGCAGATGAAAACGATGCTACGGTGATCTTTTTCTATAACGGCGGGACAAAGGGAAATCTAGTATCAAGCTATCAGAGCGGCAAGCCGGGCTCTCTATATGAAACACCGGAGCCAAAGCGGGAAGGATATTTCTTTGATCGCTGGTCACCGGTGCCCGGCGGTACTTTTGGTGCGGCAAAAAGTATTACTGTTTATACCGCTCAGTGGACAGCGGAAATCCATACTGTGATTTTTAAGGCCGGCGGCAGTGGTGAAATCGATGATAAAGAAAACCCGGCTGAAATAAGCTTGAATATTAGCCATGAAAGCAAGGTCAGCAATGTCCCCACTGTCACTGCCGCTGAGGGTTATGTTTTTGTTGGCTGGGAGTGCGATGAAAATGGATCCATCTATGATGAAAAAGGCGTAAAGGATCATCCTGTAAAAGCAAACATTACCTTTACGGCCCAATACGCAAATGAAGCCGAAGCTACAGTGATCTTTTTCTACAACGGAGGGATAGCGGATAACAAGGTGTCCAGCTATATAAGTGGTATAGCAGAAAAAAAATATGATCCTCCGGAACCGGAAAGAACCGGTTATAAACTTAACGGCTGGGAAGATGAAATGACCGGCCGAATATTCGGCATATTCGGTCCGCCGGGAAGTGTTACTTCCTACACCGCTCAATGGAAAGCAATGACTTTCAGAGTAAACTTTGAAAAAGGCAGCAATGGTAGCATTGATCCGGATAGCTATAGTGTGGATATAAGCTATGATAGCAAAGTGACCATGGTTCCGGTTATTACCCCAAATGCCGGTTATTCCACTGAGAACTTCTGGGCAATAAAGGATGGGGGCGGCAGCTTATATAGCAGAAATGATATTATGGAAATGCCTATAAGAGGTGACATTACTTTTGTAGCGCAATACAGCTTGATAGCTACCGGTGGCAGCAGTGGCGGCGGCAAAGCCGAAACAGCTGTTTTGACGGTGAGGGCTATTGACAAAGCTACCGATGTACCGATCAGTGTTCAAGAAACTCCGGTTTCGGTTGGGGAAACAGTAAAGGTTCCGGCGCCGCCGGTTCAAGGCTATATTTTGGCTGAGGATTGTGAGCCGACAAAATCTGTTACTATCAAAGCAGGCAATAATACAGTTGATTTCTTCTATAATAAGAAAGACGAGCCGTCAGGACAGGACAAAAGATTTATTGTCAGTGATAAAATCAAAGAAGTGCTGGAAACGGAAGAACATGTCCAATATATTAATGGCTATCCCGATGGCACAGTACGCCCGAACAGCAACATTACCCGGGCAGAGGTTGCCACTATATTCTGGCGTTTGCTTAAAGCCCCGGAAAAGAACGATGTTGTAGTCAACACTTTCAGCGATCTAAAAGGGGATGAATCATATGCCCAGGCGGTGAAGTATCTGGCAAAAATTGGTATCTTGCAGGGTTATGAGGATGGCAGCTTCCGGCCTTCCCGGGGGATCACCAGGGCCGAGTTTGTGGCTATTGCCTGCCGTTTTGATGATTTGGAAAACAGTAATAGCAACCCCTTTACAGATCTGGCCGGGAGCCACTGGGCTTATTCCTACATAATTTCCGCTTATCTGAAAGGCTGGATCAGCGGTTACCCTGACGGGGAATTCAAGCCGCAAAACGGGGTCAGTCGGGCCGAGGTTGTGAAGATTGTCAATTGCATGCTTGGGAGGGGGATCAAGCTGGCCGATTTGCTGGAGGATCTTCCCAGCTATACAGATTTGACCAGCTCGCATTGGGCTTACTGTGAAATTATAGAGGCAACTGTTTCACATGAATTTGAACGTCAGGTGGATGGCTGGGAGATCTGGAAATAGCTTTAGTGTCTTTGCTATATATTAACCAGCAAAAACAAAACCTATTTTTTTGGCTAGTAGTCAAAATGACCATCAACCTCCGTTAGTTGATTTTTCCTTTTCTAGCTACTTGAGTGAGGAGCCCACTTTAATTTTTCTCAATTACAATAGAATTGTTTAACTTGTAATTTGACTTTTAACTTAATACAAGTTATAACAATTTTATTAAGTTAAAAGCGAGGTGAGCTTATGGATTACATTAGCGAAACACTTGGAGTTACTGTAACGAAGGAGCCGTGGAGTGATTTTTCGGGGCTGCCGATCTTTATTTTCAACAGCTATGATATTCAAAAGGTGGCGCTTGGTGGCGTACCATGCTTATTTGTGAAGCCGAAAGGTGAGTTGCCAACAATACCAGCTTTGAAGAAACACCTGGAAATAATAGGAGAGAAAGGCGGGTTGCCCCGTGTCGCAATACTTGACAGCATAAATGCTCGTCAGCGCAAGGCGCTTATTAATGCCCGGATTTCATTTGTGGTAGACAAAACCCAATTATATTTACCATTCATGGGTATTCTTCTCAGTGAGAGATTCAACAAACCAAAAGCTATTTCTGAAATTCTGATGCCGTCAGCTCAAATGCTATTATTCCACTATCTGTATCAAGGTAAGAAGGAACTTTTCACCAGTGGTATAGCTGATAAGTTGAATTTTTCCCAGATGCAGATATCCCGGGCGGTGAAGCAGCTTTCCCTGCTTGGGCTTGTGAACTCAAGTAAGGTAGGGGTACGGGTATTCATAGAAGGAACGGAAGAGGGCAAAGCATTGTTTGGGAAGGCGAAACCATTCCTGCTGAATCCGGTACGAAAGAGATTATTTATTGAAGCGGATGCCCTGCCGAAAGATCTGCCGCTATCCGGATTATCGGCATTAGCCGAATACTCTATGCTTGCAGAGCCTAATGTTGCTATATACGCTTACTTCGGTAAAGTTTCTGACATACAAGGAACAGATATGCTGGTTGATGAGGGTCAAGTTGAACTTGAGATTTGGCAGTATGACCCTGTTATCTTGTCCCGGCTCTCAGGTATTGCCGATCCGCTTTCGGTTGCAGTGTCGCTACAGAATATTGATGATCCAAGAGTAGAACAAGCTATAGAGGAAATGGGGAGGGAAACATTTTCAGTAAACCAAAGTCACCCAATTATCCGGTTATGATTGAATTGTTTTCCCGCCGTATCAAAGGGGTAACTCTGCCGCCGGATGCAATATTGACTCCATTTCCTGTTGAGGATGATATTTCCAGCTTATCAGCTATCTTGCTTGATAGTGGTTATTATGACTTTCTGAAATCTGGTGTAATGATTCTTGACGGCATACCGATTTTGGACGCGCAGCATCTGATTCCGTTTAAGGCAAAGGCTTGGCTGGATTTATCTGCTCGAAAAGCAAAAGGTGAACAGATCGATAGTAAGGTTATCCGCAAGCACAAAAACGATGTATTTAAGCTATATTCGGTGCTTCCAGTAAATTTAGCAATTGCACTGCCGGAGATTGTTAAAGCAGATATGCTTGCTTTTATTTCAGCGAATATTGCAGAAAACACCGCTGAATTATTGCGAATTGCTGAGTATTATAGGATTAAAGATGATTTGTTGCTTATTTAGGCGCCAAATAGTCCATAAAAACTATGAAAATGTAAAATGAGAATTGAAAAGAGGTAAGTATCATGAAAAAATCTATTTGGTCAAAAATCTCAAGCACAGTTTTGATTTTATCAATGCTTCTAGCTATGCTGCCGCTGACAAGCTTCCTTGCAGCAGCAGAAGCAATTGGACAAGCAGGATCTCTCTCTGCAATACCTGACCTTGACTCGGTAATTGAAGAAAGCACACCGGATCTGGCAGAGGCCGTTGCTTTTGCGGATGGCTTGACCCTGGGCTATGGCAGCAATGGCAAGTTTCTGGCCCCGATCAAGGCCCTGGATCCGGAAGCTATCGAAATTTACACGGCCGAGGATTTGAACAATATACGAAACGGCCTTGGTGACTCCTATGTGTTGATGAACGATATTGATTTGGCAGCATGGGGGCAATGGGCACCTATTGGGGATAATCCAACTAATAATAATTCGAGGTTTACTGGAACATTTGATGGGCAAGGGCATCTAATCAAGAACCTGACCGTCATCGGCGATGTAGGTGGCTCTGTCGGCCTGTTTGGTTGTGCTTATGGCGCAACTATCAAAAATGTGGGCATGGAAGGAACTGAGATAAATATTTTCTCCGCCACTACATATGTTCATGCTGGGGGGATCTGCGGCTATGAATTTGGCTCTGGTACTATCAGCAACTGTTATAACATAGGGGAAGTCGCAGCTTCCTTCTCCTTCTCCTCCACTGTTACTGTAGGGGGGATCTGCGGTTATAGCTCTGGTACTATCATCAACTGTTATAACACAGGTGAAATCTCATCATCATCATCTTCTTCCTCCTCCTCTGCTTATGCAGGAGGGATCTGCGGTTATAGCTCTGGTACTATCATCAACTGTTATAACACAGGTGAAATCTCATCATCATCTTCTTCCTCCTCCTCTGCTTATGCAGGGGGGATCTGCGGCAATAACTATGGCACTATCATCAACTGTTATAACACAGGCGGAATCTCATCTTCTTCCTCCGCCTCTGCTTATGGCTCTGCTTATGCCGGAGGGATCTGCGGCTATAGCTATAGCTCTAGCTCTAGCTATAATTGCTATAACACAGGGGAAGTCACAGCCTCCTCCGCCTCTGCTTATGGCTCTGCTTATGCCGGAGGGATCTGCAGCTATAGCTCTAGCTCTAGCTCTATCAACTATTGTGTTACTCTCGCCAAACGTATATATGCAGAAAACACCGTCAATCCAGTCAATACTCGCAGCTATTTAATCGGCTATATTACTTCCAGTGGGACAAAAAGCGATAACCTGGCTCTTGAGGGGGATGTTGACGGGGATCCTGATGATGACGCGGACAGGCGGATTTCTTCGGATGAGGCCAAAGATCAAGTAACCTATGAAGAGGAGTTGGGTTGGGATTTTGAGGATGTTTGGCAGATGATCCCCGGTTATGATTATCCTCAATTGAGAGGATTACCCCCTGTCGGACCAAAAACTACCTGTACTGTAACCTTCCTCGCCGGAGAGAATGGCACAATAATCCCTGACCCGGCAAGTGAGGAAGTCGCTTATGAGGGAAATGTATCGGAGATTCCTGGTATAGAGGCTGATACCGGCTATGTTTTTGCCGGTTGGAAATCCAGCTTGGGCGGTACCTATGACGACGAAGCTGTTTTATTGTATCCCATAACCGGGGATATTACCTTCACCGCCGTCTACACGGACAGCGCCAATGCTACGGTAATCTTTGATTGTAACGGCGGAAATGTTGGCGGAGCGGGATCCGATTATCGCAGCGGGAAACCGGGTACGAATTTTATTGCTCCCATCCCGCTCAGAACGGGCTATATCCTTGACGGTTGGCTGCCGGATCTGCCCGGTGATACTTTTGGCGAGGCCGGGAGCATCAATAAGTATACTGCTCAATGGGTCGCTACCACCAATACTGTCACCTTCTATCCGGGAGGAAACGGCAGTATGACGCCTCCGGAGTACAGTGAAAGCGTACCTTATGGGGGCAGTATCAAAAACATTCCGTCAATTACAGCCGAAATCGGCTCTACCTTTGCCTGTTGGATATCCGATGAAGGCGATTCAGTATTTACCGAAGATGGCCTCAAAAACTATCCCGTTACGGCAGATATTACTTTTACCGCTCAATACACGGAAGCCGGCAAGGCCACGGTCATCTTCGATTATAATGGCGGAAAGGATAAAGAAGGAAAAAGTTCCGGCTACCTCACTGGCACCCAGGGCGCCCCATACATCATTCCCACTCCCGAGAGAACCGGATATTCTCTTAATGACGACTGGTTACCAAAAAAGCCCGGCGGTTTCTTTGTCGAGGCGGGGGATGTTAGCGCCTACCTTGCCCAGTGGACGGCAAATAAATATACGGCGACCTTTGAGGATGATGACGGCAGCATGATAGTTACGGTCGCAGACATCGCTTACGGCACTGCAGTCGCGGATGGAACCGAAAGTATACCTGATGACCCTATAAAGGATGGTTACTACTTCCTCGGATGGAGTGACGGCGCGGGTACCTATAGTGATGTATCTACATATATCGTGACCGGCAATGTGACCTTCACGGCCAAATACATTGAAGTAGCCGACGCTACAGTCGTCTTTGATTATAATGGCGGCAAGGACGATGAGGGAAACAGCTCCCAAACTATCCATGGTAAGCCCGGTGATCCCTATGATGTGCCAGCACCTACCAGGAATGGACATACCCTAAACAGCCCTATCAGCTGGCTATCAGAGTTAGCTGAAGAACCAAGTGGCATTTTGGGAGCGGAGGGAAGCTCCATTACCTACTTTGCCCAGTGGACGGCAAATAACTATACAGCGACTTTTAAGGATGAAAACGGCGGCACGATAGGTACAGTCACAGATATAGCATACGGAACAAAGATCGAAGACG
>WRHF01000102.1 GCA_009783415.1 Clostridiales bacterium
ATAATCCGGGAATATATGCCCAGATAGAGGAATTGATCAGGGCCAAAGTCACAGAAAGCTCCATCCTGGATGCAGATGTAGTGGGCGCCCTTGATCCCGAAGATTTGGACCGCCCGGAATTAATAGAATAGTATGACTTGGCAGAAAAGCAAATCTATAACCACCTATGAAGAAGCCAGGGAGGCGGCTTTTGCCTATTTAGCCCGGCGGGATCATTTTCGGGCAGAATTAGTATCCAAGCTTACAGCCAGGGGCGCCGATGCCTCCTTGGCTCAACAGCTTGGGGCAGAGCTGATTGAGAGAGGCTATTTGGACGACAGCAAAACAGCTGAGATATGGATCCGTTCCCGCAAAAGAAAATACGGTCCGGCACGTATTCGAGAGGAATTGAGGGCCAAAGAGGTGGATTCCGACCTGATAGCCACAGCTTTGGCCCGGTTCTATGACGAGGAGGAAGAAAAGCAAATACTGCAAAAATTGCTGGAGCAGGATCTGGCCCGCTACCCCTCAAGCCCGGATGAAAAAGAGCGGAACCGCTTACTGACCCGCTATGCCCAACGAGGCTTTTCCCCCCGACTGATCCTAAAAACACTAAACGCCAACACAAGGCAAACATAAACATTCCCTGCAACTATCAGATACCACTTCTTCAAAACTTCACCCTCCATCCTTTTAAAAAACAAACTTTTGGGATTATTTGCCCATAATCTCTTGACAGATAGGCCCAAACATAATACAATAGATATGTTTTAGAGATAAAATATCTATAATTGCCTTGATCTCCCTAGAGATCCCAGATGCTGGGTTTATATATATAATTTAGCTTAACGATAATTTTTATATATATGGCGCCTGAAAACGTAAAGTTTTTCACGCCCTTTACACTGCATCTGTATTCTTTAGGCCGGGCCGCAAGGCGCGGTCTTTGTTGTGTATTTGTTATCTGAACTATGTTGGAGGTGAATTTGTGGAAATCAATATTTGGGTGTTTATTCTGATGATACCGGTCTGCCTGGCTTTAGGTGCGACAGCCGGTTATCTGATAAGAAAAAACCTGGCTGAAGCCAAAATCCGCTCGGCAGAGGAAGCTGCCGCTAAAATCTTGCTGGAAGCTAAAAAAGAAGCCGAGACCAAAAAGAAAGAAGCCCTTTTAGAAGCCAAAGACGAAATCCATAAGGTAAGGACAGAATCGGAAAAAGAGAATAAAGAACGGCGCAATGAAATCCAACGCCAGGAAAAACGGCTGCAGCAAAAAGAGGAATCCCTGGACCGCAAGCTGGAAAACCTGGAAAAGAAAGAAGAAAACAACAAGAAAAAAGAGCAGGAAATCGAACAAAGAAAACAAAAAATTGTTGAGCTGCAAGAACAAAAAATCAAAGAGCTGGAAAGTATTTCCGGCATCAGTTCCCAGGAAGCCAAAGATATTTTATTACGTACCGTGGAAAGCGAAGTCAAACAGGACGCCGCCATTTTAATTAAAAATATTGAGAGCCAGGCCAAGGAGGAAGGGGAAAAACGGGCCAGGGAGATCGTGGCTACGGCTATTCAACGGGTTGCCGCCGACCATGTAGTGGAAACCACAGTATCCGTTGTAGCTCTGCCCAACGAGGAAATGAAGGGCCGGATCATTGGCCGGGAAGGCCGCAATATCCGCACCCTGGAGACTCTGACCGGCATTGATTTGATTATTGACGATACTCCGGAAGCGGTTATTCTCTCCGGTTTTGATCCGGTACGCCGGGAAATTGCCCGGGTAGCCCTGGAAAAACTGATCTTGGACGGGCGCATTCACCCGGCCCGGATCGAAGAAACGGTGGACAAGGCCCGTCAGGAAGTGGAACAACGGATTTGGGATGAAGGCGAGCAGGCCACCTTTGATGTAGGCATTCACGGCATCCATGCCGAACTGATCAAGCTGCTGGGCCGCCTTAAATTCCGGACCAGCTATGGTCAAAACGCCCTAAAACACTCTATCGAAACAGCTCACCTAGCCGGTTTGATGGCAGCGGAACTGGGAGCAAATGTAACCCTTTCCAAAAGGGCCGGTTTGCTCCACGATCTGGGCAAGGCTGTTGACCACGAGGTAGAAGGGCCTCATGTCTCAATCGGAGCTGATTTAGCAAAAAAATACAAAGAATCTCCGGAAGTTGTCCATGCCATTGCCGCCCATCATGGAGATATTGAAGTAGAAACCGTAGAAGCCGCCCTGGTTCAGGCTGCCGATGCCATATCCGCCGCCCGGCCGGGCGCCCGCCGCGAGACTTTGGAATATTATATCAAACGCCTGCAAAAACTGGAAGAAATTGCTAATTCCTTTGAAGGCGTGGATAAATCATTCGCCATCCAGGCCGGCCGGGAGATTAGGATTTTGGTAAAACCGGACAAAGTGGACGACATAACCGCAGTACAATTTGGCCGGGATATCGTCAAGAAAATTGAAGCGGAACTGGAATACCCGGGCCAAATCAAAGTAGTAATAATCCGGGAAACCAGGGTAGTCAATTACGCGAAATAGCATAATAAGACAATACGACAAGTAAAATAAAGGGATGGCCTGTGGCCATCCCTTTATTTTACTTGTCGTATTGTCTATTTTTTACCCTCCTACTACCATCCGGAGGATGAGGGCGGCATCGGTGGTGTCTACTATGCCGTCACCGTTGATGTCTCCCAGGAGTAGAGCTCTGGGGGTCCATTCTATTAGGCCTACTATCATTTGCAGGATCAGCATGGCGTCTTCCGGGCTTACGACCCCGTCGCCGTTGACATCGCCCGGGATGCCAATGACCAGGGCGCCTTTTTCAACCACTATGTCCAAATCTACCAGTTTGTCCATCAGGGAGCCGTATTGGATTTTTACCGGCTCTACGGTCAGCGGATAGTCCAAAAGGGTGGGGGCGCCGGCGGCTACTTTGTATTTTACGGTAAAGAGTAGGCCATCGCCTGCAATATTGCCGTCGGAGGCAAAAGCTACTCTCATAACCCCGTCGGCAAAGAAGGGATTGGCTACAAAGAAGGGGCTGACCAAGCTGCCGGCAGGGGTTACAGCGGTGATACCGGTGGGCTCATAGATGGATTTGTCATAGGGTATCTTCAGGTCCAGGGCGGAAAAGCCGGATCCGTTGCCTTTGATGCTGTAGGAAACTTCCACCTCTTCGCCGGGTTTGGCTAAGACACTGGATACCTCAATAGTTACAGGCTCTTCCGGTTCAGCCAGCTTGAGAGGGATAGAAAGGTAGGAGCCCTCGCCTAACTGGACATCGAATTCGGGGGTGCAGCATTTATCATACAGTAGGCTGTAGTCAACATCAGTACCCCAAATCATCACCCCGATCCGCATCCCGGGTTCGAAAGTATAATCATAGGTATCCATTTCGATGGTGTAGGGATAATATTGGCCGGGGACAATTCTGGTTGTTTGGAAATAAAAATCGGGAGTATAGCCTTGCTCCGGCACTTCATACCAAACTTTACCGCTATAATTGGGATTTTGGACATCGGCATAGCCCCAGGTAACATAGGTATGATTAAGGAAGTTACCGGTGGCTGCAGGCACATTGTACCTGCTAATACCCACCGTGCCGTTGAAACCGCCGCCGATTTGCAGAGTATAGGCGCTGGTTGTGGAAAGGGCGGCGCTGGCCCGGCCGGTCATGCTCTGAGCCCGGCGCTGACGGCCTATTTCCACCAAGGCAGCTGTCAGGTTGCCCACACCCAGGGAAGGAGCAGCTTGCAGGTGCAGAACCGGAGTACCGCTTAGGCGCATTCTTTCGGTCAAGGGCTCGGATATGTACATCAGGCGTCCGGGGATAGGTTTGTCTATTGCCTCCAATATCTGCTGATTGGTGTATTCGGAGGAAGTGCCGTTGCGGATAACCCCTATCAGCCGGTTTTCGCAATATTGGACCTGGGCGGAAGTAGCCCGGTAATTACCGTCCGTACTTTGGGGAATAGTGGTGGAAGGACGGCTGGTTGCGCCAAGAGGCAAGGGAGCTAAAATCTGCTCTTCAATAGTCAGATCACTGAAATGCTCCACCGCAGGCGGCGGCTGATAATAGGAAAGCCGGCCGGCATGGCCTTCCTGGGCCGGGTGGAGATAGATTTTCTGGTCTTCTGCCCCGGGAACGGGGAAGGTATCAAAGGCTTCCATTTCACCGGTTCTGTTATTGGCAATTGTTACTTGGGGCAAATCCTCCACTACATTGTTTTCCAGACCCATAAGGAAATGATCCATCCACAAATGCCACCATTCCATCATGCTTTTGCCATGGACCAGGATATTGTTTTGACTGGCATGGCCGGAAATACTGACAAACATCTTATGCACACCATTATGGTTATCTTCCAATGATTTCCAGTAAAGGAAGGGGCCTTTGGGTTTGGTATTCCAGTCCATCAAAGCATTGATGACCAAAACGCCGCAATCATCAGCTATTTTGCCCGCATTGCGGGGAAGATTGCGGATATCCCACTCGGCATTATAATCGCCGGTTGCCACATCCTGCACATCCATCATATGGTTTTGCACGCTATAGAAAACATCCTGAATGGCTTTGGGGAACCAGGTTCCGGTCGGAGAGGGAATATAGCCAGTAGTACTGCCTCCCGGGGCCAGGTCGGCCCGCCAGCGACTGAAATTATAGGAAGCATGCAGGTACATATCCTCACCGCCATAACCGCCGGGAGAGCTGACAGAGCCGCTGTTGCGGTAATAATCATACCAGTTGGCAATATTACATTGGGGCATAACAGCCTTGAGACCGACGACCCCGGAGGTAGAAGCAGCCTCGGCCAGGATACCGGGATAGGAAGTGCCGGTCATAGCCAGGTTGCCGTTGGCCCAATCGGCTTTTACTTCCACTGTGCCGCGGCGGGTGGTAAAAGCTTTGGCTTCGCCGTTGAGCCATTTGGCCACAGCCATGGCAGAGAGGGTTTCTTCGATATGGGAACAACCGGTAATACCGTCGCTGTCCCGGCTGCCCAGCAATTGGCTGAGGATCAAAGCATAACCCCGGGGCAGATAATAACGATAATAGACGGGGGAGCTGCTGGCATTGCCGCTGAAGATGGGATTGGTGGCAAACATATCGGTACCGTAGGGGAAGCCGGGAGCAGTACCGACCTCGGTGGGAACGGTGGCAGGCGGAACCTGGCCGGGAGTTATGCCGGTGTACCAGCTGTCTACCGTAAAAGCATCGGGATTGTCCCAAGGCCAGTTCCAGGCCTCAGTACCCTTGTACCTGATGTCCTCATAGCTAAGATCAGTGCTGTCATCATAAATGGGAAGACTGAGATCCCGGTGGATGGGCCAATTGTCTTTATAGCGGAAAGGCGCCTTCATTTCCTCGGGGATAGCCAGGCTGCTGACATTGCCCCAGCCGACCGTACCGTTATGATACGAGCTATGCTCCAACAAAACCGGCGCTAAAAAGCCGGGAGCATTGGGCCGCATGATCCAGGCAGTGACCCGGTCACGAATGCCATCCCGGTCGGTGTCACAGGGCAGTTCTATGTAGACAACTTCCCGGATGGCATTGGCATAGGTGAAAATGGGCTGAGTCTGTTCATCCACGATCCAAGTTGGGTACAGTTCTTTGTTCTTTTCCAGGCCCTTGACAAATTCAGCAGAAGCGATAGCGGAAAAAGCCAGAACCAGGAGCAACGTTGTGACCAGGACAATAGTGAGTCTTTTTTTCATCTGAATTCCCTCCTAAAATAGTATTTTCTATGGTTAATAATACCTTTAGTAGCGATTTTTGTCAATAGCGCCTGTTGGAATATTTCACCAAAGAATAATAAAAAGTGTTCTAACCCCTTGCGCCACAGCCGCTTAATATAAAAAGCTCTGCCTGGCTGAAAGTCCAAGCAGAGCTTTTTATTCTATATGTGGCTAGCGGGTATTACTCAATAATTTCCGAACTGCCGTCATAATAATTAATAGTTATGGTGCCATCTACCGGGTCTCCTAAAACATTGATCAGCGGGAAATAAATCAAAGAATAACTGCCGCTGTCATCGCTGTTGATAATAGCTTTACCATCCAGCAGGTAATTGGGCTGGCTGCCCCAGAAAAACACCTCATCACTGCTCCAAGGCGGCATTGTAACATAAAGGCGGATCAGGGCAAAAGCATCGGGATCGGGCAAGTTTCCGACTATTTCATAAACAGTTTTGACAAATTCCTGAGCCAGCCAGCGCAGCTGATCCAGATCAAGCAAGGCCTCCGCTAATTTATGGTCCGTGCTGATGCGGTATTCCACAATATTGGCATTGCCCTGCTCAAAAAAGGCCATATCCTGACTTAAATCAATGGTCAAGCCTTTGTTGGTATAGACCGGATGATGGTTTTCCATCAGCTCATAAATATTGGCTGCTGCTTTATATGTAATAGTTACGGTTTGGGTTTTATCGTCCCAGTCAACCTGAGCCCCGGCATTTTCCGTAACAAATCGCAAAGGGACCACGGTGCGGCTGGTTTTGGCTATCAAGCGGGGGGCTACATCCAAAATTTTCTGCTCGCCGCGTACCTGGGCATAGCGATTGTCTACCTGCAATTCTATCAGAACAGCACCGCCTCTGCCCGCCTTGATTTCCTGGGTCTCGAAATTATAATCCACCTTCATATTCATAGCTTGAAAAATATGCCGGAAGGGAACAAGCACCCGGCCGTTTTCCATTATGGGATCTTGGTCCAGCTTCATTTCCGTGCCGTTGAAAATGATTTTGATCTCAGCCGCTAAAGATGCGGAGCTGAAAAAAGCTATAAGCAAGGTTACCAGCATCAATAATAAAATTAGTTTTTTGGTCATATAAACCATCCTTTCTTTTTAGGGGCTGTGAACGCCTAATTCATATTGTTCAATAAAAAACCGGTTTTCCCTTTTTAAATTACCCTGGTTTTTGCCGGTATTTCCGGAAAATAATTCTTTTTTAAAAAATAAAGGAGAATAGTAAAAGATGTGAAATACTAATCTTCTGAAAGGGGGTTTTATTTGAGTTGAAAAAAATAATCAAGGCTCCTATTGTAGAGAGAATAGCGGATTATATTGCGGAAAAACCGGTGCGCTGGCATATGCCGGGCCATAAAGGCAATTTTGGGGATCCTCCCCTCTTTAACCGGCTCTTGCCTAATGCCGCGCTGATAGACGCTATTGATACTATGAAGCTGGGAGATATCAGCTCTCAGAACAAATCCATCAAAGAAGCTGAGGATCTGGCTGCCAATCTGATGCAGGCCGGGGCAGCCCGCTTTTTGCTGAACGGCGCCTCTCAAGGGGTGATGGCCGCAGTAATAGCTGCTTGCCGCATGGATGAGAAAATTCTCATAGCCCGTAATTCCCATCGCAGCGCTTGGGTGGCTCTGGTTTTGTCCGGAGCAATTCCTGTTTCTGTGCCGGTGGTCTGCCACCCGGAATATGGCATAGCTCTTGGCGTAACCACTGAAGCTGTGGCAGCGGCAATCAAAGCTCATCCCGATGCCAAGGCCCTTTTGGTCACTTCTCCCACCTATAACGGGGTCATCAATGATTTGCGGGCTATCCAAAAGCTGACAAAAGAAGCCGGTATGACCCTGATAGTTGATGAAGCCCATGGCAACAGCTTTCCCTTCTCTGACCGCCTGCCTCTTTCCGCTCAGGAAATCAAGGCTTCCCTGGTGGTACACAGCTGGCACAAAACCCTGGGTACCCTAACCCAGGCGGCGGTTTTGCTGCAGAATGATCTGAGCCTGCCTTTGGATAAGTATTTACGCTTGCTGAATAATACCAGCCCCTCTCCGCTACTTTTGGCTTCCCTGGATGCAACCCGGGCTTGGTGGGAAGAAAAAGGCCCTGCTCTTGCCGATTATACAGTGGATTTAGCTTTAGAGGCCAGGGCTCAATTAGCCCAAATCGAAGGCATTCATGTTTTGGGGCTAAACGATTATCCTGACCCGGTCAAAGATGCCGATATAACCCGCTTAGTTATTTCCAATAATTGGAATTTAAGTGGTTTCGATTTGGAGGAAGAACTTAATAAAAGGCATGTTCATATCGAAATGGCCGAAAGCAGGCTAGTAACGTTGATGCTGACTGTTGGTAATCAGGAAAATGATATTCGGGCTTTAACAGCGGCACTTATGGATATTAGCGCCAATTTGCCCCAAAAGAGCAAAATCGTCCATTCGATTCCCTTTCCGGATCCGACCGTGGTTCTATCACCTTCCGAGGCTTATGAAAAACCTACCATAGAAATACCTCGCCGGGCAGCTGTAGGCCGGATCGCCGGAGAAATGCTGGCGCCTTATCCGCCCGGAATTCCTTTATTAGCGCCGGGAGAGTTGATTACCCCTGCCATTGCCGGTACTCTGGAAGAATGCCTGGATATCGGCGCCTGGATCCACGGACCGGAAGATCCCAGCTGTACCACTATTACGGTTATCGCGGACGCATAATTAATCTATTTGACGAATAAAAATAAAAAAAAGTTCCCCGGATCATCACAGCACTTGGGTAAAATCTCTCCGCTAGCGAAGGATTGGCACAAATAAAGAGAATAAAAAATCCTGGCTTGTCTAGCCGGGATTTTTATTTTTGATCCGGGAATAGTGCATTTTCACAATCATACAAGGAGTAATTTGCCGAATAAGCGAAATATTTATGCCGCTTTCCGGTATCAGTTAGTTAGGTCATTCACATATTCCAAAAGCCATTCATAAACTTTCAAATATTTCCAATTGATAACTTGTTCACCCGTCATTTTTTGTGTATTCAGATTATACACATACCATTGCCCATTCGTTGCTTGCATATGAACATACAACAACCCCTCCGGTTTATATAATACACCCATCGCTTCAAATCCCATGATCACCAAATCTTCTGTGGATAATATAATAATATATGCCCTTATATCTGGAATATTTTCTATATCTGAAGATGGATAAGTATCTGGTTCTGCATATATTACATTGCTTGCCACGGCAATAGCTCGATCAACCTCTCCCCAACCATCAAAGGATACAGTATTTTTCGTATAATCTTTAAGAAAAATTGTCTCTATCTCCTTTGGTGTCATACCATATTGCACACCCTGTAAGGAATCGGGTTTAAATGGCATAATAAATGCTTGTTCACCAGAAAAATACTCAACCCATTCATCATCAGATTCTTTTATCCAAACCTCTTCAAGTGTTCGCTCCATATCAAAACCCAAATTGACAAGCCGTCCATCTGGAAGTGTATACTCTAAAATCAGTCTGCCTGAACCAATGTTTTGGCCTGAATTACCAAATACTTTAGCTACTTCATACTCTGTCATTCCTTGCTTAAGTTTATGTAATAGCAAATAACTTTGCAAGCTTGGCATAGCATAGGCTCCTATTATTCCTATTATTAAAATAATAAATATTGCGATAATGTAAATTTTCTTCATTATATATAATCCCCCTTTCTGAGAAAAGCACTATCGGAGCTATGAAATGTAGCCACTTTCTCGTATTAAAAGTGGAACCACATTCTGCCAAAGGTTATCTTACTGACCACGCAACGAGTAAGTAAAAAATCCATAGTTCCCGGCTGTAATTCTTACTACTTAAGTTTAGCAATTGCAGTTATGGCGAGCATTTTCGACTCATGAAACTTATACTGTAGTGCGAATATTCCTACTGCATTATGTTTCAGAAAACATCTACTAATCAAGCAAATAATTGCGTAGTAAAAAATAATCCAGGAACTATGGATGATATTACGAAAGAGCAAGCGCTTCGTTTTTTGCAATTAATTTAAGTTGATATTCCTCAGTCACCACTGCATAACCCTTTCTAGCGGCTATTTTTAAAGCTGATTTCTAGTTGTTTGCTATACCTTTATGGGTGAGTGAGCAACATTGTTTCAACCTTAATCACACTCTCTCAAATCATTGTGGCTTTCCTGTAATAAAGAACCCACCAAAGTGTTCATATGCTCCTCTATTACAATATTGTGGATCTGTAATAGGCTTCGAGCTCTCATCAAGATTACTAACCGGTCTACTATCTTGTTTATGAGACCAGTATCCACTCTCATCTTGTCTGTACCAATGATAGTCCTTACTGAATATGGTATTTTTTAAAGCAAGAGCTACCTTATACATACCTGCAGGGGCCTTCTCCCACTTATCCGAACGGGCAAAGTCATTCTCATAGGCCCAGGCATCCTGCCTTGCGGCTTCAAAAATGACATTGTAAGCTTCATCAGGTTCTTTATATGGGATGTCCACAGCTGTAGAGTTATTATGTTTACCGGAAGATAACGAACCCGGTTGAAGCATGCCGTAAAAATAATCTTTGGTGAAAGGATCTCTTTTTAAATCAAGCGCATAAGCATAACAGTTAGTTGTTACTTGAATAACTCCACTGTTTATAGTAACTCCACCGACTTCATCACTTGGATATATGCTGCTATACGGCTCTCCTTCCCAGTCTTTATAATTCTCCTTAGTCTTAGGTTCAGATCCAGATTTTGGCAACAATCCGTCGGTATTCGTACCTCGGATATAAAATCTTAGCCCGACTCCAAAGCCAACCGCATTTGCAAAGCTCTTAAGTGCGACATAAGTATAGTTAAAACACGAGAGTACAGCAAAATAACCAAGAGTCGTATCCGTGTAAGCAACAACATCTTTTTTCCCCATAAACCCATGTGACTGCCTAGTGAACTTAGCAGGATAAAATGAGAAATTAACAGTTCCTTTATATGAATCGGTAGACCCCCACACTTTTCTATTTAACCAATCATATTCAACGTGAGAATTTTGCCCATTCTTATCAAGAATCTCCATTAGTTCTGTGAATCTCACATAGCCTATTCGCAAATGCGTTGGGTCTTTTAGAGTTTCTTTTTCTCCATTTGGAAGTATTATCGTATTCGAGTTATTACCATATGGCGTTACTGGCCTGTCGCCTTTATATAGGCCAAGTAAATCGACCCATCTCAACGGATTATCTAAACAATAAACATATTGATTATAAGAAGCGGGGTTGGTACGATTCCCCCTCACCGGGTCAACAGCCATAAACAGTCTATCTGACGCGTCATATATCCTGGCTTTAGCATAGTAGAGTTCTAATATTTGGTCATATGGATGGACAGTATATTCCATTACCAAATTCAGCAGTCGCGCACCATTTTGGACAATAACCTTGTCTATCAATTGACCCCAATCATCATAAGTGGCATAGCAGGCAATTTCATTGTTCAGATTATCAGTCAGGTAATCTATACTGCCCAGGCGGTCATGATGATAGTGGAGCTTGACTATGTTTTGGGGGCCGGTGGGGTAGTTT
>WRHF01000103.1 GCA_009783415.1 Clostridiales bacterium
AGCCGGATTATCCTGGCGCTGTCTTTGTCTGGTACTAATATCCATCAGAGCCGCCCCTTTAAGGAATTGGTCAATATTAATATCCAGCAAGGCGGCAGGGAAGAGGCCCATCGCCGAAGTGATGGAAGTGCGCCCGCCGATCCAGGGCCAGATAGGCAGCAAGGCCAGCCAATTTTCCTTTTGGGCTTTGACGGCCAAAGGACTATCCTCTAAAGTGATAGCCACGGCCTGGCTTGGCAAATAGAGATTATTAACGGCAAAAAGGTGCTCCGCCTCCCTTAAGCCATTAAGGGTTTCCATAGTTCTGCCGCTCTTGGAAGCTACAATAATCAATGTGGAAGCCAAATGAGGCAGAATGTTTTGCCACATTTTATCCATTCCATCCGGGTCGGTATTATCCAGAAAAAAGGGGGCAATAGAGCTGTTTTTGGCGCAAGCCTCCGCCAGCAGCTTGCTGCCGAGGATGGAACCGCCAATACCTATAAGGAGGAAATGGCTGTAACGTTGGCTTTTAGGAGGCTTTACTTGCCCGCTTTTAATATCAGCTGCCAGATGGCGCAATTGTTGTCCGGCTTTGGTGATAGTTTGATTTATTTGCGGGGTGAGGGCCAGGTGGGGCGCCCGCAGCCAATAGTGGCCCACGGGGCGGTTTTCTGCAGCATTGACCGGTTCACCCTTTTCCAGGCAGGCCATATCCTCATAAGCCTGCTGCCACCGGGGCTCCATCATTTCCCCATAAGAAAGAGGGAAAAACATGGCCGCAGCATTCAGGCTGAGGCCGACCTCTCTTTGTTGATAAAAATATTGCGGCAATTTGCCCCAAGATACTGTTTCCATATACCCTCACCTCAATATAGTCAGTTTCATTCTGTCTATCTAGCATATGACTAAAACGGTGAGGCTATTCACAATCAAGATAAATAAAAAAAGCCCCCTAGCACTCTTATAAAAATAAGTAGGGGGGATAATAATATCGTTTGTCACTTTGGCGCAAGAAGCATTAGAAAAACAGGAATTTGGAGGCGCCACCCGGATTTGAACCGGGGGTAAAGGATTTGCAGTCCTCTGCCTTACCACTTGGCCATGGCGCCGCACAACAAAAATATTTTATCATACTTAAAGGGTTTTGGCAAGAGCCAACTGAGAATTTTTCAAAACCAAAAATTACCATATTTTACCAGTATATCTTTCAAAAAAAATATACTCAGCAAAAACAACAATAGCTCCGAAGTCTACAAAAGCGCCTCCAATCCACAAACTAATCCTTGCAGGCAATTGATTTTGCGCAAGGCTAAAAGGACTCCCGGCAGATATGCTTCCCGGCTCAAAGCTTCGTGTTTGATGGTGAAAATCTGTCCCAAACCGCCAAAAACCACTTCCTGGCTGGCCACATAGCCGGGCAAGCGTATACTGTGTACCCTCATACCCTGATAATCTCCGCCCCGGCTGCCGGGGATTTTTTCAAATTCATGTAAATCTCCCTGAGCAAAGGCGGCCCGTTGTTTGGCAATGCCCTCCATAGTGGCAATAGCCGTGCCGGAAGGGGCATCCAGTTTTTGATCATGATGCCGTTCGATCACTTCCGCATGAGGAAAATGAAGGGCCGCCTGAGCTGCAAAGCTCATCATCAATACTGCCCCCAGGGAAAAGTTGGGCGCCACAAAAACCGGGGTTTGCCGCTCCTTTGCCAGCGCTCCCAGTTTTTCCAGATCTTGGGATTCCAGCCCGGTAGTGCCGACTACGGTAGCAACTTTATGCTCCAGAGCCGTTCGCACATTCCTTAAGGCAGCTTGGGCATTAGTAAAATCCAACATCACATCCGGCTGGGTGCGGATCAGGGCGCCTAAGAGATCTGTTTCTATTCTTATCTCCCAAGGGTAATCACAAGAGAGGACGCCAATATCAGCGCCAGTTTGTTTTAAATCAACAGCAGCTACGATCTGCAAATCCGCCTCCGGGAGAATGCCGTTTATCATTGCCCGTCCCATTTTTCCGGCTGCGCCGTTCACCAGAATTTTGATCTGTCGTACCATTTGACTTACCTCTAATTAGCGACTTCCACCACAATAACTTCGGAACCGACTTTTTTTACCGTTTGCCAGGGAATGGAGATCTGGCGGTGACTGCTGCCGCCGAAGGAAGAAAAACCCCTGCCCTGGGGCAAAATAATCTCCATAATATCACCGGAATCACCATCCACCAGCAAATCGGAATCCCCGGCAGTACCCAAAATACCCCCATCAGAAATATTAATGATCCTCTTACCGGCAAACTCACTCAACCGCATAACCAGACCCTCCTTGAGTCAATTCACAAAACATACCACAAAATGAGAGGAAAACCTCAATTCATTTTTCGCGGAGCGAAAAAAAATAATTGTGAATTGTGAATTGTGAATTGTGAATTATTAAATCCTATGCAAAAAGGATAAGTTTTATAACCTGGACACTTGCAGATTGAGCCAAAAACATAGGTCTTAGCAAAGCGAGTCTTTAATAATTTTCCCTTTACAATTAAGGATCTGCGGCTTATACTCCGGTATGGCCAAAGCCTCCACTACCTCTATCGCTTGCAGCCAATTCCTCATCATCGCCTAAGACCCGCAGATCAGCCTGATAGACTGGGGCAATTACCATTTGGGCGATCCGCATTCCCCGGCTTATCAGTAAATCTTCCTTGCCATGATTGATCAATATCACCTGAACCTCCCCCCGGTAATCCGCATCAATGGTACCGGGGCTGTTCAAAACCCCGATGCCGTGACGGGCAGCCAAACCGCTGCGGGGCCTTACTTGAGCTTCATAACCTTTAGGCAGCTCCATGGTTAGGCCGGTAGGAACCAAAGCATAAGCGCCGGCAGCCAAAAGCAGACCTTCTGCTTTTACCGCAGCCGGTAAATCCAAGCCGGACGCTGCTGCCGTTTGATAAGCCGGCAAGGGCAGCCCCTTAAAATGGGGTAAAGTTTTGATTTTAACAGCAATACTTTGCATTAGTCTTTTGACCCCGCAATATCAATATCATATGATACGACCGATTTAACATCAGGGTTGTAGAATAAATCTTCTACTTGCTCCGCGAAATGACCTGCAAACAGTTCTTTTGTTTGGGCGCCTGAGGCAATATCTCCGGCAAAAACATCATTGGCATTTGCTCTGAATACCGGAGCAACCAGACCATAAGCTTCCTGGGTATAGATAAAGGAAATGCGGTCGAGATTTTCAATCAGGGCAAAGAGAATTACCATATCCTGCATTTCGGTGGTACTGTTGACATGGTATTCTTCACCCGGGCCGAGATTCAAGATGAAGCGGACATCAAGGGCATCCTCCGAGAGGTAGGCGCCGTCAATGGAAAGATCATTGGCAGTCTGCAAAAAACCAAGCAGCTCCGTGACTTCAGCTGTATTTTGGATGTTTTTGTATTCATATAGTTTTTGATAATCATAATGCAAGGATGCAGCAGGCGGTATTTCCGGATCTGCCGGATTTTTTTCACCACCGAACAAAACATAGCAAACTACCCCGGCAATAAGGATCAGAAGAATCACTGAGGCAATTTTGATTATTGTTGATCTGTGCATAAAATATTCACTCCTTTTTTTTAACCCCTGCCCCCAAATCCCTAGCTAGAACGACAATTGCGGAAGCTTTTCCGGTCCTACCAAGGCCAGCACAAGCTTGTCCGTTTGGAAAATATCCTGAGCCAGACGCTGGATAGAGGTCCCGTCAACCGCATTGACTTTAGCCAGAGTTTCCTCCAAAGGAACCACTCTTTGCAGTACTGCCTCATCCCGGCCCAGGCGGTTCATCATGCTGCCGGAACTTTCCATGCCCAGCAGCATATTACCCTTGCTTTGCTTTTTGATATTTTCGATCTCTTCCTCTGTGGGGCCATGGGCTGCAATATCAGCGAATTGTTCCAGCATGATCCGGGCTACTTCCTGGATTTTTCCCGGGCTGGCAGAGGCATATGCAGCCAGGCAACCTGCTTGATCATAGCTGATATGATGAGAAAAAATGCTATAGGTGAGGCCTCGCTTTTCTCTGGCTTCCTGAAAAAGCCGGGAACTGGCGCAGCCTCCCAAAACTGCTGCCAGCAGTTTGGCGACATAACGGTCTTCATCATGGGCTGTGGGCGCCGGGAAGCCCAGGCAGAGATGGACTTGTTCTATATCTTTATAAATATAGGTCTGGGCTGCCCGGGTCGATGGCTTTGTTTTATCAATAGTTAGACCATTTTTCGGGGTATCGCACCGGGTAAAGCTGCCAAAATATTTTTCCGCGGCAGCCACCGCTTCTTCCCTGGTTACATTGCCGGCCACTGCAATGATGGTGGACTCCGGCTGATAGGTAGTCCGGTAATAGGCTTGCAGCTGTCCGGCGCTCAGGGAAGAAACCGTATCTTTGCTGCCGATTATTGGGCGACCATAGGCATGTCCGCCCCAGATAGCTGCTGCCAGCAGGTCGTGAACCAAATCGTCGGGAGCATCCTCATACATATTGATTTCTTCCAGAATGACCCCTTTCTCTTTGGAAAATTCTTCCTCATCCAGCAAGGAACATAAATAGAGATCCGAAAGTAAATCAACTGAATGACCGAAATGTTCAGCCAGGCATTTGGTATAATAGCAGGTATATTCTTTGGAGGTGAAGGCATTCATTTGCCCGCCCACTGCTTCCATAGCCTGGGCAATTTCCCTGGCGTCCCGCCGCTTTGTGCCTTTAAAGAGCATATGCTCTAAAAAATGAGAAACCCCACCCAAAAGCGGCGTTTCATTGATGGAGCCAATATTGCACCAAATGCCTGTAGCCACAGAATAAAGATGAGGCATGGGTTCAGTTATTACCCGTATGCCATTGGCTAAAATATCTTTGTAGGCCATTTTCCCTCCGGTTGGATTTATTTATTTTTTACTTATATTATTTTCTTTATCGGCAAAAAAAATCCTTTTTCGCAAAGAGAAGTTTTAATTATAAGTTAGGAGCAGGTGTTAAGAAGACAAGAATAAACTTATTTTTCATAATTTTGCGCTAATGGTGCATACCTTAAGCCTACTTGAGCTAATATTTTCCCTTCTTTATTCAAAAGGAATAAATTTCCTGCCGGAGTCTCAGCCTGAGGTTGCTCCAATAAGTACGAAGGCAATTGCCAATGCAATGATAAATCACTGACCTGGTTTTTTTTGCATAGATAATAGCTGTCATTATCCGCTACTACCGCAGTCAGGTCACTTGCCGTCTTTCCATCCGGATTGATCGGCAACAGGGCTAGTAATTCCCCGCGATTTGCCAATTGGAGAGGTTTGAAGTTATCCATGCCATAATGAAGCAAGCGCAAGCTTTCACCAAAGCGGTCCGGGCTATTAAAAACCACACAGAGCATGCTTACTCCCTGATGTTCCATGGCAGATACCAGGCAGCGCCCGGCTGCAGTTGTGGTTCCGGTTTTGATTCCGATGATCTCATTATTCTCAAAAAGCAGCCTGTTAGTATTTTTAAGGCGGCGGCGGTTGCCCGCTTGACCAATGGTAGCATATTGAGTGGAGACAATACTGCTAAAGCAAGGATTGGCCATAGCATAACGGCTGATTTGGGCCAAATCCCGGACACTGACGGCATGGCCTTCCTGAGGCAGGCCATTGGTGTTGAGCCAATTAGCGCTGTAGGCCCCCAGGCTGGCTGCTTTCAGGTTCAGCCAATGCACAAAAAGAGGCTCGCATCCCGCCACTGCCTCACCAATGCCATAACAGGCATCGTTTCCGGAACAAATCAAGGCCCCTTGCAGCAATTCCATCATATAGAGCTTTTCTCCCGGGCGCAGCTTGGCAGAGGATTCTCCCACGGCAGCGGCAGCTGGGCTTACCTGGTAAATCTGACCCAATGAGGCCAGATCAAGGGCTGTGATAGCTGTAATAATTTTGGTAGTGCTGGCAGGCGGCAAAGGCTGATCACAATTCTTTTCCCACAAGACCTGGCCGCTTTTCAGATCAATCAAAACCGCTGCCTTAGCCCCAATACCAAGTTCCTCCGCCCAAGACGGAACAGGCTGGCCCAAAACAAGAAAAAAACAACTTAGAAACAAAATCCAAGCAGAAATGCGAAATTTATATAGTTTTTTTTCTGCCATATTATACCATCACTCCTGCATCTTGTTTTTTAAGTGTGGAGTGTGAAGAGTGGAGTGTGGAGTTGTGGAAGTTTTGCTTCGCGAAACGCATTTTATTTAATAATAGCTGTATAACTAGTATCATGTGTCAACTAAATTTTAACAAAATCAACCCTAACGTCATCCCGGACTTGATCCGGGATCCCCAGCTTACCTCCAAAGGATTCCGGGTCAAGCCCGGAATGACAGAAAGAAGAAAGAGCAAAGTATTAAATGTCACAGTCTACTAGTTTATGTGTAGTAATCAGTTTTCATTTTGTAAATAACATCTAAACTCCACACTCCACACTCCACACTCCACACTAATTAGTCGTCTCCTTCAAGCAGCTCAACAAACTCGTCATTATCCGTCAGGCTTTGCTCCTTAGGTTCCGGTTTAGGGTTATCGTGGATTTGGGCGCTGGCTTCCAGGGCTTCAAGACCTAGATTTTGGGAAACGGTGACAAATACAAAGCCCTTGGCTTTTAATTCTTTTAGGATAGTGGGCAGGGCTTCTAAAGTCGGATGAGTAGGGTGAGCTAAGATTATATCCCCGCCGCTGGCTTTGGCTACGATTTTTTTGATGATGGTATCGGCAGGGGGCCGTTTCCAATCAATGGTGTCCAGGCTCCAGAGGATAGTGCTATAACCCAGGTCGGCGGCAGCTTTGAGGACATGAGTGTTTTTCTCTCCGGATGGCGGGGCATAGAGCTTTGTTTCGGCTCCGGTGGCAGCTTTGATAACCTGAGCGGTACGGGTGATTTCCTGGCGATTCTCTTCATAACTCAGCTTGTTGGGACTTTTGTGACTATAGGCATGATTACCCAGCTCATTTCCGGATTCTTTGATCCGGAAAGCAATATCCGGGTTATGTTCGGTCCAGCGACCGGTAAGGAAAAAGGTAGCTTTGGCATCATTTTCCGCCAGCACTTTCAGTATATCCTCAATATATTCTTCGCCCCAATCCACATTGATGGCCAAGCTGACTTTCTGCTCGGCTCCATCTCCTTTATAATAGGGCTGAGCGTCTACCGGCACCGCTGCCGGCATGGCCTTATAGCTGCCCACTAAAATACCGATCCCGGTCACAATCAGCAATGCCAAAAACAGGGCTTGCCTGCGGGTAAAAAAGAATACACGCATAAAAAATCCCTCCGCCTTCTCATAGGTTGCTTTACTTATCCATATGAGATGAGGAGGGTGATTATGTCATTAGATGTTAGAAGTTAGAGGGTAGAAGGTAGAAGAAGTTAGGAGTTAGGAGTTAGGAGTACTTTGTATGGTAATAATAAAAAGTAGTAAAGGCAGTTTTTTTATAGGGGCGGTTTCATGCGTCTGCTGATGGGGTAATGCTCATATACTCAAAGCAGGCAGCTTCAAGGGTCTTGAAATCATAACAATTCTTTATCATAAGTGGATCCTTGCCACATATCACGGTATTATAAACATGTTTTGCTTTTCTAAAAATTGCATTTGCATTTTTCATGCAAAATCTCAATTCCCAGTTAAGTAACCGCCTATATTTTTCAGAAGGCTCTCTGGAAATATTTTTTATCGTAGCTACCCCGTCAGGGATTGGTATCATAAAAGAAAAGCGTATGCTTGATAAATCCTCTCCTCTCTCATTCTTTATTATAATGTTTGTGAGCTGGGGGATTATGAAAGATGATATTGGCGCAAAATAATTGTATCTGTTTATTGAAAGTACAATTCCGCATAAAAACTTATCATGTTGGCTGGAAGCAGAATAATCAACCTTTGGAACCTTAGAATCAAACTTCGATAGGTATTTTATGTAGGATGCGTCTACTTCATAGAATTTAAGAACCTTATCCATAGCCCTCCCGAAAGTAATATGAGGGGCGAGTTACCGCCCCTCAGAATTACAAGTCGCACTTACGGTAGCGAGACACCGAGCATATACAAGTCGCACTTACGGTAGCGAGACACCGAGCATATACAAGTCGCGTTCAAGGCAGCGAATCACCTGCATTAATGTGCCCAGGTGGGCACCACTGATATTATATGCATATTATAGCTTAACAATGCGTACTTGTCAATAGCTGTTACTGTTTGCTATAAGTGTTAGAATTTTTAAAATTTACATAATTGGTAGTTAATTCTTATTAAGAGATTATTTTTGGACCTCGATTGTAATTATAGGCCAGCCAATGATTTTTTCTGCGACTGCCCTCGCAAATTCTCCGACCCTAATGCCTCCTGGGGTTGGGATAGCCATAATGAACGCTACTTCTATGGCTATACGGGCTATTTCATTTCAACGTATAATCGCACCTTGAAATTGGACTTGCCCCTCTACCTCAGGCTGGTTGATGCCAAACGCCATGACAGCATTTCTGCCGTCGTTGCTCTAGCTGAGTTCAGAGATCTATATCCGAATCTGATAGTTGACTCCTTCATTTCCGATAGCGCCAGTGATAATTATGCTACTTACCAACTTTTAGATAGTTGGGGCATCAACGCTGTGATTGCTTTGAATGGCAAAAGTAAAGGTAATAATGCCCGGCGTCAACTCCGGTATTGTGCCGTGAACGATATAGAAATACTTCATAACATCGGTTGTTTTTACTTTCATCAGCAATCTCTCCTCAGCTTTTTCATAAATTATGTGATAACCGGGCGTACCCTAATTGGCAAATTGCCTCCAATTTTGTTTGCCAACTATACCTCCCAGTTTTTCTAAACGAATTAACGCGGCACGTTTGGATACACCAAATTCACCTGACACAAACTCCGGTATAAGCGCAGAAAAAAGGTCGTCCATTTCGCTTTTACCGCGAACTATAGCACGAGGTTTTTCGTTGTAATACTTAAAAAATTCCCTGAACGCCATGCGGAGTGTTACCTTTGGCATCAACAAAGCAGAGGCGAGGAAATCGGCTTGACGTTCAATTCTCTCAATGTCATTGCGCTCTTTTTGGCTTCTGCTATAATCTATACGGCCTTCTTTCGCAGCGAGATACTGGTTTTCATAAACGCCTGCACTGCCAAAAGGGTTGTCCTCCGCAAAAGCCGGACGATGAATCAGCCAATGTGCCCCTTCGTGCATAAAAGTAAACCTGCGGCGGGCAATATTGCGTTTTTCTGTCAATAATGGGTCAATAATAACCGTACCCTCCTGCACAATAAGAGGCATGGTCTGACTGCTAATATCATCAAATACCTGCACAATACCCGTATTAAAGGCGGTCATGCCAAGTATTTTGCGATCGTAGCTGAGCCGCTTGTACTCAACCTGCATATTAAGATAAAACTCAATAAACCGTCCCACATCAAGGGCTGTTGGTGCGCAAAGTGCTTTCGGCATTGCGTCGCGTATCACATCTTCGGCGTACTGATCAAGAGCCTCATAGCTGATATATGGCACTTGTGAAAGCGTATAAGTAGTGCGAAGTTCTAACATTTGCTTTATCCTCCCTCTATTTGTCTGTTTTCAAGGTCAAATATGAAACGCTGCCAATCATCAGTGCTGCCTTTATCTTTTGCAAGACGGAGCGCTACACGCACAACTTGATTTTCGTTGATATATTCCGGCAGATCGGGCGGAGCCTCGCTTCGTGCCTTGCCGGCCAAATCATAGAATGTGCAAATGTCCTCCGATGACAATCGTAATGTCTCGATTAGTTTCTGCAACAAAGCACGTTCCGGCGGTTTACGGCGCCCTTTTTCAATATCACAATAATAACCCGGTGATAAGCCAAGGGTCTCGGCCATTTGTTGAGCCGGTATCTCACGTTCGTGCCGCTTAACTGATATAAAATCTCCAAATGTGTTGTAGGCAGTTTGTCTTTTGTAATCAATCATTGTGAAATCCTCCATTCTGGAACCCCAAACTAAAACCCGACTTCGCGTACTTCGAGCATACTTTCTCGTCACGAGATTTCTATACGTTTTTTTGCGAATATCTGAGGAAAAAATATACGGCTTATTGCCGCGCTGTATGTACAGTATATCAAAAAAGGTGTCCCATAGAACGGACTTTAATAATCAAAATTTAGGTAAGATTTACATAGAAGCTTTGCGAAAAATTTATGCATTATGTGCCTGCTTGAAGTAATCCTATTTCCAGATTGAGTTTTGAAAAGAGAAAAGCACCTACCCCAAAAAGCAGGTAGATGCCTTCGTTAATTCCGTTCACTTGGTATTGGAATGATTATTATTGTATGAAAATCATCATTAATTATTAGGCTTTTGATGTATTCAAATACTAATATTTTCCTTAATAAAATTATCAACTATATATTTGTCATCATCACTTAACTCCTCATATAGTTCATAATATTTTGATTGAGCCTTCTCATCGCCAATAAGATACAATGCAGCAATTGCCATATGCCCAATTTGATATAGACCAAATAATTTATGGTCTTTCAATAGAGTCCCTATCAGAACTAATCTAATAATAATCTGTTCATTGCAATATTTTCTCTCAATAATTGCTAAAATTGTTAAGCCTATAATATTATGTTTTTCAGAATTCAGGCCAAATATAAGCTCATCATTTTCAATCGAGTCTTTTTTTAACTTATCAAATAATATTTGGTTATCCATAATTGCCTCCATTCCGCCTCACATGGCGGCACAAATTAATTACTCCAATCAACAGAAAGTGATTTAATTCTGTCACTTAGGTTTTTCTCAAGCTGTTGCACAACATTATCCAGCCCTAATGCTTTGGCTCTCTGAATTTCTACAGCATAGGCTTCTTCTTCTAATTTTATCACAAGCGCAGTATCTTTCAAAGTGTCCCTATAGCTTGGAAAACCTCTTTTTTCAAATTGAACAAAATGGGTATATTCATGCTCTAATGCGCTAATCGAAGCATTAGGATCCAAGTGTAATTGTCCTGGTTTACCTTTCTTAAAACTTGGACAGTAAGCGTAGGCATTCTCTTTATATTTAATTTCTACACCCTTTTTTTCAAGCTCTTTAATCATTCGATTCCAATCTTCTGGATGGGACTCCTTACCTGGGCCTAAAACATCAAAGAACGGGGCAGCTTCTTTATTAAGGGTTTTTACAATAATTTTTTTAATTGTATTTTTAGGAGGGGTTTCTCCAAAACAAACTTGCCCAGTGCCCTTCTTTT
>WRHF01000104.1 GCA_009783415.1 Clostridiales bacterium
ATAAGGAAGCACTCTCAATACCCCCCTCCCCTTGGTTAAAAATGGTCTCCCCGGGGCGGTAAATATATACTTCATCATCGGTAGCGCCGATCTGGTTGGCATTGCCCATAAAATTTGTGTTGATCCTGGCTATGGTCAAGCCCTTGTGATAAGAACTGCTTGTATCATATAAAGTATCGTATCCCGAAGGGTTTTCCTCGCTGCGGTATTCCAGCAAAATAAATTGGTTGGGGCTTGAGCTTTGGATAGCATAGGCAGTTACCCCATCTGTGCTGCCTATGGGGGATAATGTATATCGATCGTTTTTGGTAATTTTTACCAATTCCTGCCCCCAGCCGGCATATCTTAAGCGCAGATGGGAATTGGGGAACTGGGTTTGAGGAATATTACTTGCCATTATATCCCAAAGCCCCACCGGTTCCCCATCATAATTATACCTATATAGATCCGGCAAACCGAAAGTATGTAATGATTCATGGCAGATCGCATTCAAACGCGGATCGCCGGCAGGCGGGAATAAGTAATCAAGCAATTGAAAGCTGTAACTCATGACCTGCTTTCCGTTCAGGTTCACTGTTTCGGTATATAAGATCCATTTATGGGGCCAAAGAAGATCGGCCCAGCCGTCGACATTGCCGCTGGCAATAAAGGTAATACTGTCTATCTGGCCGTTGCCGTCAATATCAAGGTCCTTCCCCTCCAGGATAGAACTGCCGTCAATTGCCTTGACAGCATTGCCGAGCAGCGTTTGCTCACGCTCGATATACTGGTTATCAGTATAGCCAAGGGGATTGGTCACTTCATTATAAGGCTGATAATAGCAACGGGGATGGCTATCCTGGTACATGAGCAGCGTATTACCGTCTAATCCTACCAAGGTCGAATTAAGCTCAAAGACATTTTCCGACACTGCCTTCATATAGTGTTTTAAAGAAAGAATAGGACCGTTGAAAATATCTTCTATTTTGTTCCTGATATCAGGGGTGATTATGGGATCTTCATCGGCAAAGCAAAGCAAAACAATGATATTTTCCATGCTGCCTGCCACAGTTTTGCCTTTGATCCCGATATCGGGAGAAGCTTTTGGCGCCGGCTCTTGAGAACGGGCGCCAAAAGGCGCCGGATGCGGGGTTTCTTTGGGCAAATCCTGACGATCAAGCAAATCCTGATTGAGGGAGAAATCTATATCACCTAATTTCAAACCCCTTCCTTTGGCAAATGCCGGGGAATAAATCGCGGCATCCAAATCATAGTAATTGCCGGAATCCAGGGCAATTTGCCAAGAAGCAATGATCTTACCCCCATTGTCCAGCCGGGCATAGGTATAATAGCCCGTGACCGGATGTTGAATAATTATATTGCCGCTTGCATCATGCAAATAATTAAAAAACTCATCGCCGCTGGCCAAACACTTCAAAACAGCGCCATCCGGCTGGATCACCGTAACAGGCACATCTTTTAATGGAGCAGCAGAGATCACAGATGAAAAAGCCAGCAACATTACTATAATGATAAGTAATTGCCGAGATAACCTGAATGATGGTCTTTTCCGCATTTTGACTCTCTCCTTAAGCTTGATCTATTATTTTGATTTGTTTGTTTCTTTCTTCTCTAAAAACCGGCTGTTTCCTCCTCCAAATCTGTTTTAGCAATATTTGGCTTATCAGAAAAGGCTACCGGATAGTATTCCAGTAGCCTTAACGTTTTCTTCAAAAAATGCTCTGCTCCCTTTAAATAATTATTATCGCTCCCCTATTATAGTTATAGGCCAACCAGAGAATGGTCAAATCGGCATCGTTGATCAAGCCGTCGCCGTTCAAATCGCAGCCGGGGTTTTCTGCTACACCTACTCTTTTATTATAGTTGCCTACCCGCCATAAAACAGTCAGATCGGCGTCATTGATCAAGCCGTCGCCATTGATGTCGCCGCAGCGCAAGGTCATCATTGCGACCTCGGGGCGGCTGTCTTTGCTCAAATCCAGATCTTCCCCGCCAACGATCACTGTCTCTATGATGAATTTGGTATGCAGATCCTTGGTTATGACCAGTGAATAGGTACCGGGAGCCACATCCTTAAAGCTAAATCTTTGTTCTGCCTGTCCCCAGCCGGAAGGATCCGCAACAGTTGTCGTATAAACATCAGTTGCGCCCTGCCTAAGGCAGACAGTCGTGGGCTTTTTGGGATCATAACTCCTGATCATACCGCTGAGGCCGACTCCATTTGACAGCTCCCAGATAATTGCCGGTTGGGCCAGTTTATCCAATTCGGGCAGAGCTGTTCCCTCAAATTGGGTACCATAGGGATAGGAAAGCCCTTGATCGGTATTCAAGAGCACGGCATAAGTTTGGGTCAAATCATTCAATTCAGCTGTAGTCATGATCCAAATACTGTCATCCTTTAAATCGGCGGCGCTTTTGCCCTCACGGAAGGCAAAACGCACCTCTCCCAAAGTCACAAATTCAGCCAAAGGACAGGCAAAGCTGGAGTCATGATCGCCGGCGCCCAGGGAAAGATAGCCGGTTTTGCTATCGGCGCTGACGGCATTGAACACAGTTAGAGTTCCGCCCAAAACCCCGGCATTTCCCCCTCCGGCTGCAGGATAATTAAATCCGTCCCCGGCTAAGGGATCGGCAATAGCCGCCGAGGCATCCCACTTGATCAGCTGCAAAACACTGTTATCATAGGCCAGGCGCAAACCCTGATTATTATTAAGAATCAGATCCGCCTCATTAGCCCTTACTTCAAAGGCGCTGACCAGGGTTCTTTGTCCATTAAAAATAACTCCATGGAGATTTGAATTGACCACTTGCACAGTAAAGGCAGCCTTTTCCTGTAGTCCGGCAGGAGGCAGAGCCCGAAGCTGGGGATAGTTGAAATCCGGAACCATAAACCAAATATTATCAAAATCCCAGCCCAAGGCTTCATAAGTAGCTTGACTCTCGGCTTGGAACCGGGTTATGCGCTTATTGGAATCGTCAATAGCATTGCCGAGAATATTTTCCAAGGCCAGGTTATTATATTTTGACGTTCCGCTGCTGATCAGAAAACTAGAAATATTATCAGCTAAGAGAGCGCTTTCGACAAAAACCTGATTGGAAAGGGTAAGGCAATTGTTGATGGCAGCCGAGCTGTAGGCGCTGATGCCCCCGCCATTAGCAGCATAAAAGGAAACTCCGGATCCTAAAACATTCCCGGCATTATAACAGTTGATAATATCACCATTGTCATCAAAACCGATGATCCCTCCGGCATAAGGATCAGCAGAAGCATGGGCGGAAATATTTCCGGCATTAAAGCAATCATTGATTGCAACCGTGCCGTTGCCTGCGATACCCCCGGCATATGTATGGGAAAAAGAAGAGGCAAAAATAGTCCCTGCATTATAGCACTGGGAAATATAAGCAATATTACCGACGCCGCAGATACCCCCGGCAGAGTACCAAGCAGAAATATTTCCCCGATTATAGCAACAATTCAGCCAACCGGAACCGATAGCGAAAATGCCTCCGGCTTCACCATTGGAAGTGATATCACCGTCATTATAACAATCGTAAATAGGGCTGCTGTTAGTACCGCAGATGCCTCCGGCAAAAGTTGAAGAAATATTACCGGTGTTGGAGCATTGGGCAATATAATTAGCACTGGAGCTGGCGCCGCAAATACCTCCGCCATAAGAATAATTGGAGATAACAGAGATATTCCCGCTGTTTTGACAAGAGGAAACCCTACTTATGGTAGAGTTTTGGCCGCAGATACCTCCGCCGTTGGCAGCAAATCCAAGCGGAGAAGAAGCAAAAATATCCCCCGCATTAAAACAATCTAAAATGCTTCCATCGTTGGAACCGGAGATCCCCCCGGCAAAAGAACGGGAATCAGCGTCAACAAAAATATTCCCTCTATTATAGCAAAAGGAGATTTTAATACTACCGTCACCGCAGATACCACCGGCATAGGAAGCAGCGCCGGAAGAAGTTGCGGTTGCGATCCGCCCGGTATTATAACAGTTAATGATAGTGCCGGAGCCGGTAGCGCATATACCTCCGGCATAAAGATAGGCAGAAGAGTTTACTTCTATTAAAGTATTCTCAAAGCCTGTGTTTCTTATATCGGCGCCTTCGATCTCAGCGAATAAACCGGCATAACTATAGGTATTGCCTATTATACTCAGGTTTCTGATCACATACCCTTGACCGTCAAAAGCGCCTCTAAAACGATTACTGCTATTGCCGATAGGTACCCACTGCCCGCCGTTAAAAGAAAACAAATCAATATCATTCATCAAAACATAGGACGCGCTTAAGTCGTTGCGAATATCATAAAGATCCTGGGCTGTATAGATGGGGATAGCTGCCGGGTCGGGAGCCGGAATGGGGGCCGAAAATTTACCATTCGAACCATAACCAGGTGTTTCTGTAAAAGCAAGTACTTTCTCTAATTCCGGTGAGTTTTCCCTAATAACAGCATCAAGACCGGATCCGAACTCCGGAAGCGGGATTGGGGCAAGTGTTGCCAAAGCAGTCATTGGCAGTACGTTCATAAGCAGAGTAAGGATCAGTAATAAAGACATTAACTTTTTCACAATACTTTTTACCTCCTTTATTTTTTTGCCCGCCTAGCCTGTAGCAATAAATGGACTTATTGTCATATTTAACTTAGAAAGCGGACAAATTCATTATATTACCAGTTTTTACTGGTGTCAAGACAAGTTTTATAAATAAGGATTATGGAAAAGAAAATTCGCGATGCGTATTCAAGGGATAAAAGTGAAAAGTGCCAAAATGACACTTTTCACTTTCTACGCTTTTATGGTAATTGTAGCACGCATTACGCGCATTGTCAATGCCATTTGCAACTCAAGGAATGATAATCTCTCCCCTGTTATAATTATAGACCATCCAGAGTATAGTCAGATCGGCATCATTGATCAAACCGTCGCCGTCCAAATCGCACCATTTATTATCCGCTTCAGCGGCCTTTTTGTTGTAATTGCCTGCCCGCCATAAAATGGTCAGATCGGCATCATTGATCAGGCCGTCGCCACTTATGTCACCGCAGCGCAGGCCCATCAGTTGCACCTCGAGGCGTTTGTCCTTTGTTAAATCCACATCTTCATCCCTGACGAGCAGATTCAGTACGGTAAATTTGCTATGAACGTCCTTGGTAATAACCAGATCATATCTACCGGGCGCCACACCTTTAAATGCAAATTCCTGCTCCACCTGGCCATAGCCATCTGTACCGGTAATAGTTGTGGCGTACATCTCTTTGCCAGCCTGCATAAGCCGGATGGTTGTGGGCTTATTAGGATCATAGCTCTCTATCATTCCGCTGACACCAGCCCCCTCGATCACCTTAACTGTTGCCACATCGCTGCTGATAGTGGCCTCATACTCTGCGCCCGTGCTGTTTATCGCTTTTACTACACAATAATAGTAGTATTCACCAACCGTCAAATCTGACGGTATTTTGAAGCTCGGGAAGATTTCACCGTAAATTACTGTGCCGTTCCTGTCGGTGAATGAGTTTTTCTTATACCATTGGTATGTAACAGTTGCGCCCATTGTGGCAATAATATCCAGATTTAGGCTGCCTGTAATACTGCCCTGGATTACAATAGTCTCGGAAGGCGGCTGGGATATGATATTGATTACCGGATATTGAGGGGAGAAACTAAAATAGGAAAGCGTGGCTCTTATCGTTTCGAGTCCGATAATTGCTGCTTCAGAAAGCAAGTAGTTATGGTAGCAAAAAATTGTTCTCAGCGCGGTATTTGATACATTGATTTCTCTCAACCGGTTTTCCATGCAATAAAGCTGCTCCAGCGTGGGAATATGCGATACATCCAGCTTTGTCAGTTGATTGTATTCGCAATAAAGCCGTTCCAGTATGATATTATTCGAAACATCTAATGAACTCAATTTATTGCTATTACAACCAATATACCATAGCCGGGTATTTTTTGTCACGTCTAATTCTGTAAGCTGATTTAGGCTGCAACAAAGCAAATCCAATGCAGTGTTGTTCGATAGCTCCAATTCTTTTAGCTGATTTCTTTGGCAATCAAAATACTCCAGTGCCGTGTTTTGCGATACATCCAATTCCCCTATCTGGTTGTAACAACAACGAAGCACTGTCAACTCAATATTTTTCGATACATCCAATTCAGCAAGCTGGTTTTCTTGACAAATAAGCTCTGTCAACGCCGTGTTTTTCGATACATCCAATTCCGTTAACTGGTTTCCCATGCAGCTCAGATATGTCAGACCGGTAAAATAGCTTAAGCCTGTAATATCAAAAATGGGTATATTATCATCATCCCCAAAATATTCCCTATAATCAAGTTGTAATATCTCAAAGGAGGCAAGTGCGGCTATATCACCGGGGGTCATTATACTGTTTTCTGTCCGGTCTCCGCGGTCATAGTCATTCAGCAGTTTCAAAACTTCCTGACGAAACTTAGGATCCGGGAATTCCATAATATACATACCTGCTTCATATTCCTGCCAGTGGGCATAAAGTGTAATATTTCCGCTGATTGGGATAGAAAAGTCAAATACATCTTCCCCATCCGCACTCGTGTACCAGTCTACAAATGCATAGCCGGCCCGCCTCGGCCATTCCGGCTTGATCAGTTTATTTCCCGGTATTACCCGGACATTAACCGGGGCACGTTCCCCATCGTTGAAGTTATAAGTGACGCTGTACAGCTGATCAAGGCCCAGTACTGCCCCATAAGCATTGACAATACCCCAGCCGTAGCCATTATCTCTGCCTAAATGTCCGGCTTGGCGCGCTGTTTGGCAGAGAGTGTCACGCACTTGCTGCGAAGTGTACTCCGGGTGAATTGACTTGATCAGCGCGGCTACCCCTGCCACGCAGGGCGAGGCCATAGAGGTACCTGTCATATTCATATAACCGCCGCCGTTCTTAGCCGAATAGATAGCTGTTCCCGGCGCGGAAATATCTACTTCCGGTCCGTAGTTGGAATAATCCGTATCAAAAATCTCCCCCTCTTTCACAGAGGAAACGGCAATCGCTTCCGGATAGGCAGCCGGATAACCCGCATGACTGTTGCGGTCATTTCCCGCCGAACAGATCACTGTCACTCCTTTGGCTACAGCTTTGGCAATAGCATCCTGTTCGAGCTCGTCTCCGCCTGCCATATAGTTGCGGCCCACGCTCATATTAACAATAACCGCATCATTTCCGGCTGCATAATTTATACCTCTGACCAAGGAAGCCCTATCAAAGTGGTTGGTATCCGTTGGTATATTTGCCTTAATCGTTAAAATCTCCGCTTCCGGAGCAATACCGCAAACACCCGCAACGCTATCAATATACGCAGCTATGATGCCGCTGACATGGGTGCCATGATCATCATCATCCCTCACATAAGCCAGTCCAACCTGATCGGTATGAGAATTATAGGATTTTACGGAGACTTTTCCGCTAAAATTGGGATGATTCAGATCTATCCCCGTATCAATTACCGCAACAACGACCCCTTCCCCTGTTGATAAGGCCCAAGCTCTTTCGGTGTCAATCACTTCATGATGCCACTGAGCGTCGGTATCAACTGCAAGAGAAATTATTGGTTCTGCATCAGCCCGGCTTTCTTCGCCGGAATTGGAATCCATTGCATATTCTTCCGGGGCGCTATCATTATCTGACGCAACAGAAACAGCGAATTCCTCCATCTCGTCTTCATATGTACTGAAAAGACTGTTCAGGCTCAACTTTGGTATTAGATCCCTACCTGTGGAACTCCTGGAAAAATTGCTCAATAAGCTGCTTTGGGCAACAACCTGCCGGGGATCGTCTGCGGTCAGGACGGCAACGCCCCAAACATAGGATTTTAGCTCCAACCCATAAACTACCGCGATTTCCTCTGCTTCCTGCCAGGAATCAGCAGGAGCTAAAACCTCGCCAGGTAAAAATTCATCAGCGAACGTATCTGAGCTATCAGGTCTATCAAACCCTTTATCATCTACTGAATCAATGCTTGGCTGGCTTAACAGATTTTCACTCACTGCAAATATGGGTACACCCGGCATAGTACCAAACAGCAACGCTAATACCAGCGTCAAAACCAGAAACCGCTTGATCATACTTTTAAAATTTTTCATAATCATACTCCTTTTTTCGATTTATTACTTTTATTACTGACTGATTTCTTCGTAAAGCCAAGATATGCCTTCTAAAAATCAGGAAAATTTTTCGACTTTTTTTGCGCTTTTTTGATCCACCAAGGTGGGCTGCGCCCACAGCCCAAGCGCTTTTAATTAAGCTTTATCAGGCGCAGCCCAGTGGCTAGTATCTAGTGGCTAGTGGCTAGAACGAGGGAGAGGAATTATAACTACCTGCATTCTGATTTCTGAATACTGAATCCTGAATACTTGCGGATGAAATCCGCCTTAGGCATATCCGAGAAAACAGCACAAAAAGACACCTCAAGCCAGATTCCAAATAATTGCCGGGTCAGCCAATTGAATACCATATTCGTGGGGAATATCCCGGTCAGTATGTAACAGCGCGGCAGAGCTTTGATTTAAACTATTCAATTATCATAAGCTAAACATAAGCCCTGAACATTTCCTATAGCCAGATCAGCCTCATTAGCCCGCATCCGAAAAACGCTAATCAAAGTATTTTCTTCATAAAAATAAACCTCATTCTTGGGTATAGATGCCCTTGTCCGTCAAAAGTCCCGGTAAAAGCATATCCTTAAAAGCAATTGGCTGCGTTGTTTCGTTTAATCAATTATGATCTCTCCCCGATTATAATTGTAAGCCAGCCAAAGTATGGTCAAATCGGCATCATTGATCAAACCGTCGCCGTTCAGATCGCATCGTTCATTTTCCGCTTCATTGGACTGTTTATTATAATTGCCTGCCCGCCATAAAATAGTCAAATCGGCATCGTTGACCAGGCCGTCGCCATTGATATCGCCGGAGCGCAATCTCATTAGCTGAACTTCGGGACGGCTGTCCAAAGTCAAATCCAGATCCTCTTCTTTGACAATCACCGTCCGGACAGTAAATTTGGTATGAACATCCTTGACAATAACTAATGAATAGGCGCCCGGGACCACGTCTTTGAAGTTAAAGCTTTGCTCTGCCTGTCCCCAGCCGGTAGCAGTATCGATTGTTGTGTGATAAATATCTTTTCCCTCTTGACTAAGATAGATATTTATGAGCTTCTTGGGGTTATAGCTTCTGATCATTCCGCCGACCCTGACCCCATTGAGCAAATCCCAAATAATTGCCGGTTCGGCAAGCGTATCCAAATCGGGCAGAGCAATACCATCCAATTGGGTACCATATGTATAAGAAAGCTCCTGATCGGTATTTATCAGTACGGCATAGGTTTGTTTTAAAGCAGCCAATTCATCCGTAGCCATGATCCGGATACTATCATCAGCCAAATCAGCAGCGCTTTTCCCCTCGCGGAAGGCAAAACGAACCTCTCCCAATGTTACAAATTCATCCGGGGTGCAGGCAAAGCTGGAAGCGGAGTCACCGGCATTCAGGGAGAGATAGCCAATATTACCATCGGCGCTGACAGCATTAAATACAGTAAGAGAATCGCCCAAGACCCCGGTGTTGCCGGCCCCGGCAGCAGGATAATTAAATACCGCTCCAGCCAGGGGATCAGCAATAGCCGCCGAGGCATCCCACTTGAGCAGCTGCAAAATACTGTTATCATAAGCCAGGCGCAAACCCTGGGTATTATTAAGGATCAAATCTTCCTCATTGGCCCGCACCTGGAAAGCGCTGATCAAAGTCCTTTGGCCATTGAAATTCAGCCCGCTGTAATTAGAGTTGACCACTTGCACTGTGAAAGGATAATGATCACTTTGCGGTCCGGCAGGCGGCAGTCCCCGCAATTGAGGATATTTATAACCGGGAACCATCTGCCATATATCAACAAAATCCCAACCCAGGGCTTCGTAAGTGGCTTTGGTTTCGGCTTCATCCGCAGAAATGCGCCGGGTCGCATCATCAATCGCATCGCCCCGGATCTCTTTGAGAGCCAGGTTATTGCTTTTCGTCATGCCGTTGCCGATCAGGTAGCCTTTGGCTGAGTCGCCGACATTTTTTGCATATATCCGCCCGGAGAGAACGACACAGCCGGATAGATCATTAATATAATAAGGATCACTGCTACCGCAAATCCCCCCGGCCGCGGCAAGTATGGTAATATCTGCGCAAATAGCCTCGACATCCCCGGCGTTATAACAAGAGGTTATGGAACACTGCATATAGTTAGGGCCGCAAATCCCCCCGGCAAAAGCGCCATAAGCAGCAGAAATAACACAAATATATCCTATATTATAGCAATTGGAGATGATATTAATATCCTTGTAGCTTTCGCCGCAGATCCCTCCGGCAATATATCCGGCAGATACGATCCCGCTATTATAACAAACAGATATCTGAGCCCCATATAAAAATCCGCAGATCCCTCCGGCAACATACCCGGAAGATATTTCCCCCGTATTATAACAACCGGTGATCAAGCTATAGCTATAGGAAGCTATCCCTCCGGCATATGAAGAAGAGGCGGCAGATATATTTCCGGCATTATAACAGTCGGAAATGATGTTATTAGCGTCGCCACAGATTCCCCCGGCGCTGGAATAATAAGAAGCAACAAGATCTCCCTTGTTATAGCAATTGGTGACAAGACCTGAACTGTTTCCGCAGATTCCACCGATACTAAAGTGATAAGGATAAGTAGTAGAAGATATCTTTCCTGTATTGTAACAACCGGAAACAAAGCCATTATTATTACCGCCGCAGATCCCTCCGGTATAGCCGCCGGAATAAATAATCCCTGTATTATAACAATTGGTAATGAAACCGGCGGAATTGTGGCCAATTATCCCCCCGGTCAAAAAATGATAATCAGGGACATTTATATCGGTTCCGCTCAAACCCACATTTTTGATAGTCGCACCTGAAGCTTGACCAAAGAGTCCGCAGAACTGATTAGCGCCGCCTCTTATGAGCAAATTCCTGATCTCATAGCCTTGCCCATCAAAAGTTCCTGTAAAGGGTCCAGAATAGCTATCCCCAATAGGCATCCAGTCATCATCAGCAAAGCCGGCCAAATCAATATCATTCATCAATACATAGGAATTGCCAAGGTCAAGACGTATATTGGACAATTCCTGCGCCGTATAGATTTTGATGGCAGCGGGGTCGGGCGCCCCTATGGGCAGCAGAAATTTGCCATCG
>WRHF01000105.1 GCA_009783415.1 Clostridiales bacterium
TATAATTTATCTATTCTGCATATGTTGAAATAAAGCTTTATATTCTGCCGCAAATACTGCCCGAAAGGAGGATAGCTTGCTAAAAATTGTGAATTGTGAATTAATAAAAGGAGGAATTCTTTTGAAAAACAGAAAAAATACTTTACTTATGGTTGGCATTCTTGTTTTGGCAATAACCTTGAGCCTGTGCATGGCCCTCAGTGTTGCCGCTGCACCGGATGAAGAGCCGGTTCCCGTGCCTGAAGTGGGCAATAAGTGGCTTCAGGATAATTTGGTAAAATTTCCCAGTATGTGGGATGCGGCAACAGGCAGGACCGCTGTCGCCTTCAGCAATGATGCCAGCCGGGTAATTCAAGAAGAAGTTTGGGTAGAAGCTCCCATTGACACCGATTTTGACGGCAAACGCGATCTGATTCGGGTCATTATCAGAAGACCGATCGAAACCAAACCGGAAAACGGCGGTCTGAAATGCCCGGCCATTATGGCGATAACACCTTATATCAACCAAGCTATGACCATTTGGTCGTCTTTTGCAGCCAATATATATGACGGTTTTGCGGATCAGGGCCCCACGCCTACCTACTTTTCCCATACGGCCTTCAATAAAAGGCCCGATGGCGTGGCCGGCGCTTTAACTGACTATAGTCATTGGAACACCATCCTTGGTGCGGCAAACGATAAAAGTTACCGGGCGTTAAGAGATGTTACCGAAAGACGGGTAGGCAAAGGCGCGGAAGCTACTACGGCCAGATATAAGGATCTGCTGGACGATGGCATGCTGAAGGCTACGACCTATACCCCGCAGCAAGCAGCGGACTATCCTTTCCTGCCTCCGGCCAGAACCCCTCTGGGTAAGCAACTTGACGGCAGATCGGCAACCGCCAGCCCGGGGGCAGGCCCTTGGGATGCGGCTTACTATATCCCCCGCGGTTATGCCATGCTTCAGGCTCAAGTTGTCGGCGCCGGCCAGAGCGAAGGCGTGCTCCAATATGGTATGTATCAGGAAAGCCTGGCTGCGGCGGCAGCTATAGACTGGCTCAATGGCAGGGTCAGGGGCTATGCGGATCCGACCGGCTTGATCGAGGTGGAAGCTTATTGGGCCACCGGCGAAGCTGCTGCTGCCGGCACATCCTATGGCGGCACGCTTCCCATGGCAGCCGCTATTACCGGTGTTGAAGGTTTAAGAACTATCTTCACCGGCGCTCCCGTTACCAATGCCTATAATTACTTCAGAGAAAACGGCACATTTTATGCCCCCGGCAACAATCCGGGTGAAAACATTCCCACCACCACCGTTTATTGCTATGGCAGGATCTTTAATGCCTCCTCACCGGTGGCGCCTTCCCCGGCTGTTTGGGATGTCTATTGGGATTGGCTGCAGTATCTTTGGAAAATAGGGGATCTTAGCACCGGGGATTACAGCCCCTTCTGGGATGAAAGAAATCCGCTTTCCTTCGGTTATGATATGCGTAAGGATCTTGGCGTTATCCTGGGTCACGGCTTTAATGACGGCAATGTTAAATTCCGCAATACCGCGCAGCTTCATGAGATGCTCAAGTACTATGAAATCGAAGTCGTTAAAGGCCTTTTCCACCAAGGCGGCCACAGCATGGGCAATACCCGTTCCGGCGCTTGGACTAATGCGGCTAATATGCATCTTTGGGTAGATCATTATCTCTACGGTGTGGACAACGGCATAGTTGAAAGCACACCTGCTTATTCTGTTGAAAGCAATATTGGCACAGCCGTCTGGAATTCTTATGATAAATGGCCCCGCCTGGACGGATACCAAAAGTTTTATCCCACCGGGGGCAGGGTCGGCGAGATGAAAACAACACCCCCGGCATCTGTTTCGGCAGTAACTTTTCAAGATGATTACCTGGCCAAAGCAACCTATCCGGTCATGAACTATCAAAGCCTATCGGACGGTCTGGCAGCCAGCGTTCAGCAAATCAAGGCAAACGGCTTAAATAATGCCAACGGTTATCTCCAAAACGCTCTCATAGTTAAGGGCCAGGGTGTGGCTCTTCCCACCAGTGGCAGTCAGCGGTTTGCCTGGGGTAATCTGCTTGTGGGCGGGTTGGAAAACAATACCACTTCCTGGAGCGGTAACGATCGTAGACTGCTTACTGCGCCCGCTTCCATAGTTCCTCAGCTCAGCAAAACCAAAGAGATCAAAGACCGCGTAATGTTTTTGACAGATATTGATGAAACCTTTACCATCAGCGGCTTTACCAAAGTGACAGCTGAAGTTGCCGCAAGTAAAGATACCGGTGTAATTTCCGCCATGATGCTGGAATGGGGTGCAAGCTTCGTTAAAATCGTGGGTATCGGCTCGGTAGACATTCGCAACCCCAATCCGGACGGCACGATCACCCCGGATGTCCCCGGATTGGCAAATATAGAAAAGGGCGGCAACTGGCATGCCAACTACCTCTTCCAATCCGCTGATATCAAACCCTACGGGACAAATGCTCCGACATCTGCCAACTTCAACCCCTATACCTGGGAAATGGATGTTTCCGAATATACATTCACTAAAGGTAATCAGCTTGGGCTTATCCTTTTCGGCTCAGATCCGGAGTTTACTTATATGACCCATGATCCGGCCGAATTTACAGTCAATCTCGGCCCCAATACCTACCTGTCTCTGCCGATCGTCCAGGCAACAGCCGAAAAGCCCGTGACCATCGAAGTAGCCGATGTTTTGGCCAAGCCCGGCGCCTTGGTTGATGTTACCTATAAAATCAAGGACAATGCTTTCGGTTTCGCCGCCCTGGATCTGAAGATACCCTATAACAGCAGCATCTATACACCTCAAACCATCACTCCTGCCGGCGACTTGAATACCATGTTCTTTGCGGCCAATCCGGTCTTTGCCCCGGGCATGATGCGGATCGCTTTTGCTGCCGACGAAAATGTCAAAAACGATGTCCTCCTCTTCACCGTAACCTACAAAGTAGCGGACACCGCTCCCGGAGTAGGGGATTATCCCCTGGAAGTCACGCCCGTGAAGCTGCAATACCTTACCGGCCTTGGCCATCTGGCTGATCTGAATATAGCAATCAAGGAAGGCATGCTGGTAATCGGCATCCTAGGTGATGTAGACGGCAACGGCCTTGTCACTCCCGAAGACGCCATGCTGCTGCTCCAAATGATTGTAAGCCTCAAAGACTGGACTCCCAGAGCCCTGCTTTTGGGTGACATCAACGGCGACGGGGTAGTTGATACCACTGATGCTGCTTTGATTCTGCGTATGGTGGTAGGAGGCTGATAAAAGGACAAAGGTAAAACCGAAATCTATGATTTTGAGTTTTGCCTACGTGCATGTTTTAGGCTTTGCCGAAGGTAAAGGCAGGTAGGCCAGAATGGGTGAGCCTTGCTCTGCAAAACATTTAAGCAAAAATCAGCTATTCCAACATCCGAAGCTAGAAAAGCGAGCCTTTTTCAAGACTCGCTTTTTCTTTTTTGCCTGCTGTTTTACAATAACCCCTATTAATTAAATAGATTATTAGCTTGCGTTTACTTAGTTTTATGGGGAATCTGGCGGTGGCAGAGTTTCATGAAAAAAAACGGCCATATATGTATTGCCAAAATTATCTGAGATAAACACCTCTATTGTGTAGGGGTTTTCAGCCTGATAGCCCCATTGGGGGTCATCAAATAAAAAGGGAAGTATTTGTGTGCCCACCGTGTATACTACAAAAGAGTCTTGGAGCCAGCCAATTTCAATGCCATGATAAACCTTAAGGGTAGCAGACATGTCATAGGTTCCCGGTTCGATGTTTAAAAGAGCCAGATCAAAACCAATCTTAAAATCACTATAATAAGGATCTGTATCAACATAGTGGACATTCATAATATCAATACCTTGCCATACAGCGTAAAGTATTGTATTGTCATAGAACACAGCTGGATCCCCCGGCTGATATTCGGGAGTTGTTGCATCAGAAGTAGTTGCCCAACCCAGGAATTCGCAACCTGGAAAACCATAATGTTCGCTATAACCTCTGATAGGCACTGTTGAATCCAGATTTATAGATACCCCAGGTTCTCCGATTTGGGGACTCGGTTCGCCGCTACCACCGTTGGCATCGTATGTAATGATAATTTCTGATGGGATAATAGATTTGAGTGCTTTGTATGTGTTCAGGCGTCCCTCCGTAAGGACATAGCCTTCCAGGTGAGTACTATGATCCACAGTGCTTAGAATGGCATCCTTTATATCTGCCAGAGTCAGCCCAAGCCCATGCTCTACTGCATAAGACCACAATAGCGCCGCCGTGCCTGCCACATGAGGTGCTGCCATGGAGGTGCCTCCGTCATAGGCATAGTAATCACCGATCCTCCACCAGTACCACCAGGCCCATTCCGGTACCGTACTCAGTATATCATCACCGGGTGCGGCTAGGTCAACCGTTGTTTCGCCATAGTTGGAGAAGCCACAAAGTTCATCATCATAATAGGATGCAGCCACCGAAATAATGTTATCACAATCGTAAGAGGCAGGGTAGAATGGGTTTGTGTCATTGTCACCTGCATAATTTCCAGCAGCGGCTATTAGCAGACCGCTGTAGTTATTAATGACATCCTTCAATGTAGGATCAAAATAGTATCCCCCACCGCTAAAGTTTACAATTGGAACCTTCCAGGTTTCGGCATAGACTATGGCTTCAATAAGCGCCTCCCAGGTACCCCAACCGCCGGAATCAAATACTTTTATTGGGATCATAGTCACTTGCCAATTGACCCCAACGACGCCCTCATTGTTATTTCCAACTGAGCCGATCGTACCTGCGACATGTGTGCCATGACCAAAATCATCCATGGCATCTTGATCATCGTTGATAAAATCATACCCCCAAGATGCTTTTACATTTCCAATAAGATCCGGGTGAGTATAATCTATTCCGGAATCAGCTACAATAACCTTGACAGGACAACTTTCTCTATCGAAGCGGCTTCCTGTCCAAATATCCCAAGCTTCAGGTGCCTGTATCTTCTCCATACCCCAAAGGTATTCATAAAGTGGGTCGTTAGGAATAATAGGAGTATTAGAGCTTGTCCTGGTTATGTAATTTGGTGAAGCGTGGCTCACAAAGGGGTTTTGCTCCAATATTTCAATCGCTTGAAGCATATCCTCTCCGCTGTCAGAGGCTAACTCCAGCAGCAGAACCTGAGGGCCATTATATTCTTGGGGCTCAATCTCCATATTGCCGCCGTTTTCCTGTTGGATCAAGGATATTATCTCAGACATATCCGTCAAATCCTTAACATTTAAGGTATCTACGCCCAGAAATAGGCTAGATGAGGAACCCTGATTGGCGGTGGCAAGGGTGCCTTGGGAAATGGATAGGTTATCTTGTATGCCTACTATAATCTGCCCTGGTACACAATCCTCAAACCAAGGCGCGTCCGGCTTACCGATTGCCTGCCCTGAAGCAGTTAATCCTAGCGAAAAGATTGAAAGAGTAAGTAATACGAAAAGAAATGCCAATAGATGCTTTTTATTTTTCTTCATGATCTATTCCTCCTAAATAGTATTTTTAGAGACAATTTAGTAACTTTGGTAACTTGAGAGCAAATGGGTAATAATTACAATTTATCCATAAATAACCACCTCCTTCTACATTATTATGGCATGTTTCTATTTTAGAGTCAAGCTTAAATGTTTGACAAAATATTGAAATTTCTGATAAGCTCCTCCTTTGTTTGACATGGCAAATAATTAAAACTTATATTTGGCCCTGGGAGAGTAGGGTATTTTTTTTAAGAAAAGCTTAATTTGTCGAAAATAACTCATGTTATATAGATTCCAGCAAATCGCGATTTAGGGTATTATCTACGTTAAATCCATAATAGCCCCTATGGAGCAGACAAGGAAATGGTCTACCCCCTATCCGCTAAAAGAACCATATTCTCTCGGCAAAATGCAAGGGGATATGGTTCTTTTCCTTATTTTGCATGTGATTGCTCTGGCAGGGCAATCGCATAAAAATTTTGCTCGTGAGTTAGCTGGGGCAAGGCGGACACGGCGCTCCGTATTTCAGAAATCCCTTTATACAAAATTTCATGTTGTTAATGGGCTTTCCAGAATTTCAATTATTTTCTATGCGATTGCCCTGTTGCTCTGGCTGTAAATGTTTACATTGGCTAGTAAATATGTTATCATATAGCTACTGTTATATTGCAATTATACAAAAAATAATCCGGATACCGTCAAATAACCCATGAAACCTCAATAGTCCCAAAGTATTTGAGGACACTCAATTGTGAATTGTGAATTGGATAGGAGGGAACGCCTATGAAGTAGAGAGATCAAAGTTTGATTCCACAGCAGAAAGTCTCTTTCCTGTCATTCTGAAGGAGCTTAAGCGACTGAAGAATCTTAAACGTTTGTGTACCTACCAACCGAAGATTCTTCGCTTTGCTCAGAATGACACTTATGGAGTTCTTGCAGCAGAATCAAGTTTCAATTTGGCAAACTAGCAAAAAAAAGAGGAGGGTCTTTTTATTATGAAGCTGAAAAAATACTTATTACCCGGGTCTATCTTTGTTTCAATCGTACTTATCTTAAGCTTAGGGGTATCCATGTTCTTAGCCGCGGCGCCCGTACCGGCCCATCCGGATCTGACCCGGGCGGCTTGCTATACTGCTGAGGAAGGCAATATCGCAAGGCTTACGAGTGTAAGGCAGATCACAAACACCCGGCCTCTGGACAACAACGCTGTTGATACGGCAGCGAGGTACAATCCTACTACCGGAGCCGGCGTCGACAGACCCGGTATCAACGCGAACTATCTCAACCCCAGTTATAGTACACCCACCCAGGCGACCCATGGGATACTGCGTGTTACCAACGGCATCAGGCCTACTTCCGGTTCGTCTAATGGTTATTTGTCCTGGTCCTATACCGATCACTTCAGCGTCAGTAACAGATTATACTTCATCATCAACTGGGGCACACCCTATGTCATCGACGCCGTCAGATGTGACTGGTGGACCGATTCCAATGTTACGGTTCCCAATAGTGAAGCAAAAGTAGAATGGCTGGACGGGACCGAATGGAAAGAAGTTACCAACATGAAAAACGGTGCCACCGGCGCTGATGTGACCAATATCCCAACTGCCACTATGGGCAACTGGAATTCCGTGACCTTTGATCCGGTGACGACGACCCAGCTGCGTCTGAAACTGTACAGAAGCGGCACCATTACCAACGGCATCGGTCTTGGCGAATGGGAAGTATTCGGGGTGCCTGCCGGCCCTCCCGATAATAATGCCGACCTGGCCAGCCTTAGCGTTAACCAGGGCACGCTGACCCCGGCATTTGCCGCGGCTACCACCAGTTACACGGTTTCCGTTGCCAGCTCTGTTTCCAGCATCAATATTTCGGCATCAGCCGCCGGGATCGGGGCCACGATTGAGGGCACCGGAAGCAAAAGCCTGGCGGTGGGTGAAAATCCTTTTGCGGTCAAAGTAACCTCAGGGGATACGACCGTAAGCAAAACCTATAATATTGTCGTGACCAGAGTTGTTGCGGCCGATCCGGTCACGGTCACCTTGAATCCCCAAGGCGGCACGGTCGACCCGGCCAGCCTTAGTGTGACCCCGGGTGAAGAATATGGCGTCTTGCCCAGGCCTGCCTTCAGCGGCTTCAGTTTCAATGGCTGGTTTACCGCTGCCACAGGCGGCACTTTAGTAACAGCCGCCAGCATTGTCCCCGCGGGAGCTCATACCCTCTATGCCCAGTGGAGCGCCGTGCCTAAAGTAGGCAATGAGCACTTGCAGAAGAATCTGGAAAACTTCCCCACCATGTGGAATGAAGCTACAGGTCAGATCCGTTCCATTTTCAGTAATGATAACGTGATCAATGAAGTAGTTTGGGTCGAAACTCCTCTGGATACCGACATGGATGGTAAACGTGATCTGATGCGTGTTGTGATCAGAAGGCCGGTCGAAACCTTGCCGGAAAACGGTGGTCTAAAATGCCCGGCAATCATCAATATATCGCCGTACGAAACTACTACAACAGGTGGCGTCCTCTTCATTGGTTTCTCAGACCGTATTTATGAAGGTTTCCCCGCTCAGGGTCCGGCTGCCACTCGCTTCCAACACACCGCCTTTAAGGCCAGACCGGCAGGTATGGCAGGCGTCTTAAGTGACCGCAGCCATTGGACTAAAATTTACGGCCCGGAAAATGATAAGAGTTACCGGGCGTTGAGAAATGTCACGGAAAGGCGCGTCGGTAAAGGCGCTGAAGCTACTGTAGCTCCATATAAAGATCTATTAGCAGATGGCATGCTCGACGCTACAGTCTATACCGCTGAGCAAGCGGCTGACTATCCCTGGCTGCCTCCGGCCAGAACCCCTACCGGCAGTCAGCGTGACGGTACTACCTATAGCACCAGTCCGGGAGCAGCCGGTCCCTGGAGCACGGCTACCATGATTCAGCGCGGATATGCCGTACTTCGATACCGGATCACAGGCTCCGATTATTCCGAAGGCTTTTTGCAATACGGTATGTATCAGGAAAGCCTGGCAGGCGCTGCTGTTATTGACTGGCTCAACGGCAGGGTGCGCGGCTATGCGGACCGTGACGGCCTGGTGGAAGTAAAAGCTTACTGGGCCACCGGCGAAGCGGCAGCTTCCGGTACATCTTATGAGGGAACTATGCCGATGGCAGCCGCTGTTACCGGCGTTGAAGGTTTAAGGACTATCTTCACCGGCGCCCCTGTCACCAATGCCTACAACTATTACCGGGAAAACGGTATGCCTTATGCCCCCGGCGGTTATGTGGGCGAAGACCTTAATGCCATCACCATGTATTGTGCAGGCAGAATGGTCACTACGGGAGCTCCGGCTTATCCTACACCCATAACTTCACCAATTTGGGATAATTACTGGGATTGGCTCTTATATTTAACCAGTGAGCAGGATGCTACAACCGGGGATTACAGCCCTGCCTGGGATGAAAGAAATCCGCTCTCCTTCGGCGCTGATTTCCGCAAGGACTTGGGCGTTATCATGGGTCACGGCTTTAATGACGGTAACGTAAAATTCCGTCATACCGCCTTGCTGAACGAAACACTCAAATTCTACGGAGTAGAAGTAGTTAAGGGTCTCTTCCATCAGGGCGGTCACGGTATGGGCAATGCCCGCTCCGGCGCCTGGACTACTACTGCTATCATGACTGACTGGGCAGATCACTATCTCTATGGTGTAGAAAACGGCATAGTGGAAAGAACCCCAACCTATTCTGTTGAGGGCAATACCTTGGGTTCCGCCACTGGATCATGGAGAAATTATGATATCTGGCCGAGAGGCAACGGCTATCAGAAATTCTATCCGCAAGGCGGCAGGGTCGGTACGATATCCACTGTACCTCCCTCCACTTCGACAAGTGTAACATTCCAGGATGATTACCTTACCAAAGTAACATATCCGCAAAACTACGATGACTCATATTATATTAACGGGGTAAACGGCTTGGCAAGCAACCGCCAGCATCTGAGGGCTAACGGCTTGAATAGCGCCAACGGTGCGCTGGATAATCTGCTCTTAGTGCGCGGTCAAGGTGCAGCCTCAGCTCTGACCGGCAGTCAGCGTCCGATCTGGAGAAATATGCTTGTGGGCGGTTTGGAAGGCGTTACTACAGCTTGGAGCGGAACCGAACAGCGCTTGCTTTATACGAGTTCTGCCTTAACTTCTCAGTTCAGCAAAACTAAAGAGATCAAAGACCGGGTGCTGTTCCTCAAGGACATCGAGGAAGAATTTACTATCAGCGGTTTTACCAAAATGACCGCGGAAATAGCCGCAAGTAAAGACGTGGGCGCAATTTCCGCCATGTTGCTGGAATGGGGCACCTCCAGTGTCAAGATCGTAGCCATGGGCTCCATAGACGTACGTAACCCCAATCCCGACGGCACGATCGCCCCGGATGTCCCGGGCCTCGCCAATATCGAAAAGGGCGGCAACTGGCATGCCAACTATTTGTTCCAACCGGTAGATATCATACCTTATGGCATCTCGGCGCCTACAGCGGCCAATTTCAATTCCTATACTTGGGAAATGGATGTTTCCGAATACAAATTCACTAAAGGTAATCAGATGGGGATCATCCTTTACGGCTCGGATCCCGACTTTACTTACATAACCCGCGACGCAACCGAATTTACGGTCAATCTAGGCCCCAATACCTACCTGTCTCTGCCGATCGTCCAGGCAACAGCCGAAAAACCGGCGACCGTAGAAGTAGCCGATGTTATGGCCAAACCCGGTGATTTGGTTGACGTTACCTACAAAATCAAGGACAATGCTTTCGGCTTCGCCGCCCTTGATTTGAAGATACCTTATAACAGCAGCATCTACACACCCCAAACCATCACTCCTGCCGGCGCCGTGAACACCATGTTCTTTGTGGCCAATCCGGTCTTTGCCCCGGGCATGATGCGGATCGCTTTTGCTGCCGACGAAAATGTCAAAAATGATGTCCTCCTCTTCACCGTAACCTATAAAGTGGCGGACAGCGCTCCCGGAGTAGGGGATTATCCCCTGGAAGTAGAACCTGTAAAGCTGCAATACCTCTCCGGCCTCGGCCATCTGGTCGATCTGGAAGTAGCGATCAAGGCAGGTACCCTGGTTATCGGTATTTTGGGCGATGTTGACGGCGACGGCTTTGTCACCCCCGAAGACGCCATGCTGATACTGCAAATGATCGTAGGCCTGAAAGAATGGACTCCCAGAGCCCTGCTTTTGGGTGATGTCAACGGCGACGGGGTAGTTGATACTACTGATGCTGCCCTGATTCTGCGAATGGTTGTAGGAGGCTGATCTAAAGCAATTCGTAATGCGTAATTCGTAATGCGTAATTGAAATGCGTAATTCGTAATGCGTAATTGAAATGCGTAATTGAAATGCTTATTAGCTGAGATGATTTCCGCTTCGGCGGGTGGGGTTTATCTCCTCACGTAGGCAGAATAATAAAAGAACCATATTTTCCGGAAATATACGGGGAAATATGGTTCTTTTTTGTTTTAGTAATATAAATATATTGTATATATATGGAAATTATGGTATGATTCTTATATTGCAGATATGTTTACCTATGGCAATATATTCTGCCATAAGCATATACCCAAGAACGAAAACATTTTCCATCACTGCGCCGGTCTTTTTGCCGCCAGGCGGCGCGGGAAAACCTTGAAAGGCAACAAGCATT
>WRHF01000106.1 GCA_009783415.1 Clostridiales bacterium
CTTTGAGTCTTGAGTTTTGAGTGGGAATACGAAGGTACAAAAATTTTGCCATTTTGCGCAGAATTTCGGGAGTAAGTGCCTAATCCCTACTCCCTTGCGGCACAGCCGCATCAGTGCATCGGTAGGAGCGCCAGATCCAGTACTTCCTGCATACTCTTGACAAAATGAAGCTTGAGCTTTTTACGGATATTACTGGGAATATCTTCCATATCTTTTTTGTTTTCCAGGGGTAAGATCACTTGCCGGCAGCCGCCTCTGTGGGCTGCCAGGATCTTTTCTTTGATCCCGCCCACGGCAAGCACGTGGCCGCGTAATGTTACTTCTCCGGTCATCGCCAGGTCGGAGGCAATTTGCCGTCCTGTCAGCTGGGAGGCTAAAGCCGCGGCCATGGCAGTGCCGGCGGAAGGGCCGTCTTTGGGAATAGCTCCCTCGGGCACATGAATATGGAAATCAGTACTTTCCTCAATATTATCGGCAATGCCCAGCTGCTGCCCGATCGAGCGGATATAGGTGAAACCGGCTTGAGCGCTTTCCTTCATTATATCCCCCAGCTGTCCGGTGATGGTCATTTTGCCTTTACCGGGCAGGGTTTGCACCTCTATTTGCAGCAGATCCCCGCCTACTTCTGTCCAAGCCAGGCCTGTGACGACGCCTACTTGGGGTTCTTTGTCGATTTTGCCGTAACTAAAGCGGGGTATCCCCAGGTAACTCTCAATATTACCCTGAGTGACCTTGAAGGGCGGGATTTCTCCTAATACCAGGTCATGGCCCACCCGGCGGCAAATTTTGGCCAGTTTACGTTCCAGCTCCCGTACCCCGGCTTCCCTGGTATATTGACGGATAATAGAGCGCATGGCATTATCGGAGACAAAAAGACCGGCCTCTTCCAATCCATGTTCCTTGATTTGTTTAGGCAGCAAATGCTGCAGGGCTATTTGCAGTTTTTCCTCTTCCGTATAGCTGCTTACCGATATTATTTCCATCCGGTCCAGCAAAGGCCGGGGGATATCATACTGCACATTGGCAGTGGTAATGAACATTACATGGGAAAGATCAAAGGGCGCTTCGATATAATGGTCGCTGAAATGAACATTCTGTTCGGGATCCAAAGCCTCCAGGAGAGCGCTGGAGGGGTCGCCCCTGAAGTCGCTGCCAAGCTTGTCGATCTCATCCAGCAAAAAGAGGGGGTTTTTGCTGCCTGCCTGCTTGATCAGCTGGATGATGCGGCCGGGCATAGCCCCGATATAGGTCCGGCGATGACCCCGGATCTCCGCCTCATCCCGGATACCTCCCAAAGACATGCGGACGAATTGACGGCCCAGGCAGCGGGCCATAGAACGGGCCAGAGATGTTTTGCCTACTCCCGGCGGGCCCACCAGGCAAAGGATGGGGCCTTTGAGGCCGGCTTTCAGCTTGTGGCTGGCCAAATATTCCAAAACCCGCTCCTTGGCCTCCTCCAAGCCATAATGATCAGCTTCCAGGATGGCTTTTGCCTCCTGCAGATCTATCCTGTCAGTAGTTTCTTTGCTCCAAGGCAGATCCAGTACCCAGTCGATATAATTACGCACCACCATAGCCTCGGCAACCATGCTGGGCATACGGGCCAGGCGGTCCAGTTCCCGGTTGACCCTTTCTAAGATCTCCGGAGGTAATTTGCTTTCTTCAATGCGATGGCGCAGCTCTTCCACCTCGGAACTGCGATCGTCTTTATCGCCTAATTCCTGTTGGATGGCTTTGATCTGTTCCCGCAGATAATATTCTTTTTGATTCTTTTCCATTTGCTGGCGTACCCGGGCCGAAATATCCCGCTCCAGCTCCAGCAGTTCTTTTTCCCGGCGGGATAAATGGAGCAGCAGCTCCAGCCGCTTATTGATGCTTGCTTCCTCCAGCAATGCCTGACGGTCCGGCAGCTTCAGGCTGAGGGCGCCGGCTACCATATCGGCAAAATGCTGAGGTTCATCGTCCAGATCCAGGGCAGCCAGGGCCTCCGGAGGGATTTTTTTGTCCAGGCGGCTCAATTCTTCGAAAGAATTGTGAACCAGACGCATCAAGGCTTCAAGTTCTTCCGCGCTGGCTTCGACTGTTTCCTTTAGGGGCACAAGCTCTGCAAACATATAGGGCTTGGTTTGGGAACACCTCAGCATCCGCGCCCGGTAAAGGCCTTCCACCAAAATCCGGATACTGCCGCCGGGTAACTGCAGCCGCTGCTTGACTATGGCTACGGTGCCCACTTCATAAATATCTTCCGGTTCGGGCTCATCGGTTTGGGGGTCCTTTTGCATAGACAAAAAGAGCAGCTTGTCTGAGTTTGACATAGCCTCGTGAATAGCCTGGATAGAGCGGTCGCGGCCTACGTCCAAATGGGCAAACATATATGGATATAAAAGCATACCCCGCAAGGGCAGCAAAGGGATTTTAATTACTTCATTCACTAGTCGTGGCACCTCACTTTTCTTGGACTGAAGGATCATAAGCCGGGCGCACTTGTGCCTAACCATATATTAACTCTTTTCCAGCTTTTTTATCCCGATCATTTTATTTTGTTAGGCGCTTTTCTCTATCCCTATTCTATCACAAAAAATACAACAAAGAAAGTTGTTTTAACCGGCAAAAGAGAAAAAGGCAAAATTTACCTAAATTATTTTTCTGATTGCTATCTCAAGCAGCGCTTTAATGATATCATGCCGGGTGTATTTTGTTAGGCAAGAAAAATGGTAAATATTGTAAACAAGCTTTAAGAATAATATCTTGACATGATACAGGCTATATGATAAAATAAATAATTTTATAAATTGACAGCAGCAGGGTAATTTGGTAAAATTAAAGAAGAGATGAATTCGCACGGAAGAGGATGAAATCATCCTAAATACAAGGACGGTGATCCCAGATGTTTGCTGTTGGCGATAAGGTTGTCTATCCCGCCCATGGGGCGGGTATTATTGAGGCTATTGTAAATCGCGATTTTTTGGGGGCTCAAAGAGAGTATTATGTGCTGAAAATGTGCTTTGGCGATATGCGGGTATCGGTACCGGTAGAATCCGTTAACAATACCGGGATCCGGCAAATTGTGGATCAGGTTGTGGTGGAGAGGGTTTTCTCTATCCTGGTGGATGAGGTCAATGAAACCGAGGATAATTGGAGCCGCCGCTATCGCAACAATATGGAAAAGATCAAAAGCGGTGATATTCATCAAGTGGCCGAAGTAGTGCGAAACCTGATGGCCCGCCTGATGAGCCGCGGGCTTTCTTCTGGTGAACGCAAAATGCTGGATTATGCCCGCAGGGTGCTGATCAGCGAACTGATGCTGGTTCGCCAGGAAAGCGAAGACGCCGTAACAGAGGCGATAGACGCTCTCTTTGCCGTGGAAACCTAAGGCGGTCTGCGACCGCAAGTATTCAGGATTCAGTATTCAGAAATCAGAATGCGGGTAACTTTTCGCTTCGCGAAAACTATTGAACAAAATTCTTGTTTTTTATTTACGAAACGAGTTCGTAAGCTACTAAATGGGGGTTGGAATAACATATGTGTTACTTATTACTTGCTCTTTGGGGGGTGTGATATGATAGCTGCTATTTTGCTTGCTGCCGGGCGGGGTTTGCGGGCCGGACGGGGTCAAAATAAAGTTTTGAGTTCTCTTTTGGGCGAACCGGTTTTGCATTGGTCATTGCGCCGTCTGGCCCAAGAGGAACGGATCGGGGAAATTGTGATAATGGCAGCCGCAGCCGAGCTGGAGCAATGCCGGATCATTGCCGCCCCCTTTGCCAAGGTCCAAGCAGTGCTGCCGGGGGGAAATACCCGTCAGCGCTCGGTTTTAGCCGGATTATTGGCCTTAAACCCCCAAGCGGATATGGTTTTGATCCATGACGGCGCCCGGCCTTTGCTCACATCCAGGGATCTGGCTGCGGTTTTGGATGCCGCCACTCCTCTTTGCGGGGCAATATTGGCGGCGCCGGTCAAGGATACCATCAAGCGCGGTACCGGAGGTTTGATCAATGCTACTTTGCTCCGGGATGAACTTTTTGCCGCCCAAACCCCTCAGATTTTTGCCCGGGAAGTTTTAGTAGAGGCTTCCTTGCGGGCGGAATCCGAGGATTATCAGGCTAGCGACGATGCGGCCCTGGTAGAATATTATGGCGGGCAAGCCCGTTTGGTTCTTGCCCGGGACGAAAATGAGAAATTGACCCTGCCTCAGGACTTTATCCTGGCGGAGCTGATCTTAAGACAACGGATCAAGGATGAACAAAAGCGGCAGAATAAATTGAAGCTAAAGCCAATAGAGCAGGGTTTACCGGGTCGGCGCTTTCATCGTAGTTAGGCTCTTACTAGCGAAATTCGACGCAAAATGGCAAAATTATTGATAAAAATCATCATACACGTCATCCCGGGCTTGACCCGGGATCCCCTGCGTATCACCGGGGGATTGCGGATCAAGTCCGCAATGACGGTGCTTTTCCGGCTTGTCCGGGTTAGGATAATAAGAGTTAGGAATTGGCTATGAGAATTGGTAATGGGTTTGATGTACACCGTTTGGTTCCGGGGCGCAGGTTGATCTTGGGTGGTGTGAATATAGATCATCATCTGGGGTTATTGGGTCATAGTGATGCTGATGTTTTGATTCATGCTGTTATGGATGCCTTGCTGGGGGCGGCGGCCTTGGGAGATATTGGCAGCCACTTTCCGGACAGCAATCCGGCTTATAGCACGATTTCCAGCCTGCTTTTGCTGGCCCAAGTGAGGGAGAAACTGGCCTGGCTGGGCTTTTCTATTGTCAATATTGACAGCATAATCATTGCCCAGGCGCCCAAAATGGCTCCCCACATCCCGGCCATGCGGGGGAATATAAGCAGGGTACTAAATTTGGAGACAGAAAAAATTTCCATAAAAGCGACTACTACCGAGGGCTTAGGTTTTACGGGAGAGGGCCTTGGCATAGCAGCCCAGGCTGTTGTCTTGCTGGAATAAGCCTAACCCGGACAAGCCGGAGTGTTGAGTTTCGAGGACGAGCAGGAATGAAGGTTAGTGATTTTGATTATTTTTTGCCTCCGGAGCTGATTGCTCAAGAGCCTATTGAGCCCCGGGATGCCTCCCGGTTGCTCTTTTTGCGGCGGGCTGACGGTCAGATCGGCCATAGCCGCTTTTTTGAATTACCCCGTTTGCTGCGCCCGGGTGATGTTTTGGTCATCAATGATACCAGGGTTTTGCCCGCCCGGCTTTATGGCCGTAAAGAGAGCGGGGCCATAATAGAGCTGCTGCTTTTGCGTCAGGTTGGGATCAAAACCTGGCAAGCATTGGTAAAACCCGGAAAAAAGGCCCGGCCCGGCGTCCGGCTTAGTTTTGCGCTGCCCCAGCTGACAGCCGCAGTTATTGCTGAAGCGGAAGAGGGCTCCCGGCTGATTGAGTTTTTCTATGAGGGAGAGTTTTATCCTCTTTTGGAAAAACTGGGAGAAATGCCCCTGCCCCCCTATATCAAAAAGCCTTTGGAGGATCAAGAGCGCTATCAGCCGGTTTATGCTTTTGAGCGCGGCAGCGCCGCCGCCCCTACCGCCGGTTTGCATTTTACCCAAGAGTTGCTGGCAGGATTGGAGGCGGAAGGTATCAGTATTGTCAAATTGCTGCTTCATGTGGGCCTGGGCACTTTTCGTCCTGTCAAAGCGGATCAGGTGGAAGATCATTTCATGCATCAAGAATATTATCGTTTGAGCGCTGATGCCGCCGGCCGGATCAATCAGGCCAAAGAGCAGGGGGGGCGGATAATTGCCGTGGGCACCACCAGCGTGCGCACCTTGGAGACCGTAGCTGATGAAAAGGGGCGGCTGATTGCCCAAGAAGGCCGGACGCAAAAATATATTTATCCCGGTTATCGCTTTAAAATAGTAGAGGGAATTATTACCAATTTTCATTTACCCAAAAGCACTCTCCTGATGCTGGTATCAGCCTTTGCCGGACGGGAACAGGTTTTAGCCGCCTATGAGGAAGCTATCCGGGAAAGTTATAGATTTTACAGTTTTGGCGATGCAATGCTGATAATATAGTAAATAGAGAATACTGAATCCTGAATACTTGCGGTCGCAGACTGCTTTAGATAATAATGAGGAGTTTTTTATGATCAAATATACTCTCAAGGCTCAGGATGGTTTGGCCCGGGCCGGGGTGCTTCATAGCGGGCGGGGCGATGTTTTGACCCCGGTTTTTATGCCGGTGGGCACCTGTGCCGCGGTCAAGACCCTTTCCCCGGAAGAATTGCGGGAGCTGGGCGCCGGCATCATTCTCAGCAATACCTATCATCTCTATCTGCGCCCCGGAGAAAGCATAGTGGCCCAGGCGGGGGGATTGCATGATTTTATGCACTGGGACGGGCCTATTCTTACCGACAGCGGCGGCTTTCAGGTATTCAGTTTGGCCGGGTTGCGCACCATCAGCGATGACGGGGTGCATTTCCGCTCCCATATTGATGGCTCCGGTCACTATTTCGATCCGGAAAAGGTGATGGAAATAGAAATGGCCTTGGGGGCCGATATCGCTATGGCTTTCGACGAATGCGCCCCCTATCCCGCCCCCTTTCAGGAGGTCCGGGCAGCCCAAGAGCGGACGACCCTCTGGGCCCGGCGCTGCCGGGAAGCCCATGTTCATCCCCGGCAGGCTCTATTTGGCATTATCCAAGGAGGCACGGTCCGGGAACTACGGGAGAAAAGCATCAGGGAAATTGCCGCCCTGGACTTTCCCGGCCTGGCCCTAGGCGGGCTTTCCGTGGGCGAGCCCAAATCCTTGATGTACGAAGTGCTGGACTATAGCGCACCCTTACTGCCGGAGGACAAGCCCCGCTATCTGATGGGGGTAGGCTCCCCGGACTGCCTGGTAGAGGGCGTGGCTAGGGGCATTGACATGTTTGATTGCGTACTGCCCACCCGGATGGCCCGCAACGGCACGGTACTGGTGCCCGAAGGCAGGCTGGTGATCCGTAACGCCGGATACGCCCGGGATTTCCAACCGGTCGATCCGGAATGCGGCTGCTATACCTGCCGAAACTACAGCCGCGCCTACATCCGCCACCTCCTGAAATCCAGGGAGGTACTAGGCATCCGCCTAACCACCATCCACAACCTATATTATCTGACCCATTTGATGGAACAGATCAGAGAAGCAATACTGGCAGGAGCTTTTGAAGAATTCCGCTTAGATTTCTGGAAAAAGCAACAAAAAGGCAAATAACTAGTAACAAGTCAACAGCAAAACTCCACGCAGTATAAAATGGTATCTTTCGAATATACTAAAGGGTGGATTCGGAGGTGCCGTTATGCCGCAAATTGCTGTCAGGTTCAGTCAGACTGAGCTGTGTGAGGCTGCTTTGGCCTATCTTGAACCTTTTCATCCCCACCTGTCCGGGGAGATCCTTTGGTGCGGCGTTGAGGGGCGTAATTCCCCGCAGCGTCTGGCTTTGGCTTTGACAGGGCTTTTTTTTGAGGCTTATGAGCCCCAATCTCTGGCCCGTTTCATCAGCAGCCGCTATCCGGACTTAAATCCCGACGAGCAAAAAACTCTTCTGGAAAAGGCCAGACGTTTACTGGCCCAGGACAGCTTAAGCTGGGGTATTTTTGCCGGCAGGGATAGGGAAAAGCGGATGCGGGAAGCAATAATCAAGCATTTGACCGGAAGCGGCCGAGGCAGGATCTGCTCCGGTTTGCGCAAAGGCCAAGCCGTCTTTGATTATCACGGCTTTATCCGGTTTCGCTGCCCCGGCTACCGCGAATATTTGCTGGCCACTTTATCCCTGGCCATTGAGGAAATTCTTGATCAGCGGGAGGATCAGGCCTATTATCAGCTGATGGGTGATTTTCTGTCCCGGCAAAAAAGCTCTTTTCCCCGGATGCATTTGTTTTTGGCTGCCGACGGCAGTTATAATCTTTTTAATGATGACGGTAAGCGGCTGCAGGTGGTAGAAGGCGGTTTAGCTGCCGGTTACGAGGATTTGCTGCTGACCGGTTTGATGATGATGGCCCCGGGGCAGCTGGTGGTACATCAGGGAGGCAGCTCCTCCCATAATGTACTGATCAGCTCTTTAAGCGGCATATTTAATCAACGCCTAAGCATTTGCCAGGGCTGCCATTTATGTCAATAAGACCGCCCTTTTCGGTCAGGCTTATTAAGATAGAAGAAAGAAGGCAGAAGTTAGAAGAGGGTGGCTTTGCTGCGCAAATCTACAACAACTCAACCCTCAACACTCATAACTCAACACTGCGGTCGCAGACCGCTACAGTACATCCCAATTTCTTACTATGACGCTGTCATTTTCTTCTATGTCCAGATCCATACCCTTCAGCCATTTCCCGATTTGGCGCATTACTTTATCTTTGTGCTTCCAGCCGGATAGCATTTTTTTCCAGATAAAGTCCAGGGAGGCATAATTTGCCCTGCTGGAGATCCCATCGTCTGTAAATGCGCTTTGGCTTAAGTTCTGGAGCCAGGCCACTGTTACGCTATTCTTCCAGCAAATCATCTCCACCTGCAGCTTCTTAAAGGCAATTCGCGGCAGCAAAGCTACTTCGACATTGCCTCTTTGCTTCATGGTATCCAGTAGGCGGTTAAGTTGTTTGGACAACATCTCCCGCCGGATGATCACATCATTATGTAATAGCGCCGAAAGAAGATGATGCCGGGTATATTTTCGGCTAAGGGCTTCCCTGATATCCTCCCGGCAAAAGATAATACGGTGAGGGCCAGGGGCAAGCTCCTCTGTTTCTCTGAATAAATATTCCGGCAAGGGCGGCGGCGTCTTGTTTTCACACAGCAGCCTCCATTCGTTTTTTGTGATAAGTCCGATACCCGGCAGGCTGCATAGGACAAAAAATCTGCCGTCAGGCAGAGGACTGTTTTCAAGTTGAGGAAGCGGGCCGGGTTTCCAGAGCTGTCTATACTCATCCGTACCTTTTGGGCTGCTAAAAAGATCGTACTGCGAAACCGGATAACTGTTTGTACGGTAATAATCACACAGCGCTTCATCCTGTCTGATATCACGCGGATCGGTGAGCATGGAGATATACAGATTGTCCTCCACCTCGGGATCTTCTTCCGCCCGCCCGCTCCAGTAGCCTTTGATAGAGGCAACCATGAGAAGAGGCTCCGGCAGTTCGCCTTCATAATAACGAACACGGATATCCCCGCGTAAATAAGCGATCAGCCACAGCCAGGAAAAAGTAGTGATCTCACTAATCTCGGGGTTTGTGTAGCCCCTGCGGTTGATGAGTAAAAGACGGGCTTTCCTGTTCAGCGACTTTCTTAATTTATCGATAAATTTTAGCACAAAAGGCAGCATATTGCCAACACGCGGGTCGTATTCTCCCTTGACCAGTATGATGATTTCCTGCCCCGGCGGCAGTTGCTGTAAATAGTCCAGCATATTGAGAAGAGCCTTGCGAAAGCCTTTATTGCCCAGGAGTACCCGCTTCTCGGCGACATACTCGCCGCTAATTTGCCGCTTGGGGATCGCGGCGCGAGGGGGCAACGCGGTCAGGCTTTCTCCGGTCAGCAACTCGCAAAGCGCCTCTTTTGAATTCTCCCCGGTCAGCATATAAGGCCGTAACAGCTCATCCAGCCTGCCGTCTGTATTGATCTTCAGCAGCGCCTCCACTAATGGCGAAAGCTGAGAACTGCGGCGGGAAACGGCACGGTCACCGCTGCGCCAGCGGTTGATCAGGGTGCGGTCAACCCCGCTTTGCCGCGAGAGTTCCGAAGCATTGATATTTAATTCATCCATAACGGTAGAAAGAGCGGTCTTTTGCTTACCCATTATTAACTTACTCCCATTTTGTTGATAATATATGACAAATATACCAAAATAACGATATAATACAAGCGTTTTTTTAAATTATATACTACAGTAGAAAATATGTCAATCTATAACTGCGACTATATATAGCTGCGATTATAAATATAAACTCAAAATCGGATCAAATCAATAGCCTGTGCAAAAAAGCCAAAAAGGCTGTAATCCCAAATAGTGAGGGGATTGCAGCCTTTTTATGCTAAGGCGGATTTCATCCGCAAGTATTCAGGATTCAGTATTCAGAAATCAGAATGCGGGTAACTTTTCGCTCCACGAAAAGTATTGAACAAAATTCTTGTTTTTTATTTACGACTCTACGCCGTAAGCTACTAAAGTTACTGTTTTTTGTCTCAAATGTGACAAATATGAAGTAATTGTTGACAATATAAAAAATGCTAAATACAATATCAATATCTTGCAAGATATCCCAAAAATAAATAAGAAAAGGAGTGCTACCATGAAGCAAACATCAAAAATGATCACTATCGGATTACTGATAACAGTAATCATACTTTGTCTGTCTTTTTCTATGGCAATAACTGCTGCAGCCGGCCCGGCTGCCTCTACCCAAGCCGGGCCGATGGGACAGCCATCCGGCGAAGAGGCAGGTGAACAGCCCTTTGAGCTTTTTGGGGATGAAGATGAATTTATTTTGCTTGGATCTGACGATTTGATCCCGGCAGAAAGTGAATCTTTTGAGGGCGAATCCACGGAGTTTTTTAATGCTATTACAGATGGTGAAGCATCAGAGAGCAGGGTGGTTCTTTCAGGCCTGGAAGTTTCGCCAAGCAGCAGCGGTAAAGTCGAAGTTAGATATACTGTGGCGAATTATACGGATGTTACACTTACAGCTGCAAATACTATCGCGTTCTATAGAAGGAATATCGTAAAAGACGATTTTCTTTTTACCCGCAAATTAAATTCAAATGTCGCGCCGGGTGAATCTGTTCAGAAGACAGAGACGATAAGCCTTACCGGCATAGGGAGTGTAAAACTTGTTCTTCGTCTTTTTGATACCGGTTCCGACTATCCGGTTCCAAGGGTAACACCTGCCACTGCGGATTTGGGGAAATACTATTCCCTGCTGGGTAAAAAACATGATCATATTGCCGAGTATAACGGCAATGAAGATAAAACAGTGATCCTTTCTCCCAAACTTGATGTTGATGCCCGCAAAAGCAGCGATACGGTCAGCGTAAGCTATACGATCAGAAACAATACAGCCGCAACCCTATCGGCTAATACTAAAGTTGCTTTTTATAAAGTTTCAGTCGATCCCGAAAATCTCCTTTTTGTGAAAGAGATAGGAAAGAGCGTCAAAACGAATGAGGAAACAACAATTAGCCAATCCATAACTT
>WRHF01000107.1 GCA_009783415.1 Clostridiales bacterium
TAAATGCCAGTCCCGGCAGAACCAATTCCTGGGCCGACCCTCATATCGGTCTCACAGTTACGGTCAAGGAATCCACTGTTTTCTATGATAAAGTAGAGGTAGCCTATACCGGCAAGGCCACCACCGCTGCCAAGCATGTTTATCAGGGCGTACTGACAGCTTCCGATAATTTTGTCCGGGCTGCGGACGAATTTACCGTAGATTTTGATATCTTTACCCTGGGTACGCCGGCTATTGACGACCACGGGCTTACTACCGAACGCAGCGTACAAAGCGGCGGCTTGCAAGGAACGACTCCTCAAACCACCCTGGATCCGGCGCCGCCTCTGCCGACAGAGGTCAAGCGGGTAGCTACTCCTCTGGCTGTACCCGGCGGTATTTCCGGCTTTGAAATGAAAGTTGAATATGACGGCGTTAATTTCGAGTTTGTCTCGGTTGGCGCCGGTCCCTTTGCATACAAGGTAGATACAGCTTATGATAATGATTTAGATATCGGTGTGCTGTATATAACTGCCGCGGGCGCCAAAATGGTTGACAAGGATATTATACTCAGCTTGAACTTCAAGGCTAAACCGGGCGCTGCTCAGAAGGATTATACTATCAGAGCCGCAATCGCAGATGTCACACTTATCAATTGGCGCGGCGAAACCGTTAAGAAGGGCGATCCCGGCTTTGATGATGTGGGCGCCTTCGGCAACGGTACATTGGCAGCTTTCTATAATACCACAGCTGACAATACTTATAGCGACTTCATCAAGAGCCAGGGCGGGAAGGTCACGGTGGGCAGTATTGCCGCCTATACCTTAAGCGGCATTGTCGTCTGCGATACCCCCGGTCCCGGCGGCGCCGGCGGGGATTGGATCGGCATAGAATCTACTGTCAAATTATATAACGGCGAAGACACCCTGGTAGCCACAACCAAATCCGATTGGGACGGCAATTATACTATCAAGGGCGTACCTGTGGGAACCGGCTATTATATTCAGGCCGGCAAGCCCAAATACGACACAAATGACAGCGCCAGTTTTGATGTGACGGCAAGCGATCTGACAGTTCCCCAATTGCAGCTGACCCGTACCCGCTATCCCATCAGCGGCACTATCTATGGCGCGGCAAATTCCGATGGCAGCGATAAAGCGCCCCTGGCCGGGGTGGATGTATATGTGGTCAGTATCGGCAATGCCTACAGGGTACTGGGCGGTCCGGCTACCACCGATGCCGACGGCAAATATACCGTCTATGCCACCACAGACAGCGAGACCAAGGCTTTTGCGGGCCTGGCTGTAAAGGTTGCCGGCGCCGCAGCCAAATACGGGACCCAGCTGACGGTATTCGCCAAAGACAGCCTGACCGGGCAATATGACGGGCTGGCTCCGGGTGAAGATTTGAACCTGAACATGGGTACCCAGCCTCATCTGATCCTGGACGACTGGGTATATCCGGCCAATAATGTCCGGCTGGGGGCGGCAGGCACCTTTGCCTTTAACCTGGGCGGCTCCGGCAGCCAGATAGTAACCGGCAGAGACCTTACTCTTACCGAGACCCAGGATGTCCATATCCGTACCGTGACTAAATCAAATACCATTTATTACCAGCTAAGAAAGCTCTCGGACGGCTCGGCAGTGGGCGGCAGGGTACGCAGCGTAGGCACATCCAACGGCGACGACTTGATCCGTAATGTACCCAGGGGCCAGTATTACATAGAACTGTCCAGAGAGGGTTATGTCTCTGTAAATACCATGCCCTTTACGGTGTTCACCACCAGGGTATTGCTGCGGGACGGCCAGACAAGCAATACTCTGGATATCAATACGCGTACCGGCGTCAACGTAGTATCTGGAAAGGTCGTTGACAAGGTGACCGGCCTGCCCATAAGTGATGCCGGGATTGTCTTTAACAGCTGGTCCTATACCGGCGGCAATGGTAATCCCATCACTTCCGGCGCAGACGGGACATTCAGCTATGACGTACTTGGCGACGACAAGGATATCAGCTTCAGCAAAGACGGCTATAAAACCCAAACGATCAACATTCCCTCCGGCGGACGCAGCAATATGCTGGTAGAGCTGGAACCGGTGGGCCTGGATGATTACAAGCCTGTTCTTGAAGTTGAAAGTGTTGCCGTAGCTCCCGGCGGTACTGCCTATGTGACCTACAGCATAAAAGGCAATTCTTTCGGTTTCACTACCTTGGATCTGGCTATCGGCTATGACAGCACTATCTATAAACCCGCCGCCGTTTCTCCTTCTCCTGCCTTAAGCGCCCCGGACGGTATCTTTGTGGCCAATCGATCCGTAGACGGCGCCGATTTGATGAAGATCGCCTTTGTCTGCGGTGACAAAGTCGGAGGCGATGGCTTGCTCTTCACTGTTACTTATAAGGTTGAAGACGTCAAGCCTCTTGACATACCTTTGGATGTTGATGTAATTAAAGTTGAACTGGGGCTTTACACTGATGAATTTTCCGCAATCAACTTGCAGGTAAATCCGGGTGTTCTGGTAATCGGAACTCCGGGCGACATCAACGGTGATGGTATGATCACTCCCGAAGATGCCATGCTCTTACTACAAATGTATGTGGGCCTGACCGACTGGACCCCCCGGGCGCTGCTTTTGGGTGATATCAATGGTGACGGGGTAGTCGACACTACTGACGCTGCCCTTATTCTTCGCATGGTAGTCGGAGGCTGAGGTAGAGCAATTCGTAATGCATAATTCGTAATTGCTATGATTGTTTGCTAAAATGATTCCCGTTACAGCGGGTGGAGGTTTTTGCCCCCTTTTCTTCACACTCACGTCATTTTGCGCGTAGTCGCAGAATCCGCATCGCTTAGCCTTGTTGGTGCTTCATTGCAAACCCCAGATTTTGCGAGCTGTGCAATTGGGTTTCAAGTCATCCGTCATCCCGAGCTTAACTCGGAATCCCCTGCTAATCCTCAGGGGATTGCGGGTCAAGCCTGCAATGACGTATGCTATAAACCAATTACATAGGTCGAACTATCTTAGCAGGCTACTGCAGACTCCCCCCTGTCGCTGGCGCGACATCCCCCCTCGCAGGGCGAGGGGGGCAGGGGCGGGTGAAGCTAAGGAGCATGGTGTTTTCTCCCTCATATAACAAAGAGGCAGCAGGCCAAAGCCCCCCAGCGAGGGGGGTAGCGCGAAGCGTCGGGGGGAGTTTTGGGGAGCCGGGGGAGGTAACTATTTCGAGCTGTGCAATTGGGTTCAAGCCACCAGTCATCCCGAGCTTGACTCGGGATCCCCTGCTAATCCTCAGGGGATTGCGGGTCAAGCCTGCAATGACATATGTTATAATCCAATTGCACAGGTCGAAATTTTGTTACACACCCCATAGGTACTAAAAGCCAAAAACTGCATTGATGCGGGAAAGATTTTGTTCTTGCTATTTGCGGTAATCTGGAATAAAATATGAAATATAAGACCCTAACCCGGACAAGCCGGAGTGTTGAGTGTTGAGTGTTGAGTAGGAGCAGGAATAGGGCGGCACAAAGATTTTTCCTTTTTACGCAGAATTTCGGGAGTAAGTACCTCACTATCAATGAAATAGGCGGGATGATTTGCGTGAGAATTTTATTAACAGCGCTTGCTGCAAAAAATATTCATAAAACATTGGCGCCCTGGTGCTTAAAAGCATATTGTGATGAAATAATTGCCAACTGCCAAATAACAGTGCAGGAGCATACCATCAATGACAGTATTACCAAAATTGCCGGTCAAATCTATCCGGTCCGGCCGGATTTGATCGGGTTTTCCTGTTATATTTGGAATATAGAGCAGGTCAAAAAAGCCGCTTCCCTGTTAAAGAAGTATTTACCAAATACCATTATCGTCCTGGGCGGGCCGGAGGTCTCTTTTGCTGATGATATCAATGACTACCCCTTTGCCGATTATATCATCCAAGGCCCCGGTGAGATCCGATTTGCCCGGCTAATTGAGTTTTTGAGTATTGGACAAACCCCAAATAAGCGGATATTTGAGCCCTTGGAGGATTACTCCTTAAATGACATGCCCTCTCCCTATACCCCCGCTTTTTTTCAATCATTCGCCGCCGGAAAAATACCTTTGATAGAAAAACAGCTAGTATACTATGAAAGCTCCCGCGGCTGCCCCTTTTCCTGCACATATTGTCTTTCCTCGGTTACTTTGGGGGTCAAAGAACTTCCTTTGGAGCGGGTCTATCAGGATTTGAGTATTTTATTGAGCCATGGCGCCAAATGGATAAAGTTCGTGGACAGGACCTTTAATGCCAATAAAAAAAGGGCCAAAGATATTCTCCTCTTTATTCTGGCCCAAAAAACAGATTGCACTTTTCATTTCGAGGCTGCCGCCGATCTTTTTGACGAAGAAATGTTAGAGATAGTATCCCAAATGCCGCCGGGGCGGATCCAATTTGAAATTGGGATCCAATCAATAAATCCGCAAACCCTGCAAGCAATAAACCGGAAAACCGACCTGAATCAGGCATTTGCCAATATTTACCAATTAACTGATTCGGGCAATTGCCATATCCACCTGGATTTGATCGCCGGGCTTCCGGATGATACCATCGAAACCTTCAGCGAAGCCATTGATCGCTGCCTCTCTCTGCGCCCTCATATGCTGCAGCTGGGTTTTTTAAAGCTTTTAAAAGGCGCCGGGATTGCCCGCTTGGCTGATGATGAAAAATATATATTCAGTGATTTTCCTCCTTATGAGGTGCATCAAAGCAATGCCATGACAGTTGAGGAGATGATCGCCTTGCGGAAAATGGAGCCGGTTATTGATAAATTTTATAATAGCGGTATGTTTATAAACTCCATAGACTATGCAATAAATAAGCTGTTCGGCAGCGGCTATAACTTTTTTCAGGCTTTGGCTGCTTATTGTGAAGGTAAAAATGATTTAAAGATTTCCCTGAAAAATACCTATACCATACTCTATAACTTCTTGGCTCTTCAGGGAAATAGGGCAGAGGCCGCCCATTATATCAAATTGGACTGCCTGATATATGATCCCAGGGGTATGCTCCCCGATGCTATTACTGAGGCAAGAGATAAAGCAAAAGAACAGATTTTCCGGCAAAGGTCTGCTGAAAAATATAAAAATATCCGCCTGGAATTCTTTGATTTCGATCAAAAACACCGGGTTTTTATCTATGACAAGAAAAATACAATAACCAAAGCTCACCTCTATTTCGAGCTCAGCGATTAAGGCAGATCCGGGGTGCATCACTTTATCCGTCATCCTGCATCCGTCATTTGAGGAAAGGAGAGGGTTTTATGCTATTGCTTCCAAATAAACGCACAAAAAAAACAAAATTATTGCCTTAAAGCAAGCTATAGCATGTGATTTTCAAGTAGTCAGAATTCAGAAGTCAGTAGTCAGAATGTAGGTAGTTTCGCTCCGCGAAACGATTGAAGTAAAAAGAAAGGGCATGTTTTGTGGATAGATGTTACTCTCATAGTATTTTCTGTTTTTTGCATTCTGAATTCTGACTCCTGACTACTGACTACTTGCGGCTAAAAGCCGCACTAAAGCTTATCCGGTTCGGGCAAATCAGTCTTGTCATCAATGGTGATGGTCTTGATAACGGGTTTATTCTCCTCTGCCACCAAACCGTTAGGGCCGGAATTGGGAGTATCGGCAATTTGGTCCACCACATCCATCCCGCCGGTTACCTGGCCAAAAGCCGCATAGGAGCCATCGAGTGAAGTATTGTCGGCATGCATGATAAAAAACTGCGACCCGGCCGAGTTATAATTTTGACTCCGGGCCATGGATAATACACCGCGTTTATGCTGGAGATCGTTTTCAAAGCCATTTTGTCTGAACTCGCCCTTGATTGAATAGTCCGGCCCGCCGCTGCCGTTACCGGCCGGATCACCGCCTTGGATCATAAAGCCTTTCATGATCCGGTGGAATGTGAGCCCGTCATAAAAGCCCTGACGCGCCAGATAGACGAAATTGCGTACCGATTGCGGCGCCAGATCCGGATAGAGTTCCAGAACGATCTTGCCGCCATCCTCCATAGTGATAGTTGCCTGAATAGTGTTTTTGATCGATTCTTCCAATGGTAATGTCTCCTTTTTTTCTGTTTCCGGTGTCTGTGTTTCCGGTGTTTGCGTTCCCTGCTGAGTCCATGGTTCTGTTTCATTTGTTTTAGTTCCGCAGCCGCCAAGCACAAAGCAGAGCAATACAGATAACGCTATTATGTGCCACTTCTTGATTTTAGTTCCCTCCCTCCATGTTTGAAATGGATTATTGTGGATAACCACATGACATACTTTAGCATAATGATGCGAGAAAGTCAAGCTATGCATCAAAAGGAAGCAATAAAATACCTGTTTTTTTTAGTTGTGCCCGGATAAGAGAAAATCCAGCAGATGCAAATAATTATCTATGGTTTCACTGGCTGTTTTGCGGCCGCCGCTAGTCAGATAGTCACTTATTTTCTTACTGGAAACCGGATTCCCTATATTCCCCGCCATAAAGCGCACTACATTCTCCAAAAGCGCCGGATCCCGTACTTCACCTTTTGCAATTACGTCTTTCATAATGATGGTATTATAAATTCCATTCAGATAAGGGCGTATTGCCGGTTCATGATCCTTTAGCTCTGTCAGACCGGGCAGTCCTCCCCGTTCCAGATAAAGATGGAAGTGATCTTGGAGGTCTTTGTCTGAAGTATAATCATTAAAGTAGAGAAATTCTTTGAAGGAAAGCGGAAACATATGAAACTCAATATAACGTCCTGATAGCAAAGTGGATAATTCCGAAGCTAATAAATGGCCGTTGGAGCCCGTGATGTAAATATCAAGCTTTTTGTCCAGCCGCAAAGAGTTTACCGTGCGTTCCCATTCTTTTACCATTTGTACTTCATCTAAAAGCAGATAGACCTTGTTTGCGCCAGTGATATGCGCTGTGACATATTGGTTCAGATCCCGATAATCCTTGATCCGGTCAAATTCCAAAGATTCAAAATTGATCCTGATGATATTCTCCGGGTCAACTCCGGTTTGGAGCAAATAATCCTCATATAGATCCAGCAAGGATGTTTTTCCGCATCGGCGCACCCCCGTAATGACCTTGATCAGGGATTTATCTTTGAGTGCTATCAGGCGGTTTAAGTAATCATCTCTATTTTTCAAACAAAACCCTCCCTTCGAAAAACATAAGCTTCAATCCATAGTGCCTCCTTTCTCCAATAAGAGTTTTGCTGTAGATTAATTTTACTGAAAAGTGCCATTTTGGCCCTTTTCACTATTCTGTATATTTTACTCATTTGTATTCCATTATAAAGGCTGGCTCCATACGATCGATGGCGCCTTTGCTCAGCCCGTAATCGGCTGCAAGCATCTGCCAATTTCCGCATATTGTTTTTTGAATATCTGCAACTGCATTTTTCGCTTCATGGACACTGATACCGTAATATTCAGCTGTCTCAATTGCTAAACCAAAGCTGATCGAGTTGTCATCCGTACTTACATTCAGGGAAAGCGTGTTCCCATAAATGTTTGGGTTGACATCATACATGGGAGATAATACCCAGCCGCTATCTGTCAGAAGAAAACCGTGGTTGCGCAGATGGTCATCCGAATTTGAAATGGCCATATTAAAGACAATTCTCTGCCACAGTTCTCTTAAATCTTGCTTTGGCAAGGCTCCGTTTGATTTTATAAAGGAAGCTATATCCAAATAACTTACTCCTTCTGTGCCGTCTCCGTCTGTTTTGCCGAGCAAAGCCATTGCGGAAGAAAAGTGGATCCTGCGGCTTTGGTTTCTGTCAAACCGTTTAACTAAAAATGTACTTCCTGCGAAAGAGAAGGTCTCTAATTTAGCTTCAGGAGCATTCAATCCGCAAATAATAGCAAGATCATGGGCGATGATTTCCCAGGCGCCGGAATTCCATTCATCATGCTTTGAAGGGAATTTGGCAATCCAAAGAGACCCGTCAGGCGCTTGTACAGATGCCTTTGGCCGTGCGCCTCCCAAAGAAGAACCCGGCGCGAGAAGCTGCCTCAGCCATTTTTCTTCCTGAGCGCTTTCATCATCATTTTCGAACGCCAAAGATGCCGTTTCCAAAGTCCTTAATGTTGTCCAGGGAGGTGCGGACAAATCCTTGTCTGCCGCTAAAAACGGGCCGTTTTCTTCTAAAGAAAAACGTAACGCCCCTGATCTGGTTTCATCATAGACCCCAAGTAAATAATCGCTTTCTCTTAATGCCCGCGGTTTTCTCTTCTCTTTTCTTGCTAAAATTGCTTCTTTACGCTTCATTAAAAGCCTGCCCCATCGATCAGGGCAGGAATCCGCGAAAATACCAAACAACGGCTTATCCGGCGCATATTGACGACCTTCATATAAGCCTAAATCGGGGTCAAAAACAAAACTCTCAGCGGCTGAGCGGATCCAGTCCCTGCTGTATTCAAAGGAAAACAGCTCTTTGCCGCGGCTGGCGCTGACATATAGCTTTCCCATAAGAGCAGGAGGGTGTTTATTCCAGTTGGCATAAACATAAATTGTTTTTTCAGCGCTTGTCATCATCATCACCTTTTTTGTGGGGAGCGCGCTTTCTTAGCAAAAGATCCAGATCCTGAAGTTTTCGCCCCAGCTCATCATCTTTGGCAATAAGTAATAAATCCTTGTCCATACCATTTAAAGAATGCAGCACGGCGGCATATATTCCCAGAGAGACCGAAGGCGAGCCTTTTTCGACTGCCCAAAGCGTCGCTCTGCTTATCCCGGCTCTTTGGGCAACCAATTCCGCGGTTATCTTGCGGCGAAGTCTGGCCATTTTGATTTGCTCACCCATCGTTTCCAACATTGCTTTTGTTTGAGGCATTAGGATAACCGATTTCTTTCCCAAACCACCCACCTCCCAATAATGTTTATAATTATAAACAAAAATCGGATATATGTCAAATATTATAATACAAATCCAATAACAGCGCAAGCCGCATATTAATAGGGTAATCTATATAAACATTGCCATATACAGCGGAAGTGTTTCAATTTTACCGTCAATGCCCACATTTTTTGTTGACAACTTGATAGCTCTTTTCACGCTATATTTATCAACCATAGTAACAACCGACCAAGCTTTGGTATTATCGCCCGCTTTGACCTCAACAGCAGTAGCAATATCATCTGCCCTCACAATAAAATCTATCTCGAAACGATTGTCTTTGGCAAAATAAAACAGTTGTTTCCCTGATTTCTTAAAAATATCGGCTATAATATTCTCGTATAAAGCTCCTTTATAAATACCCAGATCTCCATTTATGATGTTTTTTTGCGAACCGTCTTCCAACATTGCAACCAGCAATCCCGTATCCCGCATGTATATCTTGAATTCGCCGTCCTTAACATTACCGGCAAGAGGAAGTTCAGGGATAGTAAGATTATCGCATTTTTCAACCATACCTGCATCTATCAACCACATAATGCTATCTCTGTACTTTCGGGCAGAGCCCTGTTTTTCAATAAGATTCCATTGGAATTTCTTATATTTTTTGGCAAGCTGATTAGGAATTGAGAGAAAACAGTCTCTAACTTTAGCTTTTTCAATGCCTTCTGCATATTTAGCAATATCTTTTTTGTAGTCCTCTAATATATCACGCTGCAACTTCAACACATTACCAAAGTTATGATTATTAACAAAGTTTTGGACAACCCGCGGCATGCCACCAACCACGATGTATTCTCTAAACAATGCCAAAAGTTTTGTATGCATTGCAGGCAAAACAGGCGTTTTTTGCTGATAAAACGCCTTGAACTCCTCAATAGTTTCTTTGCGGATATTGTTTGCCCAAAGAAATTCCTCAAAATCAAGCGAGTGCATTTCGAGATGATCAACATATCCGACGGGAACGCTTGGGGGTAGCATTGCCTTGTCGTGTTTATAGGTTATCCCTAAAAGTGAGCCTGATGTTATGACATCAAATCTTTCGTCTTGAGCTAAAAACTTGAGGGCTGTTATGGCACGGGGGCAGTCTTGGATTTCATCTAAAAAGATGACTGTTTCATTGGGAATAAATTCAGCAGTTGGAAAATAGAGAGTTATTTGCTTTAAGATATTTTCTTTTTCCAGATTCCCGGCAAAAATCGCTTTGTATTCCTCATTGGCAACAAAGTTCATCTCAATAAAATATTTATAATTCTCCCGGCAAAATTTTTGTATAGTAGTAGATTTACCAACTTGCCTGGCGCCTTTGACCATCAGACACATTCTGTCAGGATCGTTTTTCCACACACTCAAGTCAGTAAGGATTTTTCTTTCCAGCATACTTAACACCTCTTGCAATATAGTATAACTAAATTCAACCCCCTTGTCAAGGCTTTTGCGAATTTTATGCGCCATTATCCCACTATAATTGCAAGTTTTATGCGCCAATAATTTTATGATTGTGCAGTTTTTATGCACCAAACATAATGGTAGATGCAGAACCACCGCCATTATGAGTGCAATATAGGGGCATATAAGGGTATGTCATATAATTAGCTCTTAATAAATGTTGACATTTGATAATGAATTAGTTATAATATAAGCAGCAGGAGGAATACAATAGCATGTTTGATATTAAGTTTTACAAGGACAAAAACGGCAACGAGCCGATTGTTACATATATTGAGGAGCGATGAAGATGAATGATAATTTAACATCTTGGAGAGATTTGAAAGGTAAGCTCAATGCTCTTTCTCAGGAGGAACTGGACGAAATAGATTTGAAAGTTCAAATTGTGGGGGAAATATTAAAATCAAGACAGGATGAAAAATTAACCCAGAGGGCTTTGGAAAAATTAAGCGGTGTTAAGCAGCCGATGATTGCCCGTATTGAGGGGGGAGATTCCGATCCACAGCTTAGCACGGTAATTAAAATTTTGCGTCCGTTAGGAAAAAAATTGGCAGTTGTGGATATAAACTATCAATCTATGCCACAACCCTAACCCGGACAAGCCGGAGCTTTGAGCTTTGAGTCTTGAGTTTTGAGTGGGAATACGAAGGTACAAAAATTTTGCCATTTTGCGCAGAATTTCGGGAGTAAGTGCCTAAAACAGGAAGCAGATAAAATTATCAAATTTATCTGTATGCTTGGCAAGACAGCGAAGGAAGGCATCTGC
>WRHF01000108.1 GCA_009783415.1 Clostridiales bacterium
ATACACTAAATCCAAAATTTTATTATCACTAGTAACACCACCCACAATAAAAATGCTATCTGGACCAGCCACTACTTCTACATGCGACAAAGCTATGGGCATATTTTTTGTGGTCCAGGAATAATTGACTGTATTGTATATTTGCAAAGTGTCTGTTGGCTTAGAACCATATGTAATCTTACGCCAATAATCCAAACTATTATCAGTTATTGGAATGTTTGGGATACCCCCGGCAACATAAATTTTACCTTTTAATGTAGCGGCTCCAGCAGCATAAACAGCGACAGGCATTGAAGCTGTTCTGGTCCAGTTAGCACTATTATAACATAGCACAGTGTCTACTGCGGCAGAAGGATAATACCTGTTATAGTATGATTGTGAGTAGTAATATGAGTTATAATAGTACCTAAATGAAACTCCAGGGGCTAAGCCGCCCAAAATATAGATTTGATTACCATAAACTGTCGAAGCTGGAAAAGCAACCGTTCCCAAACTTATATCTCTAGTCCTCAGTGAGCTGCTTGAATAGTAATCAGAGATTGTGAAATATTCCAATGGTAATGTGGAATGGGCAGACCATTTATTTGTTTCCGGATCATATACTTCAACTCGGTATCCGTTGTCAGATGTAGAAGCATCATAAAGCGCAAAAATCCTGTTATTTACTGTTTCAAATAATTCTACATTGCTTCCCCAACCAATCATACAAGCCTTTTCTTGCCAAGTATCAGTATTTATATTGTAGGCTTTAAAAGAATTATGGTTAAAACCCCAACGGCCATTACCCTCATCAGTCTTAATAATTTCACCAGCATAATAAATAGTGTCGCCCTTGACAACAGCACCTCTGTTCGCATTACTTACGGGAATATTGTTTTTTTGTGTCCAAGGGCTAGTTTTAGGAGTGTATTTTACCAGCTTTGTGCAATAATCGTTTGCGCCGGCAAAAATATATACCTCATTGTTCAGTGTATTAACCACATTGATCCGGCCAAAGGAATTGCCGGGGGCATTATAAAACCCCCACATATTTTCTTGGATACTATATTTGCATATATTCTGATTGGAGCCAGATGATCCAATATAGCCGATAGCATATAAAGTATCGTTGAGATTAACAAAAGCATTTCCATTACAAAGTCCCTGAGAGGTTGGGCTTTGCCAGCTGCTGCCGTCATAGATGCAAAACACTATTGCTGCATCCCTTAAGGGAGCAGATTTATCAAAAACATATAATTTATTATTGTTGACAAAAGAATAGGGGGCACCAATGTATTGAGGCATTCCACCTATAGCCGCCCAGGTATTGGTTAGGGGATCATAAGCCTCTACTACATTATTGACTGCCCAATTAATATCTAAGCCGCCGATAGCATAAATTTTTCCTTGATAAAAACGGGCTTCCAAATCCCATTTTACCGAAGGTATAGCAGCTTTTTGCTGCCAAGTATTAGTCATGGGATCAAATTCATAAGTATTACTTGTCCAATTATTTGCTCCACCTTGAGTAACGGAGCTCACGCCTCCAATTAGGTATATTTTTCCATAAGCTGAAGCTACGGCAAAACCCTGATCATAAATAGGCATACTGGCTTTTGCAGCCCAGCTGTTTGTAACAGGATCGTATTCATAAACAGAGTTTACCACCTGGCCTGCAGTATCGAATCCGCCAAAAACATAAAGCTTGCCATTGCTTTCTGCAGTCTTGAAATCTTTTAAGCTAAATGGCAATGCCCCTTTATCCTGCCAGTCCTGTTCCGCAGGTCCGGCTGGGCTATCAACTGCTTGAGGGTTCGTACTGTCAAACTCGTTCTCGGCCAAAACAGCACCTAAATCGACAGGCTCGCTTTCTTCTTTTTCCAAACTATATGTACTATCCTGTTCAATAGGGGCAACTACTTCCGGCTGCTCTATTTTCTGGTCAGCAGTATCCCCCAGACTTGGGGCGGCTTCATTCAACTCTGCATTTAAAATAGCCTGCCATTGTTTTTCCGCCTGATAGCCATTATATAATTCCATAGCTACAGCCAAAGCTGAAGTAGAGTTGATAGTAAATATTACCATAATTAGGATAATGAACGCCTTAGCCAGTTTATTTCTTCTCATATTATGCATATTTATGTCCTCCTCGGCTCTCGCCTTATAAATTTTTAGTTAGGTTAGTACACTTTATAATTGTCAGTCAAGGATTTCATTGAAGGATTTCGCTGGACATAACGGCATCACCGGAAGTTTTGGCTTTGAACTTGATTATATTGACTGCCCCCTGCCACAAGGATTCTGAATTGAGGGTCTTGTCCACCATAAAGATAATTATCCCTAACTTTTCATCAACCTCATGAGAAACTATAAAGATATTAGTGTCCAAAATGGATCCGGTTTCAGTATCCAAGGCTTTGGTCTGAGCCGCTAAATCTATCAGTTCCAGCTTATCCGCATCATAACTTAGTTTGAATTGCCTGCCGTTGACTGCATCCAAGCCTTTGATACCAAAGGAAATACTGTATTCCTTGCCCGCCAGGCAATTAATAGTTTTGCTCACCGGCTTTGCTGCCTGCATCGTTTTAAGCTTATAATCGTTGCCTGCCACTTTGTCGGGATCTATAAGATAGAAGCCATCATCTCCCCCATCACTTTCTGCCCAATACCTTACCTCTATGGGATCCAGACCTGTTGCGGTAGATACTAGGTTGGTAATAAAACCTTTAAGGAATGCTATGGTCTTATCTATATCCTCCTGCACTGCAGAAGGAATCGGGATCGGACCGTTCTTGTCCAGCATGACTATCGCCTTCTGAAATGGAGCCGGCAGCTCCCATGGGATTATTATTCCTCCCCTGTTATAGTTGGAAGCCAGCCAAAGTATGGTCAAATCAGCATCATTGATCAGACCGTCGCCGTTCAAATCACATAAGGGCTCATCCGCCTCACTTGCTTTTTTGTTGTAATTGCCTGCCCGCCATAATATAGTCAAATCGGCATCATTAATCAAACCGTCGCCGTTGATATCACCGCAACGTAAAGTAATCAATTGACTTTCCGGACGGCCGCTTATAGTCAAATCCAGATCTTCATCCTCTACGATCAGATTTTGGATCGTAAATTTGGCATGAGCCGCTTTGCTGATAACCAGATCATATGTACCCGGGGATATACCTTTTAAGAAAAAGCTTTGCGCCTCTTGGCCATAACCTTTTTCGACAGCAATATCTGTTTCGCAGACAATTTCTCCATCCTGCATAAGCCGGATAATTACAGGCTTATTGGGGTCATAACTTTTTATTTTGCCGCTGACACTAATGCCAACGGAGGTAAAAATATTGAGTAGATAGTTATCGCCGCCATCGGGGTTCATAAAATAATACTTGTCCACACCCAACTGCCTTACCTCTGGATCGACAAACCCTGTTAAGGTATAGATTTGCTCTTCAAGGTAGGCGATAATGTCAGCTGGTTCATAAGCTGAGATATCAATGGCCGGCTTTTCTTTCAGCAATTCTACTGCTTGATCGAAAGTTTGGGTAGTATTTTCACCTAGAAGCAGCTTTCTCAATGGTTCATTTTCGTAGATGTCTATCATATCCTGCCCGTAAGAACTGAAATCACGGTTCAAGTTCTTCGTGCATTCCTGCCAGTTTGGATTCGAAAAGACATAGCCGGAACAAATAAAGTCAAACTTTGTTTCATACTCTTCACCTGCATCCAGATAATAGGCATGGTTGACTGATTCAAACATTTCGTAATCAGTGTAGTCAATGCAGAAGTCTCCGTTAAAATCGCCAAACAGCAATGTCCTACTTCCAAGATCTCTTGCGTCCGGTTCGATTGTTACATACTCCCACTTGGTTAAATATCCGGGAGCCTTCAGTTCCAAAATATATTTACCATCCTCAACGCCCTCTCTGATTGTGAAGAGACCATTACTCTTATAGCCGTCCCGGGTGTCCGGCAGAATGCTCATTTCGGCTGTATATTTGATCGTGGCATCCACCGGGTTACGCAGCGTCACCTCGTAGATAAACAGCCTGTTAAAATCGTCACCAAGGTCCTGGTTATCAGCCACACCGGTCAAGATTACAATAACATCGGTGCTGCCTTGACGGTTAATTGCTATGGTATAGGTTTTAGTTGTCGTACCATCTTTGGCCGTCACCGGAATCTCAAAAGTATTGGCGCCTACTATCAGCTCTTTAGAGCCTGTACCCAAAACACTCGCTTCCGGGTAATTTGGTGAAGCTGTAATAGTCATACTGCTAACCTCATAAGGCACAGAAGCTTCATAGCTGGTTATGTCAGGATTAAATACAGGATTCAACACACTATTGCTGATAGTGAGACTGGACAAGGTGGCATCAGAAAGAGCAGGGTCTTGTTCCCGGGTAATCATTATAGAATAGTTTTTTGTTGTAATATCATCCTCGGCAGTAACAGTAACGATAAAGCTATTGGCTCCCACTAAAAGGTTTTGCACCCCTGTACCGAGAATACTAGCATTGGGATGGCTAGCTGTTGCTGTTATGTTTATACTGCTGGTGCTATAAGGAACAGTTGCTGTATAATTAATTGTACTGGGAATAAATGTCTGGTCAAGTATGGCAGGACTGGCGCCAAGACTGACAAGGTTGGCATCGCCGGAAAGAATCCGGATATTCAGCTGAGGATAGCCGCCGGCCATCTGCCATACTGTTTTAAAATCCCAGCCCAAGTTTGCATAAGTAGATTGGTCTGCAGCCTGAGCTGGAGAAATGCGACCATTAGAATCGTCACTGTAATTGCCGGAAATGCTGGATAAAGCCAGATTATTGATCTTCCAAGCTCCCCCGATTAAATAGCTTTTAGCGTTATTGATATAGCTTCTATTCGTAATAGATACGCTTGGTGCAAGGACAACACAATTCTGCACTAAAAAGGCGACATCTGAACCACAGATACCACCAACCACCCCACGATCAGCACAATACGCAGAAACACTTCCACTATTGTATGAAGCCGATATTATACCACCATCGCCGGCACAAATCCCTCCGGCATGGGCACGTTCGGCATCGCTTGAAATAGAGCCTATGTTATAACAATTACGAATTTCCTCCCCAGTGTTCCCATTTGACGAATAATTGCCGCAGATACCTCCAGTATAGGTTATTGCACCATCACGATTAGGATCATAGCAAAATGCCTCTGATGATACAGATCCAACATTGTAACAATTAGAAATTAACCCTGAATTATAGCCACAGATACCTCCAATTGTTACAGCACAACCATAATAAGCATTGCGAACATCTGCAGACAAAGATGCAGAATTCCAACAATTCAAGATTATGCTATTTCTTCCTGAACCTACAATCCCACCAATTTTATCATTGCACGAAATACCACCAACATATTTAGAAATAGAAATTAATCCTGTAGTATAGCAATTAGAGATAATTACTCCATAGGAACTTATGTTGCAGATTCCCCCAACGTTACCATCGCCACTAATACTTACATTCTCCAGCCCAATGTTTTTGATTACACCATCTGCACTGTAAAACAACCCGCCACCGTTTGACCTCAGGTTTTTAATCACGTGTCCCTGGCCATCAAAAACCCCGCTAAAATATTCCCATTTATTCTTACTCGCATTATAAAAGCAAATAGGATCCCAAAGTCCACCATTGAATGTGGCTAAATCAATATCCTTCATCAGTACATAGGAAGCATTTATTAGATTATTACGCACATCATATAAGCCCTGAGCATCGAAAATCTGAATTGCATTGGGATCAGGGGCCTCAATAGGCGCCAGGAATTTGCCATTACTACCGTATCCTGCATTTGCTGGGGAAAAATTTGTTATCAGCAGCATACCCAGAATCATCGCAGCCATAAGGATAAGACTAAGTGGTTTTGACCAGATGGATCTTTGCATGATAATTGCCCTCCCTTTAATCAATTCGTAATTCGTAATTTGTAATCAAACTTTGGTTGAGGATCATTTTGATACTCAACCTCCCTGTATTAATTTTAACCGCTGGGCCCTGCCAACAATCTCTCAAATGCCTCTTCAAACCGGGCGTCGTTGTCTTTTGTCCTTTTGGCCGGGCCTTTGGTTCTGCCGCCGCCCCGGCGTATTTTTTGGCCGATATGCCGTTCCATCAGCAGCTTGTCCATATTTGCGTCTGTGAAAACCAGGCCGTTTTGATTTATTGCCCTGGCGCCCTTGCCAATCACCATGGCAGCCAGGCCATAATCCTGGGTCACCACAATATCCTCACGGGACAAAAGGGCCATCAGGGCATAATCCACACTGTCGGCTTGTTTGTCCACCGTAATGATTTTGCTGTAGCCGTCATACAATTCATGGGATGTATCGATCAGCATGGTGACAGGTATATTTTTTTGCTTCGCCAGATAAACAATGATTTTTTTCACCGGGCAAGCATCGGCATCAACCAGGATCTGCATAGGTTCTCCTTAGTCACTTATGGGTAATTTAGGTAAATAAAAAACGGGGATTTTTGTTGTGGAGCCTATTGAGCAAGTAATAAGTAACAGGTAATAAGTAACAGGTAATAAGTAACAGGTAATAAGTAACAGGTATTGTAGTTTCGCTCCGCGAAACGTTTGATTTGATAAATTGATGGCTTTTACTTCAATTGCTTTTACGGAACGAAAACCTCCCAGTTCTAGATACTTGATACTTGCAGTTGAAGACTGTTTATTTATACTACATAAGTTGTTATAGCCTGCTTTTTTTATTGCAAGAATAAGCCAGTCTCCCCTAATTTTACAACATTTGCAAAAAAAATGCAATCAGCAAAAATAACTCTTGACATGAATAATTAACTATGTTATATTATTAACGCTGTTATGCTATATCAAAAAGGGGTGAGATCATGAACTACTCAAAGCTGGTTGATGAGTTTTTACAGCAAATGCACTTGTTCCGCAGATTCAAACCACAGCAAAAGATCAATGAATCTATGCACGGCGAAGCCTTTGCCCTGCATCATATAGCAAAGAGCGGGGATAAGATAATCCCGAGTGAAATCAGCGAGGCCATGGGGATAAGCGGGGCGCGGATCGCGGCTACCCTGAACAGCTTGGAAAACAAGGGATACATCACCCGTCAAATCGACCCAAGCGACCGGCGGCGGATCCTGGTGACACTTACGGATAAAGGCCGGGAGCAGGAAAATGAATACCGGCGCCAGCTGACTGAAACAATCGAAAAAATGTTAAGGCAATTAGGCGAGGAAGATGCAAAGGAGTATATCCGAATAACCCGCAAGATGGCGGAACTAGCCAATTGTGATGGTGGAAGTGGCTAGCGGCTAGAAATTGTGAATTGCTAATTGTGAATTGTAAATTTTTCAGGAGGTTATTTATGCTCAAAATTTTCAAGTATCTAACAGCGAAAGAATGGCGGCAGGCTCTTTTCAGCCTGATTTTTATTGTTGCTCAGGTCTGGCTTGATTTAAAATTACCCGACTATATGGCCCAAATAACCCGGCTGACCCAAACAGAGGGCAGCGAAATGAGGGATATTTGGCTTAACGGAGGCTATATGCTCCTCTGCGCTATCGGCAGCCTTGCTTCGGCGATAATCGTCGGTTTCTTTGCAGCCCGGATCGCCGCTACCTTTTCACAGCGGCTTCGCAGTAAGCTGTTTAATAAAATAGATTCATTTTCCATGGAGGAGATCAACCGTTTTTCCACCTCCAGCCTGATAACACGCTCCACTAATGACATCACCCAGATCCAGCTGCTTATCACAATGGGGCTGCAGCTTGTGATCAAGGCGCCGATCATGGCTGTGTGGGCTATAACCAAAATCGCCGGTAAAGGGTATGAATGGACACTTGTGACCGGGGTGGGGGTTTTGATCGTGCTGCTTATGGTTTCCTTACTTATGGTCTTTGTGCTGCCGAAATTCAGAATGATGCAGATCCTTACCGATAATATTACCCGGGTGACCAGGGAAAATCTCACCGGCTTGCGCGTCGTCCGAGCCTATAATGCCGAAAGCTATCAGGAAGATAAATTTGAAACCGCCAACGAGGAACTGACAGCTGCCCAGCTCTTTACCAGCCGCGCTATGGTTTTTATGATGCCGGTCATGTCAATAGTAATGAGCGGGCTCTCGCTGGCGATTTATTGGATCGGGGCCTATCTGATCGATGCAGCGGCTATGACTGACAAATTGGGATTATTTTCCAACATGGTCGTCTTTTCCCAGTATGCCATGCAGGTCATCATGTCCTTTATGATGTTGAGCATGATGTTTGTTATGCTGCCCCGCGCCGGCGTCTCCGCCAAACGGATCAATGAGGTGCTGGATACCGAGCCCCAGATCAAAGAAGGTACTCTATCCGAAGGCAAACCCGGCATCGCCGGGGAAATCATTTTCCGCCATGTCGGTTTTAGGTACCCCGATGCCGCCGAGCCTGTTCTCAGTGATATCAGTTTCACGGCCAAAAAAGGAGAAACCGTTGCTTTCATCGGCTCCACCGGCAGCGGCAAGTCTACTTTAGTCAACCTTATTCCCCGCTTTTTTGACGCGACGGCAGGCGAAATACTGGTGGATGGCGTCAATGTCAAAGATTATAAGCTGGAATCCCTCTTGAATAAAATCGGCTATGTCCCGCAAAAAGCGGTTCTCTTCAAAGGTACGGTAGCTTCCAATGTCGCCTTCGGGGAAAACGGCCGGGATGAATATAGTGAGGACGATATCAGAAAAGCCGTACAGATCGCTCAGGGCTCTGACTTTGTCGAAGAAATGGAGGACGGCTATAACGCCGCAATCGCTCAAGGCGGAACCAATATATCGGGCGGGCAAAAACAAAGGCTGGCCATAGCCCGCGCCGTCTGCTGCAAACCTGAAATTTATATTTTTGACGACAGCTTTTCGGCTCTGGATTATAAGACCGACCGGATGCTCCGCAGTGTCCTGAAAAAGGAAACCGCGGGGGTTACCAGCCTGATCGTCGCCCAAAGGATCGGTACGATCATGGATGCCGATCAAATAATCGTACTTGACGAAGGCAAGGTCGCAGGGATCGGAACTCATCAGGAACTGCTTGCCAGTTGTGTTGTATATAAAGAAATCGCCATGTCACAATTAAGTGAGAAGGAGCTGGTATCATGAGTGGGAATAAAGAAAGAAGCGGGCAAAGAGAACCCGGCAACACAAGAGGCCCCGCTACGAGGGGGCCCGGCATGAGAGGTCCCGGGATGAGAGGCCCCGGCAGGAATATGGGCAGCGGCGAAAAGGCCAAGGATTTCAAAGGAACATGGCTCAAATTGATTCGTTTCTGCCAAAAGTATCTGGCTGCCATCTTAACAGCGCTCGTCATCGCCGCCTTAGGGACGGTTCTGACAATTATCGGTCCTGATTGGCTCAAACACCTGACCAACGAAATACTTGCAGGACTGAAACCGGGTGTTGAAATTGACTTTGCCGCCATAACCCGGATCGGGGTATTCCTGGTTTGTTTCTACGCCGGAGCGGCAATACTCAGCTTCATTGAAAATTATATTATGGCAACTGTGGCTGCGAAGATCTCCAAGAGCATGAGAGCAGGCATTTCCACTAAAATCAACAAACTGCCGCTCAGCTATTTTGATAAAACAAGTGTCGGCGATGTGATCAGCCGGGTGACCAATGACGTGGATGCGATTGGCCATAGCATGAATCAAAGCCTTGATATGCTTGTACGTTCTATCACTATGTTTGCCGGCGCTTTGATAATGATGTTCTATAATAGCTGGGTCCTGGCCCTTGTGGCTGTTGGTTCCTCGCTGATAGGCTTCGCCTTGATGACCCTGATCATGACCAAATCGCAAAAGTACTTTAATACCCAACAGCAAGGTCTTGGTGATATCAACGGGCATATCGAGGAAATCTATTCCGGCCACAATATCGTCAAAGCCTATAACGGCGGCAGGAAGGCCAAAAAGAGATTTGAGGAAATCAATGAAACACTTTTTGACAGCGGCTGGAAATCGCAGTTCATGTCGGGACTGATGATGCCGATCATGAATTTCATCGGCAACTTCGGCTATGTGGCAGTCTGCGTCGTCGGCGCTACCCTGGCTATGAAAGGGACAATAAGCTTTGGGGTGATCGTTGCTTTTATGATCTACATCCGCTTCTTTACCCAACCTTTATCACAAATTGCTCAATCCATGCAGCATTTACAGCGGACAGCCGCCGCCAGCGAACGCGTTTTTGAATTCTTTGGCGAGGAAGAAATGGAAAATGAAAGCAATAAAGTCAAAACTCTTGATAATATCAAAGGCTCTGTGGAGTTCAAAAATGTCCGTTTTGGCTATGATAAAGATAAAATCATCATCAACGACTTTTCGGCTGCTGTAAGATCCGGACAAAAAATCGCCATAGTAGGGCCTACCGGCGCCGGAAAAACGACCATGGTGAACCTGCTGATGCGTTTCTATGAATTAGACGGCGGGCAAATCCTTTTGGACGGCATCCCCACAGATCAGGTCCCCCGGGAAAATGTGCATGAGCAATTCTGCATGGTATTACAGGATACCTGGCTGTTTGAGGGGACAATCAAAGAAAATATTGTTTATAGCCAACAAGGCGTTACAGACAAAGAAGTAGAAGCGGCCTGCAAAGCGGTGGGACTGCATCACTTCATCAGAACGCTACCGGAGGGCTATGATACTGTGCTGAATGATAAAGCAAGTCTGTCGGCGGGGCAAAAGCAGCTGGTCACCATAGCCAGGGCTATGATCCAAAACGCTCCCCTCCTGATCCTGGACGAAGCCACAAGCTCAGTAGATACCCGCACCGAACGCCTGGTTCAGGAAGCCATGGATAAACTGACCCAAGGCAGAACCTCATTCGTCATCGCCCACCGCTTATCCACCATCAAAAACGCCGACCTGATTTTAGTAATGAAGGACGGCGACATCATCGAAAGCGGCAGCCACGCGGAGCTATTAGAAAAAGGTGGATTCTATGCGGAGCTTTATAATAGTCAGTTTGAACAAGCGTCGTAGGGAGTTAGGAACTAAGCTCTCAAATTCGAACAAAAAAAGTCACAAAATATACCTTACCTCTCG
>WRHF01000109.1 GCA_009783415.1 Clostridiales bacterium
AAACGGCACACCGAGAGTGAGAGAGGTGTAGGGATTATCCTCGTTCCAGTTGTTTTGCCATAGCCGCTTGAGGCTGCCATCCGGATAGCCCAAAAAGATAATATCCTCTTCTTTCGCTCCCAGAAGGCTCATGGCTGCTTTGGTTTCCTCCTGCCTTTTATAACCAAGACTGATATAATCTTTGGCCTCAAGATTATTATTGGCCGTATTTTCAGAATCGTAGGTAAAAGCCTCTCCATTGGTGAACAGAACTATTTTGACAGTTCCCCGGGCGGCCAGCACCTCTTGGATCAAAAAGGCAGAGCCGATCGTCTCATCATCACAGTGGGGGGCAAATACCAAGAGCCGGGTATTTTCATCCCAATGATTTTCCAACTGAGGCAGACCTATGTAAATCCCGGTGTTATGGATACTAGACCAGACAAAAAAGCTGCCAATTAAAAAAGCAATGCCGGCTGCTGTGATGATCAGGATTTTTTTCCCTAATTTTAACCGGGACATTGTTTCGATTCTCCTTTATTTATTTATATTCACTATGGCATATAATACCATACTTTGTCGAAAATTTCAAGTATTAAGAGTAATTAGTCAGGGCTATTAACTGGTTAAAAGTTTGTTTTTCCTCATTTATCTAAAAAAAACTTGTATTTTCTACAAAAAAGTGTTATTATTTTAAGCAGATAATAAAAAAGGAGTGGAAACTATGAAAAAATTAATGCCGATTTTTGCTTTTTTGCTAATTGCCCTGCTAGTGTTGGGCAGTACTGCCTTGGCTGATGATGAAATCAAAATCATTCTGGATAATGAAGAATTGGAAGTAGATGTGGCGCCCATTTTGGAAAATGGCCGGACTCTCTTGCCCATGCGGGCAATTTTCGAAGCCTTGGGCTGCGATGTCCAATGGATCGAAGATAAGCAGGAGGTTTTGGCGGAAATGTGGCCCAAGCTGGACAAAAACAATCTCCTTAGCTCTCAGCGGGCGCGCAGGATCAGTCTTATCGTCAATAAACCGCTGGCGACCATTTATGATCTGACCCTTCAGGTCATTGATAAGTTTCCGGGGTTGGCCCCCTACTTGGAGAAAATTGCAAACTCAAGTTTTGTCCAGGATTTAAGCAGCCTGATCCCATTCCAAATTATACCCTTGGATGTAGCGCCCAAGATCGTCAATGGCCGTACTTTGGTGCCTTTGCGCTTTATTGCAGAAACTTTAGGCTGCAAGGTTGATTGGGACAGCCAAAGCCAAACCGTGACCATAGAAAACCCGGAGCCGGTGGAAGTCGAATTAGATGAAGATGGCCTGGAAACAGATGATCCGGAAGAGGAAACTCCGGAAGAAGCAAATCCGGACAACGAAATCAGGGAATAGGAAAACCCGGAAAGAGTGAATAATAGGGTTTTAATAATAAGAGAAATGAGGTATATACCCAAGAACGAAAACATTTTCCATCACTGCGCCGGTCTTTTTGCCGCCAGGCGGTGCGGGAAAACCTTGAAAGGCAACAAGCATTCCTGCGGTTTTCCCGCACCACCTGACGACAAAAATCCTCGGCGGATTAATAGAAAATGTTTTCGTTCTCGGGTATAATTTGAGGAAGAGGTGATAGTATATGAAGAAATCGTTCGTGATTCTTTTGGGACTTATCCTGATTCTGTTTGTCTGGGCTAACCCGGCGCTGGCCACTTCTGATGACGCTGATGATATTAAGATTTTTTTGGATGGAAAAGAACTTCAAAGCGATGTGCCTCCGATTATTGAACAAAGCCGCACCCTGGCCCCGATGCGGGTGGTTTTTGAGGCCCTGGGTTGCAAAATCGATTGGGAGCCCAAGGAAAGGGCGGTTGTGGCCAGTAATGACAGTATTAGGATGTTACTGAAAATCGATGATACAGAGGCTTCCCTTTTTGATAAGCTTGAAGAAACCCGTACCAACATTACTTTGGATGTGCCTGCCATGATTATTGACGGCCGCACGATGGTACCCCTGCGCTTTATAGCCGCCAGTCTGGGCTGTCTGGTAGATTGGCAGCCTGCCAGCCGCAGCGTTATTATCACAAGCAACCGGGCAGGAGGCGATCCCGATCCGGGCCCTGAAACTGACCCCAAAACTTACGCCGATCTCCCCCAAATGCCGGGTTTCGGCCTTTTATTATCTTCGCATGATTTTATAGCCCAAAAGCCTGATTAAAAACAAGCCGATACCGGGACTGGAAGCTTATTCAAAGGAGTTAGCGCAAAAACTATTTTGCGCCAACTCCTTCTTTTTTACTTCTGAAATAAAGATCAGAGTTATCAAAGTAAAAATTTAATAATATCTTAATAATAATTGGCGTTTTTTCTGCCATATATTATTGACAATTAGCAAAAATTGTATTATTATATCATAAAAAAAGGAAAGTAGCCTTTTTTTGTCAGGAGAAAATTAATTTTTGTTTAAGGAGGGGATTGACATGTCAAAAAAATCATCTATTTATCTGGCTTTCCAATTACTCATCATTACGGTTTTATTGCTGGCTTTTTCATCTGCTATCTGTGCCGCTCCCTTAAAAAACGTACCGGTATCGGTAACCCAGCCGGATGGCGGGATCCTAAAATGTCTGGCCAGCGGCGACGAGTTCTTTAACTATTTACATGACTTTGGCGGTAATATCATTATCCAGGATCCGGAAACAGGCTATTATACCTATGCCCGATTGGATGATCAGGGGAAGATCATAGCATCTGATCAGATTGCCACGGATGGCGGCTATTACTATGATTTTGATCTCAAATATTACGATGATTTGGACGATGATTTAGACGATGATGATTATTATGATTTGGAAGAGGAGATCTATTCCAGCCTAACAGCCAAAGTTGATGGCTTAAGATTAGAGGATATAGACTTTTCCCTTAACCCGGATTTGATCAGTGAATTTCCGGATCCGAAGGATTCTCCGTTTCAGACTCCATCACCGGAATCTCTTGCAGGTATAGGCGTAACCGGTCCGATGGTAAAGGGCGCCATGGAAAATATAGTTGTGATGATTTGCTTTTCCGATGAAAACCAAACAATTTCTTCTACTGCAAAAAATAAAATCGAGGCTGTTTACAATGGACCTACCTTATCATTAAATCATTACATGAAAACCATATCGGAAGGTGTGTTTTCGCTTAATTCAACTCTTGTGGGCCTAAACGGAAATACGCTGCTGATGTATCGGGACAGTCAGCCCAGGAAATATTATCAGCCTTATCATGCGGCTACTAATCCTCAGGGTTATCAGGGAGGTAATGAGGGCGCCGACCGTACCATGCGGGAGCATACTTTATTACAAAATGCGGTCAACGCCATTAACGGCAGCGCTTTATTAGCCGGGAAAAACCTTGATATTGACGGCGATGGCATTATAGACAGCATTTCATTTATTATAAGTGGTAATGTTGACGGTTGGTCCAGCCTGCTTTGGCCTCATAAATGGGCTTTATATACTTCAAATACCAGACTTAACGGAAAGCAGGTTTATGAGTATAGTTTTACTCTATATGACTATACCTTTCCGGCTACCGGCTCATCAGATGTAAGCACAATTTGCCATGAATCTTTACATACTTTCGGTTTGCCGGATCTATATAGGTATACTAATAATGGAAATCCGGTAGGCGGATGGGATATTATGTCAGATAATGCCCCCAATCCTCAATTTCCTAATTCCCATATGCGTCTAAGGTATACCGGTTGGGGCAAGCCGCTGACAGAAATCACGGCAAACGGCCGCTATACCCTGTCACCAATTGGCAGCACAAGCGGAACGACTGCCTATGCCATTGCAACTTCCAACCCTAATCAATTCATTTTGCTGGAATTCAGAAGCAGTAATAACCCTTCGGGATATGATACCCTATTTGCTCCGGGAGTAGACTATACCAATTATGCCGGCGGCCTGACAATAACCAGGATAAATACCGCTTTTTCTGGTAATGACAACAGAACAGGCGGTACTAATGATGAAGTATATGTTTACCGCTCCTATGAATCAGCTCTAAACCAAGGAGGAGGGCTTTTTCAGATCGCTTCATTATCAGCCAATGCAGGCAGAACAAGTTATGGCAATGATGTTATTGCCAAGGGTTATGACAGGATGATCTGCTTGTATGACGGAACAAATACCAACTATATCATTTCTAATGTGTCTGCTGTCGGGAGCACCATCTCTTTTGATGTAAAACTCAATAATACCGTTACCGGTAATACTGTTACTTATAATTACAGTGCGAACGGGGGAACCTCCGCCACCAAAACCACGGCAACGCTTGCCCAGGGGGCGGCGATCGACCTGACTCCCACGGCCACAAAGTCCGGTTGGACTTTTGTAGGCTGGAATACCAGCCAAAATGCGACTGCGGGCCTTACTTCTCTGGTCATGGGTACATCGAATGTTACCTTGTACGCTATTTACAAAAAGACCTTGACCGGTACCTTTATTGACTATAACGGTACTGCCAAATCTACCCGCACCGTCCAAGTAACTATTTATAACAATGCTAACAGCGGAAGTATCATAACCCCATCTCAGTATACATATACCGGTTGGACGGCAAGGGGTTGGAGCACAAGTACCGCAGCCAATGCTGCCGTTACGGTTGCCTCTAATACAAACTATACCATTTCTGCGGATACTACCTTGTACGGTCTGTATAACCGCAGCCTCACCCTCTCTTATAATCCTAACGGGGGATCAAGTACCCCGCCCAATCAAACCGGGGCGCAATATGCGAACAGTTATGCCATTTCAACATTCGTTAATCCCGGTTTTACCTTAGCGGCAGCGATTGCCCGGTCCGGCTATACATTTTCCGGCTGGGCCCAAGGCAGCGCCGGCGGAACTAGATATGCTGCCGGCAGCTCCATCACCATTTCCGCGAACACTACCATGTATGCGACCTGGAGTACCGGAACAACCTATACGGTTACATATAACTTTAAAGAAAACGGAGGAACTTCCGCCACCATTGCTACAGCTGTGGTTGCCTCCGGAACAGGGGTTGATTTGACTCCGGTTGCCACAAAGGCCGGCTGGGAATTTGTGGGTTGGAATACCGATAAAAATGCTACTACCCGTCTTACTTCCTTGGTTATGGGTACTGCGAATCTGACTTTATACGCAATTTATAAAAAAGATTTGACCGGTACCTTCATTGATTATAACGGGGCCGCCAAATATACCCATATCGCCAAAGCCACAATTTATAACAAAGCTACCAATGGGCAGATTATGGCTCCCTCCCAATATATATATAGTAATAATGGTTGGACATGGGAGGCAAAAGGCTGGAGTACGGGAACCGCCGCCAATGCCGCCGCCACGCATAAGGCAGGCACTCTTTATACTATCAGCAGTGATATAACCTGTTATGGCTTGTACAGCCGCCTTCTCAGCCTCTCTTTTAATCCTAACGGAGGAACGCCTTCTCCTGCCACTCAAATCAAGCCGCAATACGCAAACAGTTATGATATCACGGCATTAAAAGGTCCTGACTTTACTCCCCCCAAGACGATTACCCGGACAGGATTTACCTTCGGCGGCTGGTATCAGGGTAACACCCTTTATGATTTTAATAAACCTGTTTCCGGTAATACCGTGCTGGATGCCCGCTGGAATCAAATCACTTACGATATCATCTTCGATTCTGCCGGCGGTTCCAGTGTAGCCCCTGTCACGGTTAATCACGGTCAACAGGTTCCCAAGCCGGCCGATCCGGTAAGGGAGGGCTATACTTTTAGCGGCTGGCTGAAAGGTACCACAACTTACAATTTTGCCAATGCTGTCACTTCCAGCTTTACCCTGAAAGCTAAATGGACAGTTACAGTTTGTGTTGTCACCTTCGATTCTCAAGGCGGTACAGCAAAAGCTGCAGCGAAAGTCAACTATGGTAATAAGGTTGCCAGGCCGACTGCTCCTACCAGAACCGGGTTTGTTTTCAACGGCTGGTACCTGGGGAATCTGCCATATGACTTCAATGCCCCTGTTACCGGCAATATTACTCTGACAGCGAGATGGGGCCAAATCACTTGCGAAATCATCTTTGATTCCGCCGGCGGTTCCGGCGTAGCTCCTGTCACGGTAAATTACGGCCAACAGGTTCCTAAACCTGCCGACCCGGTAAGGACAGGGTATACCTTTGGCGGTTGGCTTAAAGGTACCACAACTTATAACTTCGCCAGCTCAGTTACCACAAGCTTTACTCTAAAGGCTAAGTGGACGGCCACCGTTTGCACTGTTACCTTTGATTCTCAAGGCGGTACTGCCAAAGCTGCAGCCAAGGTCAGCTATGGTAATAAGGTTGCCAGGCCAACTGCTCCTACCAGAACCGGATTTGTTTTTAACGGCTGGTACCTGGGGAGTACGCCTTATGACTTTGATACCCCTGTTACCGGTAATATTACCCTGACGGCGAGGTGGGGCCAAATAACTTGCGAAATCATCTTTGATTCCGCCGGCGGCTCCGGCGTAGCTCCTGTCATAGTAAATTACGGTCAACAGGTTCCCAAACCCGCCGACCCGGTAAGGGCAGGCTATACCTTTGCCGGTTGGTTGAAGGGTACGACGACTTATAATTTTGCTTCGGCTGTTACCACAAGCTTTACCTTAAAAGCTAAATGGACGGTCAATGTTTATACCGTCACCTTCGATTCTGCCGGCGGCACCGCTAAAGCCGCCGCCAAGGTCAACCACGGCAGTCTGGTCAAGAAGCCGACTAATCCTACCAGAACCGGCTTCATTTTCGATGGTTGGTATCTGGGGAGCAGCTCCACCCCCTATGATTTCAATACTCCCATTATCGGCAATATCACCCTTTCAGCCCGCTGGCTGCCAAAATAATAATATCCCCTTTAGGCACTTACTCCCGAGAACGAAAACACTCAACACTCAACACTCCGGCTTGTCCGGATTAGGGCAGCATAGCAAAAAGAGGCGGGTTTCCGCCTCTTTTGCTTTGATTTGTAAATATTTCCGGCAGGAAAAAGGAATAAAGTAGACACGCGGAGAAAATATGGGGAATATTTATATTAAGATAAATAAGGGGAGGTGGCCTGTGTATACTAAAGAAGAGATACTGAATTCCGCCAAGGAAAATAATGTCCGCTTTATCCGATTACAGTTTACCGATATTTTTGGAGTACTGAAAAATGTTGCTACTACAACCAGCCAGCTGGAAAAGGCTCTGGCAGGGGATTTGATGTTTGATGGTTCCTCGATCGACGGTTTTGTCCGCATTGAAGAAAGCGATATGTATTTGCAGCCGGATCTTTCTACCTGGGCAATTTTACCTTGGATGGGCAAGGAGACCCGTACCGCCAGGCTGATTTGCGATGTTCTCAAAGCAGACCGGACTCCCTTTGAAGGGGATCCCCGCTACATTTTGCATAAAGCTTTGGCAGAAGCAGATGAAATGGGCTATTCTATGAATGTGGGCCCGGAGGCGGAATTTTTCCTCTTCCAAACCGGCCCGGACGGCAAGCCCACCCTCCATACCAATGACAGCGCCAGCTATTTTGATCTGACCCCGGTAGACGGCGGGGAGCGGGCCAGGCGGGATATTATTTTGGCCCTGGAAGAAATGGGTTTTGAGGTGGAGGCTTCCCATCATGAAAGCGCCCCCGGTCAGCATGAGATCGATTTCAAATATGCCGGCGCCCTTGCTGCTGCCGACAAGGTGCAAACTTTTAAGTATGTGGTGCGGGTGATCGCCCAAAACCATGGCCTCCATGCCACTTTTATGCCCAAACCTCTCTTTGGGGTAGCCGGCAGCGGTATGCATATCAATCAATCCCTTTTTACTAAGGACAAAAACGCTTTTTTTGATCCCGACGGTGAAAATCAGCTTAGCTCTACTGCCTATCATTATTTGGGGGGTTTGATCCATCATATCAAAGCTTTGACTGCCATTGTCAACCCTACAGTCAACTCCTATAAACGTCTGATATCCGGCTACGAAGCCCCGGTTTATATTGCCTGGGCCCAAAAGAACCGCTCGCCTTTGGTACGGATCCCGGCCAAGCGGGGAATTTCCAGCCGAATGGAATTGCGCTCTCCGGATCCGTCCTGCAACCCCTATCTGGCCTTTGCCGTAGTGCTTAAAGCAGGTCTGGATGGCATCAAGAATAAAATGACGCCGCCGCCGCCAATAGAAGGAAATATTTTCCATATGAGAGAGGCAGAAATGGCAGCCAAGGATATAGAAACCCTTCCCGCCAACCTCAACGAGGCTCTCCGGGAACTGAAAAAAAACCGCCTGATCTGCGATTTTTTGGGCGAACATATCCTGGATCGTTTCATTGCCGCCAAAAACCTGGAATGGGAAGAGTACCGCACCAGCATCAGCCAGTGGGAGATTGATAACTATCTTACGAAATTTTAGTTAGATTTTTATTCTTTTTTAGCCCTAAGGCGGGCTTTGCCCGCAAGTATTCAGGATTCAGTATTCAGAAATCAGAATGAGGGTAACTTTTCGCTTCGCGAAAATTATTGAACGAAATTCTTGTTTTTTATTTACGAAACGAGTCCGTAAGCTACTATATGTCTTTTGAATAAGTTAGGAGTTAGGAGTTAGGAGTTAGGAGTTAGGAGTTGTTGGAGAAACGTTCCGCGTTTCATTTATTTAGAAAAGATTTTCATAAAATAATAAAGAAAAAGCTATGCTTTTTCTTTCCAAAACTCCTAACTCCTCACTCCTAACTCCTAACTATAGCGAACTTGATTCCACGAGCCAAACAATTAACACTTAACAATAGTAAAAAGCAGGCTCTTTCGGAGGTCGTATGAGTATTGTTGTTCAGAAATTCGGAGGCAGTTCTGTGGCTGATGCCGGGTGCATAGCCAGGGTAGCCAGCCGGGTGGCCCGGATGGCAGAGGCCGGTCATCAGGTGGTGGCGGTGGTTTCCGCCATGGGCGATAGCACCGATGATTTGATTGCTTTGGCCCGTCAGATCAACCCTGCCTTACCCCAAAGGGAAATGGACATGCTGCTTGCCACCGGGGAACAGCAGTCCATTGCTTTGCTGGCCATGGCCCTGCTCCATCTTGGCCGCCGGGCAGTTTCTCTCACCGGAGCCCAAGCCGGGGTTTGCACCGACGGTCTCTATTCCCGGGCAAAAATCACTCATATCGACTGCCGGCGCATCATCAAAGAGCTGGACACAGACAATATAGTTATTGTTGCCGGCTTTCAGGGTATTGACGAGGCCGGCAATATCAACACCCTGGGCCGGGGCGGTTCCGATACCAGCGCCGTGGCTTTGGCTGTGGCCCTGGAAGCGGAGCTGTGTGAGATATTCACCGATGTGGAGGGCGTGTATACTGCCGATCCCCGGATCGTCAAAAAAGCTTGGAAAATCCCGGAGATTTCCTATGATGAAATGCTGGAAATGGCGGCTATGGGGGCTCAGGTTTTGCAGCCTCGCAGCGTGGAGGTGGCAAAGCAATATAATATGCCCCTGCATGTGCGTTCCAGCTTTAAATCCAGCCGGGGCACCATTGTCAAGGAGGTAGCAAAAGTGCCGAGAGAAATGGAAAAAGAGCTGCTGGTTTGCGGCATTGCCCACGATTTGAATATATTAAAAACCACGATTTTTGATGCCGAGGATAACTCCCGGGATTTAGCCAGGATTTTTTTACTGCTGGCGGCAGAGAATATCAATTTGGATATGATCAGCCGCAGCAGCAACCGCAACGGCAAACAGGATATTTCCTTCACCACCGGCCGGGATGATAAACAAAAGGTGGAGAAATTGCTGAAAAACCTGATGGAGGAAATGGGCTTGGGCGGTTTTGAAATCGTGGATACCCTGGCCAAAGTTTCTATTGTAGGCGCGGGTATGATCACCAATCCGGGTGTAGCCGCCGGCATGTTCCAAATTTTACTGGAACAAGGCATTGATATTGATATGATCACGACTTCGGAAATAAAAATTTCTTGCGTAATTGATGAGACTAGAGTTAATGATGCAGTGTTGGCCCTGCACACAGGGTTTAATCTTGACGCAGAGGATAAATAGCGGATAATCAGGTTTATCCCGATGAAACACCCCCGGCAAAGCAAAATGCTGCCGATGAAAACCGACAGCATTATTTATAGCCGGAATGGAAAAATATTGGAACAGGAAAAGCATTGCCTGGAAATTATACAGCAGTATAACCGCCGTCGATGGGTATGATAGCTCCTGTAATAAAAGGTGATTCATCGCTGGCAATAAAAGCGATCAGTTTCGCGACCTCTTCAACCGCGCCGAGTCTGCGCGCCGGGTGCAGATCGCGATATTGTTCCTGTGCTTCTTCAGAAATAAGGGGGGTAATGATAACCCCTGGGCAAATGGCGTTAACGCGGATCCCTTGAGGAGCATAATAAGCGCCGGCCGCGCGGGTCATATTGACCACGCCGCCTTTGGAACCGGAATAAGCGATATTATTGGGAACGCCCACCATACCGAACATGGAAGCAATATTGATAACAGAACCGCCCCTGCCTTGTTTGATCATGTGCCCGATAGCATATTTGTCAGTAAGCATGACTCCGGTATAATCAATGCCGTTGACCAGGTTCCAGTTATCAAGCGTCTCGTTTGCGAGATCGTTCATCGCTCCTCCTACCCCTGCGGAAGCCACAGCAATGTCGATATGGCCAAACTCAGCCACTGTTTTATCCATTGCCTTCTTTACATCTTCTTCTTTAGAAACATCGCAGATAACACCGATCGCGCCGATTTCTGCGGCGATTTCCCCAACTTTGGGATTGTAGTCAGCGATAAGCACTTGAGCCCCGCAGGCGATAAACTCCTTAGCAGCAGCAAGACCCAAACCACTTGCTCCGCCGGTAATCATAGCGCCTTTACCTTTAAGATCAACCATTTGACAACCTCCATTTTGCTTTTTTATTGCACAGCTGTTATACCCAAGAACGAAAACATTTTCCATCACTGCGCCGGTCTTTTTGCCGCCAGGCGGCGCGGGAAAACCTTGAA
>WRHF01000110.1 GCA_009783415.1 Clostridiales bacterium
AAGAGAAAACCGTTAAGGTTAAGAGCAAAAAGTTTGCTGTTAGGATTGTCAATTTGTATAAATATTTGTGTGATGATAAAAGAGAATATGTTTTATCAAAGCAATTATTACGATCGGGTACAGGTATCGGGGCTAATATAGCGGAAAGCGAATGTGCAATAAGTAAACGGGATTTTCTAAACAAAATCTACATTGCGCTCAAAGAATGTGCAGAAACAATATATTGGCTGGAGTTGCTTTACGAAACAGGCTATCTAAATGAAAAAGAATACCTGTCAATGAAAAAGGATTGTGAAGAAATACGAAAAATGCTGTCAGCAACCACCAAAACAACAGCTTCCTCTCTTCAACCTCAGAAACTCAAGTAACCCCAAATGAAACTACAGCCCAAAACAACTCCACTCTCCACTCTCCACACTCCACTCTTTTAAACTAGACAGCAAGGAAGAACTAACTATGAACATTAAAACTTGGCTAGACAAAGAGACCCCCAACCTCTCCCAATGTTTGGCTGCAATTAATTGTCAGCATTTGCCTGCCCATGCTATCAGCCCTGCCGGGCGCAATAAGGTGCTGCAAATTGTTCAGTGCCTGCGTTGCTCGCTTTTTCCCGGGGTTTTTGAGGAGGGAGACAGCCCTCAGCCTGCCGGGCGTTGCCTTAACCGGGTCGCTTATGAGCTTTATGAGTTATTGCAGGATATATTACCTGAAGACAGGCAAAAGCAGGCCCGCGAAATTACCACCGGCTTTATTTCCTCTCTGCCTGCTATTTTGGAATTACTGATCAAGGATATTCAGGCTGCCTATGCCGGGGATCCGGCGGCGGACAGCCTGGAGGATGTGCTGCTTAGCTATCCCTCTATCACCGCCATTATGATCCATCGCTTAGCCCATCATCTTTATCGGCAGGAGGTCCCCCTCATCCCCCGGATCATGAATGAATATGCCCACCAAAACACCGGCATTGATATTCATCCCGGGGCTCAAATCGGCGAAAGTTTTTTTATCGACCACGGCACCGGGGTTGTGATCGGCGGTACCACCACTATTGGCAATCAGGTAAAGCTCTATCAGGGAGTAACCTTGGGCGCCCTCAGTTTTGATCTGGATGCCGAAGGCAATCCGGTAAAGGGAGGTAAACGCCACCCGGATATTGAAGACGGGGTAATAATTTATTCGGGAGCCACTATTTTAGGCGGCGAAACCCGGATCGGCCATCACAGCGTAATAGGCGGTAATGTCTGGCTAACCCACAGCGTACCACCCCACTCCAGAGTCTACAACGCCCAGCCTGAACCAATGATTAAAATCAAAGATAATGAGAAAACTTAAATAATAAAAAGACGGCCTGCTGTGGGCCGTTTTTCTTTTAATTAGGGTTTGCGTACCTTTTCATTTATATATTTCAATAATGCATGCATTCGCATATATGCTGATATGCTATTTGAATTGCAAAAACTGTTCATCCACGATTTTTCGCTATCAGTATATGGATCGTTCCAAAACCTTTTTATAAAGAATTTAAGTTTTGATTTAAGATTGAATTGCAGCCCAGATGATTCGCATATAGAGTTAAACCTCGTTATTAGTTCGCCTTCACTTATTCTGCTTTGTAGATAATCTAGAAAAATAATTTCATAAAAGGCAAGTGGGATGACGTCAGAATCCGGAATTCTCATTAGGGTATAATGAGGGCCCCGTTCTTTTATATCGTCGGTTACTAAGCACATACAGCCTAAAGTTCTTGCCAGTGAAATTGCATAGACTTCACCCAGGTCGCCGCCTTCGAATAGGATTCGATGTTCCTTAACTTGTTGGAGAAAAACCGGATACATACCAATTCTTTTTAGGTAGTCATTGGTAATTAGTTCATAGTTCCCATTCTTCAAATCCTCATCAAATGCAGCAATCACTTCCAAATTGGCATTATTTGCCACCTCTTGACTTCTGATGTACTCATATACAAATAGTCTTTGAAACCTCTCGAATAATATTGATTGAAAACTGGCCTGATAAAGATGGATAATTACATTTGTATCAAGAGAGGCATCCATTAATCCATCTCCCTTATTAAGTCATTAAGAGTTTTTTCTTCTTCTGGCATATTATTATTGTCAATTATATCATCTGCGTTTAAATCTACATAACTTAAGGCTGTTTGAAGGGTGCTCTTCGGGATTAACTTGTCATTGTAGTTTGATATAACCCATTTTAAGAACTCGGCGGGTACTCTTTTAACTTCAGTTGGTCTGCATAAGTTAATATTACCGCCTATAACGTTTAGAAATTTTGTGGCGCTTTGTTCAAGCTTTTCTATTCTAAGTTTTTTAAAAGCAACTTCATTAAGGATGTCAATGGCTTTTAATCTTATTATAGCCATATCATAACTTATACTAAAAGCCGTTTGAATCCTGGCTATGTCTAGACCATCCCAGGGCGTTGTCTTTTTGTTCCCGATTTCAAATCTAATGAATTTTTTTACCCTATCACTTGGCATTAGGAGACAAGCGGCAAAGTAATTGGCTTCGACCTCCGATTCATTCCTTTCAGAAAAATCCTCATCCTTAATTAGCGTTTTACCAGATTCGGACAAATGTAATCGCTGATGCCCAATTTCATGTGCAATAGTAAATATTTCCCGTGATAAAATTGAGGATGAGTTCGAAAACACAATTCTATCCGAGTCTTTAACTAAAGAAAAACCCAAAAGAGCATCCGAGCCTATAGGATACCTTATGGTACGATACCCTATTTTTTCAGATGCCTCAAATATATCTGCAAATCCATATTCAGGGGCATTATATTCATTTCTAGCATTTTCTGCGTTTTTCTCAATAACAAGTTGTCTGCTGCTATTCATTTATTTCTACCTGCCTAACGCTATTATACAATTTTCGATGAGCATAAAAAGTATCAAGCATAGCATCAATAATCTCGAATCCATCTGTATTTTCCGTATGCATGCCATCCCTAAAAAGCGGATCTTCCTGGTGAGTAATATTGATCGCCGATGTTATCTCTTCAGTCTTAATTCCAAATATTTTAGCAATGGTGGATATGCTTGAATAAGAAATATCTATTAAGCCTTTTTCAAGCCGCGCATATTTTTGCCTGGAGCATTGCATAAAAGCTGCAACTTGCTCTTGAGTTAAGCCTTTTAACTCTCTCAAGCGCTTAATTCTAGCTCCCAAAACAGTATTCATAATAACACCCCCCCGTAGTCTCTATTATATTATTATTATATTCAATTGTCAATAGCAAATGTCATATAATAGTAACATTTCAAGAGAGATATTTTGCATAGACGACTTTTTAGTTATAATTTCGTAACAATAAGCTCTGCTCCGCACTCTACTCAGGTTCTTCCAACAAAGCCATCAAATCCACAACCGGTTCATAGTTTTGGCTTTCGCTGTCAGAAAAATGCCACCATTCATTATTATAGATCTCAAAACCGGCCTCCGTCATCACCTGTGCCAACAGAGCGGCATTGGCGGCGGCTTTTTCTGTTGCTCCGGTATAGCCTACCCTGGCTTCTTCACCGAAGGCATCAAATTCCGAGGGCATGGGCAGCTGTTGGCCTTCTTTATCCACCAGGGTCACATCTACGCAGCTGCCGCGGCTATGATCGGAAAAGCCCTGATTGGGGTCAGCCACAAAATTGGCGTCAGGATAGGCCTCCCAAAGTCGGAACTGGGCTGCCGGGGGGCGGTAGGCATCCCAAATCAAGAGGCCCAGACCCTGGCTTTTCAGCTTTTCTTCGGCTGTTTTCAGTTTGGCTGCCGTGCCTTTGCGTAGATAAATCCGGTCATTATCATAGATTATTTGACTGGTAAAATTATCCATTTGAGCGTATTTTACATCTTTGCGGATTCCGGGAATATATTTCTCCAAGTCAACCATAGGTTCCGGGCCGGTTCGGCTGATATCCTGATAAATAGGTCCATTATCCATGTTTTCACTATCCCTGTTTTTCTCTATCACGATCTCATTGCTAAAACCCCAAAGTTTGCGGTAAGGGAAAGAAGCAAATTCCTGATAAGGCGCCAGCATTTCCCGCCATTGTCTAGGCTCATGAACATGGAGATAGCCTTGATACTCATTTAAAAAATCATCCCGGGCTTTGGCAGGAAGCAGGGGCAGATATTTATTCAACAAGATCTGGGCCAGGGGCAGGTCTTTCAGCTCCAGGGCTTGGCTTAGCAGTTCCCGGCAGCGCTCCGGGTTCACCGGCCACGGCAGCGGATCCCTTTCATCCGGAAGCAATATCTGATCAGGCAAGATCCAATTGAGCTCCGGGCCTTGGACCGGGGTCGGCTGATAGTTATTAAAATCCCCGGCAGAAGAAATATAGCAAGGCAGGAAATCGGGCTTGCCCGATACCAGGACTTGGCCATCTGCGCGATTTACCCGGAAAGTCTGACTGAAGATCATGGTACGCATATCATAAGGCCGTTTGTTGCCGCCAAAAACAAAATTGCCCAGACTATAGACAATATAACGGTCTTGATAAAACTCTACTTCTTGCAGGATATGCGGGTGATGGCCCAAGACCAGATCGGCGCCTTGATCAATCAGAAAATGAGCAAAATCCCGCTGCTCTTCATTAGCTTCAGCTGCATATTCTTCGCCCCAATGCACCTGGATGATAACCATATCGCAGGTTTGACGCAGCAATTCTATTTGAGCGGCAGCCTCTTTTTTCAAAGCAGGCAGATTGACCCCCTCTTCCAAGGGGCCCAGCAAATTGTGACCGATAAGACCAATACGCAGGCCCTGCCGCTCCATGACAACCGCTTCTCCATAGCCATAAGGGGTTACCCCGGCCTGACGCAGGGCCTCTTTAGTGTCAAGATAGGCAGCTTCCCCATAATCCAGGCTATGATTATTGGCTAAAGTAACAGCGTCTACGCCTCCAAATTGGAAAATTTTGGAAAATTCCGGCGGGGCTAAAAACCAAAAGGCCTGGTTACCCTGTTCCGTTTTGTCAGCCAGGCTAAATTCATCCGTCCCCAAAACACCTTCCATATTAGCCAGGGTCAGGTCGGCTGCCTGCAGGATATCTGCTACATTGCGAAAAAAATAGGTAAGATCGCCATTTTCCTGGTCTAGAATAGCAAAAAAAGAATTTTCATAAGTAAAGCGGAAATCACCGCCAAAAGTGCAATCACCCACAGCGCAGATTTTTAAATTGACGATATCAAAAGGCAACTGCGGAGGCAAAAGCTCGATGGGAGGCTCGATAATATCCTGGCTGTGGCCGCATAGCAGTAAAGCCATTATGAAGAAGGCAATAAGAATAGCTTTGAGCAAGGGGTTCACCTCCCGGGTGATCCGTTTTTTTAAGTGTGGAGAGTGGAGTGTGGAGTGTGAAGAGTGGAGTGTGGAGAGTGGAGTGTGAAGAGTGGAGAGTGGAGTTTTTTGTTGTTTTTGCTGCGCAAAAATTGTTCTTGTAATCAGTTGAGCTGTGAATCGTCCCTATTGAGAGGAGTTTTGAGCCACTCCCTGCAATATTACTTATATAACTTGAAACTATCTTTTATGCATATTCGACAATATTCAGTAACTTCCTTGTTTAAAAAAAGAGAAGCCAAACCAATAAGGCCCGGCTTCCATGTAATTAAGCAAGCAATTGAAGTAATCAATATTTTTAATTTAGCCAAATAATACCCGCAAAGAATAATGAAAAATGATGAATGATAAGTGATAAATTATGAATTAACAAGCTTTCTTCTGTTAAGTTGTTGACATTGTTCTGGAAAAGGGGCATAAAACCTCACCCTTCTCTGGCAGGCGTATCTTCTCCTGGTTTTTAAGATAAGAGAAAAGACTGCAAAGAGTAGATGTATTCTCAAAATACACTATAAAGCAACCAGCTAAAGCCCCCTTCTCCGAAGGGGGTGCCCCGAAGGGGCGGGGGTTGTCCCCCTAGACCGCAACTGTTTCACAATAACTACACAATTTCCAAAGAAATCCCTATCTATCTTTTCATTTGTTTTCGCAAATAGAAAACTCCCTACATTCTGACTTCTGACTACTTGAAAATCATACGCTATAGCTTAACTTAAGGCAATAATCTTGTTTATTCTTGTCAGTTCATTGGAAACAACAGCATAACGTATTAACAACAACTCCACACTCCACTCTCCACACTCCACACTTCAAAAACCTCCTTCAACCTCAAGCGTGCTGTAAACACCTTGCTCATCCCGGACAGCCACAATAGCCCCACCCTTGCGGTAGATTCGGCTGATCCGGGAGCTGGCGCAGGTGCGCCGCAGGGAAATGTCCAGCACATCGCCTTTTTGCAGATTGGTATTGCCCAAATCGAAGGCTGTCAGCTGCATGGAAACCCGCCCGGCGGGGTAAAGACGTTGGCCTTGCCAGGCGGCATAGTGTTTGGGATGATGTAAAAGCAGCCGGGCTACTGTCTCGCCGCTTTGGCGGATAAGTGAAGCCCATCCTTGGGGTCTGGCTTGAGGTTCCACAGTAAAGCCGTCGCTATAGCCGATGGCGGCAATGCCCAATCGCAGATCCCTTTTGGCCCGTAAGTCTCCGCCATAGCCTACCAGCTGGCCTTTGGGTACTTGACGTATCTCAAGGAGGCGGGCTTTGGCCTGCCAGGTATCTGCCAGGGACCAGCCTGCGGGTAAGCCCCCGGTAGCCTGTCCGTAAAGAGCTGTGCCTACCCGCACCAGATCGAAATAAGCTGGGGGATAATGCAAAAGGGCTGCGGAATTAGCCAAATGGGCCTGGCCATAGTTTTGGCCTTGACGGGCCAATTCCTCAATAAGCTGACGAAAAACAGCGGTTTGCCGGGCGGCTGATTTGGGTTTGGCCGCCGCCGCCAAATGGGAATATATACCAACCAGGCGCAAGCCGGGGCTGGCTATAATTTCTGATACCAGTTGACTGGCCAGTTCCGGAAGGCAGCCCAGGCGATGCATCCCTGTATCCACTTTCAAATGGCAGTCCAAATCAAAATCCTTAAGGGCCGCCAGGGTCGCCGGGCTGTCTATGGTGACTTGGAACCGGTGTTGGGCATAAAGAGGGGCGGTTTGACTATCCGGTGGGGTAAATACCAGTATGGGAAGCGAAAGGCCGTGGCGGCGCAATTCCATCCCTTCCTCCAGCGTGGTAACAGCCAGCGCCTGGCATTCTTCGGCCAAGGTTTGGGCTACCATTACCGCCCCCAAGCCATAAGCGTCGGCTTTGACCACAGCCATCAACTGACAGGCGTCTGGCAAATGGCGGCGCACCTCCCGGGCATTAGCCAGCAGCTTGTCCAGGTCAACTTCGATCCAATGAGGCAAATTTTGTAAAATGTTTTCCGTCATATATCTCCTCTCTCTGCCGTCACTTACTGACACGTAAAGTTAAGCAAAAACAAGTTCTTTGCTTCAATATCGCTTTGCGTAAGCAAAGCTACAACAACTCAACACTCATAACTCATAACTCAACACTGTACGTAGTGAAAATAAGTTGTTTTTCCTACTCCCTACCCCAGATAAACTGGAAAAGCATTTAAAAAATTAGACGCGGATTTACGCGGATTAAAAACGGATTAGCACGGATTTTTTTTACTATAAAAAGCATTGAATTATTTTTAGTTTTTTCTCCAAATAAAAGCACCTAAGTTACTCACATTATCAAACAACAGCGAAAATCCGTTAAAATCTGCGAAAATCAGTGTTTAATTATTTCATGCATCATTTTGAATCCACATCCTTGCAGGTCAATCAAGAGATGACGTGTATTTTGTTGCTTTTTTTGTTCGAATTTGAGAGCTTAGTTCCTAACCCTTTCGTTATCAGCATAACAAAAAACAACCTGCCTTGTCAATGACAAAAGGTCTATTTGGCTTTCCCCGGCGTAAAATGTTTATAGAGCTTTTTTAAGAAATGAGGCGAGGGTATGGCTTGGGAGCAGAGACGGCAGGAAATTTTGGAGATTTTAGGCGAAAGCCTGACCGCTGAGAAAAAGGCTGTTAAAATATATGAACTTATGGCCGAGCGAGCCGGCGCTATTGACGATAAAGAGGATATTTTGGCCATCCGGACAGGGGAACAAAAACATTATCTTATTCTGACCCAGCTCTACCGGGAGCAATGCGGAGATAACTTTCACTATGATCCATCATCCCTGGCCCTGCCCCAGCGTTTTGGGGATATGCTGCAATTAGCTGTTTATGAAAAGCTGGCGGCAGTAAGGCGCTATCAGCGATTGCAGAACCTATATTCCTGCAATCGCAGCAAAGCCCAGGTAGCAGCCATTGCAAGCGAAGAAAAAGAGCATGCCCGGATCCTGGGCGGCATCCATATGGCGTATAGAAGATAGAGGTTAGAGGTTAGAAGATAGAAGGTAGATGATAGAAGGGTGTTGGGTGGAGTTGTAGGTAATTATTGTTTTTTTATCTGTCTGAATTATTAAATAATGGAATGCGTGAATATGTACCCTACACGAAAGGCCAGAATAATGCTGCTGATTGGTTTGGGGATTAGCAGTTAACCTCCGACTTCTGAAAGCTTAGAAATTTTGTAGGGTATTGACAGGGACAAGCCATAGACTATATAATGGCTGTAGTAGCTTGTGATCAAAGCAAGCTAAAAGGAAATTCTTGCGGCTGAAAGCCGCCTTAGGTGGATTAATGGCAAAACAGATTTATTATATGCAAAACCTGGATTGTCCGGATTGTGCCCGGAAATTTTTGGCTGCTGCTCGGGCTCTGCCCGGGGTGGTTGGGGCGGAATTGAATTTTGCTGCGGCTAAGCTGGTTGTCAGCGGACATGTTGATTGGCAGCAGCTGCAAAAGGCTGCCGCCCGTTTTGATGTTGCCCTTAGCCGGAACAATCCGGCCGGCGGGGAAAAGAGCAAAGGACGCCGTTTGCTGATTTTGGGCCTGATTTCCGCCGGATTATTATTGACAGAACTGATTATCTCTCTTTTTGGCTGGAACTTGCGGCTGCTGCTCCCGGTGGCAGTAGTTGTAGGTGGTTGGCCCAATTTCCTGCGGGCCGGGCGCAATTTGCGCCGTTTTACCTTTGATACAAGTGTGCTGATGAGTGTAGCGGTACTGGGAGCGCTGGCTTTGGGCGAATGGCGGGAAGCAGCCCTGGTTGCCTTTCTCTTTATCCTCTCGGATCTCCTGGAAGCCTATACCTCCGGACGGGCCCGCCGCTCCCTGGCTACTCTCCTTACCGGCGCCCCCGAAAAAGCTCTGCGGATCCGGGGTGACGATCAGGAGGAAATCCTGGCTCGGGAAGTGGAGCCGGGAGATATTTTGCTGGTACGCGCAGGAGAGAAAATCCCTGTGGACGGATTGGTGATCAGAGGTCAGTCATATCTGGATCAGGCAGCTATAACCGGGGAAGCCTTCCCTGTGGCAGCAGGTCCCGGCACTACTGTTTATTCCGGATCTATCAACCAAATGGGAACCCTGACCTTGCGGGCAGAAAAGAGAGCAAGTGACAGTACTATGGCCCAAATCATCAGATTAGTTGAGGAAGCCCAGGGAAAACGTCTTTCTTTCCAAGGCACGGTGGATCGTTTTGCCGCTGTCTATACCCCTGTCATTATTGCCTTGGCGCTAATTATCTCTTTGGGGCCGCCCCTTTTCACCGGGGATTGGCATGCCTGGCTTTACCGGGGCCTTACTCTACTGGTAATTGCCTGCCCCTGCGCCTTGGCTTTGACTACTCCGGCGGTGTTGGTAACAGCCCTGGGCCGGGCAGCCCGCCAGGGGATTCTGATCAAAGGCGGGGCCTGGCTGGAACGTCTGGCTGCCGTAGATACCGCAGCTTTTGACAAAACCGGGACTTTGACCTTGGGTCAGCCCCAATTGACAGCAATCAAAACTTATCAAATCAGCGAAGAAAAAGCCTTGACTTATGCCGCCGCTCTGGAAAGCCCCTCCGCTCATCCCCTGGCCCGGATCCTAAGAAAGACCGCCCGGGAGCGTAACTTATCCCTACCAAGGGTAGAAGGCTGGAAAACCGTACCGGGGCAAGGAGTACAGGGAATCATTGACGGAGAAGAATGCTATATCGGCAAGCTGCGCGAGAACCCGACAGACCCAGCCAGAGAACTCTCAGTGGATGAATCGCCGGCACAAAACCGGAAATATGATCCCAACTCAACACTCAACCCTCAACACTCAACCCTTGGGCTGCAAGAGAGCCCGCTAGAGGCATGGCAAAACCAAGGACAAACCATAGCCGCCCTCTATATTGGCAGGGACTTGGCCGCCATCCTGGCTTTTGCCGATCAGCCCCGGCCCGAAGCCGCCTCTATGATCGGCCGCCTGCAGCAGTTGGGGATCAAGCGCACCCTGATCCTGAGCGGGGATAATCCGGGGGCGGTGGCTGATCTCGCCCAAACAATTGGTGTGCAGGAAAATTATGGAAATTTATTGCCTCAAGAAAAAGTAGCCCGACTGGAAGCCATAAAAGCCTCCGGGGCTACAGTGATGATGGCAGGCGACGGGATCAACGACGCCCCGGCCCTGGCCACAGCGGATGTGGGGATAGCCATGGGGGCAGCCGGCTCGGCCAGCGCCCTGGAAGTAGCAGATATTGCCCTCTTAGGCGATGATCTAAGCAAAATCCCCGCTGCAGTAGCCTTAGCGAAGCGGGCTTTGCGCCTGATCAAACAAAATATAGCTATTGCCATAGGCCTGAAATGCCTGGTACTGCTGGCAGTTTTCCCCGGCTGGCTAACCCTGTGGCTGGCAATCATTTCCGACATGGGCGCCAATATCATAGTCAGCCTAAACGGGATCCGCCTAGCATGGGAGAGGCAATTGACAATTGACGATTGACAATTGACAATTATTGAAAAAACACTCCGTGTTTTCGTATTATTTAATCTCAACAGGGTATAATTCCCCGCCCCTCTGGGGCGAAACCCCCGTAACCCGGCGTTAATACCCCGCCGCTCTGCGGCGGGGGAATTTATTGTTGACCTTAATTTTATAAAGCAAAGCCAATATGCTGATGCGGAA
>WRHF01000111.1 GCA_009783415.1 Clostridiales bacterium
TACCGTTGTACCCGCGGTATTGGTCACAGCCTGATAGGTTGGATCACCGGGGGCCGGGGGCAAAGATACCTTGACATTATCATCAACCGGTTTATTAAAAGTAATGTCATAGGATTTGCCGCCGCCTGTCAAAAGAAGCAAGGCTGGCCTGGGGTCGCCGGATGCAAGCATTAGGGGGCTATTGTTTTCCTTGATTGTGATCACCAGAGTACCGTCCTTGGTATTGGCTTGGATGAAGCCGGCAGATAAAGTAATAATAAAGCCTTTGCTTTGAACACTAACATAACCCTCAGACAGGCTTACTGCCGAGGGGTCGAGGGTGATTTTCAGGATGGAACTATCGTCTGCTTTGAGTTTGAACCCGGCAGACAGTTCCCGCTGAGGGGTAATATCGGCAGAAACCAACATTTGCTCTGCCGCTGCTTTTAGATCTGCTACCCTGGCTTTGAGAGTGTTGATTCTGTCCTTGTCGATTATAATGTCCCCGCTTATAGCCTGGCTGCCAGCTTGAGCCACCGCCTCCTCGGCATAAAGAGTGAGCAGGTCAATACCGGTGGCAGAGTTTTTTTGCTGAGGAGAAAGACCTGATGCCGCAGTCCGGATAGCAGAGACAGCAGTGGCTTTATCCACAATACCGGCTAATAGATCCAAAGGCAGGGCAATCGTTGCCCCGGGATCAATCTCGTCGTAGATATAGGCGGCAGAGTCATCCGGCAGAATAAGACCTTCCATTACTTTGACCGGGGTATATCTATCCGTATCAATTATCCCATCGCCGATTTGCCCCCAGGAATTTGCCCCCCAGGCCCAAAGACAACCATCTGTTTTAACTGCCAGGGAGTGATAGTAGCCGGCAGAAACAGCGGCGGCGGCATCCATGATTTTAATCGGAGTATAACTATCATTCTTTGTGCCGTCACCCAGTTTACCATAGGTATTTCTCCCCCAGGTCCAAAGGCTCTTATCTGTCTTTATCGCCATTGTATGATCTTCGCCGGCAGAGACAGCTGCAACGTTATCCATAATTTTTACGGGATTATATCTATTTGTTGTCGTACCGTCACCAAGCTGACCTCTATCATTTGCCCCCCAGGCCCAAAGGCTGCCATCTCTTTTGATTGCCATGGAATAGTAATAATCCCCGGCAGATATGCAGGAAACATTATCCATTATCTTTACAGGCATCAGTCTATCCGTTGTTGTCCCATCCCCGATTTGCCCCCATGAATTTGCTCCCCAAAGCCAAAGACTGCCATCAGTTTTGACTGCCATTGAATGGGTGTTTCCGGCGGCAATAGCGATAATGCCATCCATGATTTTGACCGGTTGCTTTCTTTGAGTTGTCGTGCCGTCGCCAAGCTGGCCGGCAGAATTTCCGCCCCAGGCCCAAAGGCTGCCATCTGCTTTGATTGCCAAAGAATGGTCGTATCCGGCAGAAATTGCGATAACACCGTCCATAATTTTAGCCGGGGTACTCCTTTGGCTGGTTGTGCCATCGCCAAGCTGGCCGGAAGAGTTTCCGCCCCAGGACCAAAGGGCGCCGTCAGTTTTGATAGCCATTGAATGGTAATAGCCCGCTGAAATATAGCTCACATCATCCATGATTTTGTCGGGAACATGCCTATCTGTGCTATCACCAAGCTGGCCGGCAAAATTTCCGCCCCAAGTCCAAAGGCTGCCATCCTCTTTGATAGCCAGAGATTGAACGCTGCCGGCAAAAACCGGAGCGCTGTTGTTTTCATTGGCAGCTGCATCCGCTGTAACTATTGTCAGTATTATCATAACTACAATAAGAATAGCGGTCAGTCTTTTTTTCAGCATTCTCCATCTACCCCCTAGTTGTCAGTCGCCTGTTGGCATCGGTTGCTTCCAGATGGGCGGACACGCAGGTCCGCCCCTACCTGGTGGATTCACGGATTTGCTCCTATGTTTCCCAAATATAATCTGCTCCCAGGTTGCCAAATGATATCCTATTGCCGCAATCTAATTTGAACGGTGCATTTGGCGGCAGTTTTTGCCCGTTCATATATGTACCGGCTGCTGATGCCAGATCCACTATGCTATAGCCGTCTCCATTACGTTCCACCACTGCATGACGGCGGCTGACCGCTTTTGTTTTTTTGTCAAACTCAAAGCTTGACTGCTTTGTGCCCAGTGATATGTCGAAACGCCCGATGGTAAAGACCTCGCCTTCGCTGATACCGACTTCGATTACTCCGGGATGCTCACCGCTGCCGGCATAGCGGAATTTGGCAATACTGGATTCCGGGATATCAAGGCAGGTTATATCCATATTGTCTGTATCTGTTGGCGGCGAATTGATTGGGACCGGTGATTGCCTTGGTATAGATTGCGCTTGTTTTGCTTCTGCGGCAGCGCCTTGAATGATCTCCAATTCCCCGGAGGGGTTCCTGCCCCAGAAATCAACTTTATTCTTCGACTTTTTCTCCGGTTTTACCTTTTTATCCGACTTTACTTTTTTCTCCTTTTTTGATGTAAATACTCTGCCTTTTGGCTTCTCCTCCTTTGCTTCCTTATCTTTTGAAGGGAAGGAGATGGAAATATCGTCCCATTTCTTTGGCTGAGTTACCGGCGGATCGAAAAGGCAGGGTTTTTTTTCTTCTATAGGCATTGGAACAGGCTGTTTTTGCTCTATAGTTGCTGACTTTGCTTCTGAATTTACTGTGTTTTCAAGCATAGTTGCCTGCAGATTGTGAGCCTTGTAGGGGTTGACCATTTCCAGAAATTCCGCGGCTTTGAAGTCCTGAATTGCCCAGACGACCTTGTTTTCCAAGCTAATATCTTGGACATGATTTAATTTGGCAATTTCTGTAACCATATTTTTTAGGGCATCATGGTCCGAGCAAGCCCTCACTGATGGTATATAGACAAAACTTACCAATTTGCCATTTTTATCGCAATAGAGATATTCCGGTTTCAGCACAAAAGAATACGGATTCATAAACCAATCCTCACAATCCAGCAGCGGCTGCAATACGGCAGACCACAAGCCGGCATATTCGGCGGGGGAGCGGTTTCCGGATAAATAGGTAAGTTTACTGCGATTGCCTATCTGATAAGTAAATTCAATTTCTCCGTTAATAACCCTATGACGAAAGGGCAAGGTAAAATCCGGCGGATCTGTCAAAATTGTCTGCAGCGCTTTTTTATCAACTTCCTCCTCCGGGATTCTGGCAATTAGGATGGCGCCGTTTAGAAAATCGCTTTTGCTATGAATTTCAATCATTATAAACTTGCTCCTTTCCTGTATTCGAGCAGCGATATAAACTGCCAGCCGCGTTCGGTCAAAACAGGAGCATTCCCGTCCCCAAAGCTTTTGGCTTCTAAAAATATGGGTTCGATCACAATCTTGCCGTCAAGGTTGATATAGCCCCAAAGTCCGCCCTGCTTGATAGCTGCCAGATGCTGACCGAAGGAGAGGGCGTCCTCGAATTGATAACCGATTTTCACTTCACCTGAAGGATCAATAAAACCCCAACGCCCGTTGTTCTTTACAGCAGCATATCCCTGAGCGGAAAAAGGCTTCGCATCCTCATACGTATCACCAACTTGCCTGCCGTCAAGGAAAAGATAAACTAAGCCGGCTTCTTGGACAAAGACTGCACCTTGAGCATATGAGCGTCCCAATTCATCCCTGATTATATTTTCGTATCCGGCAGGAATCAGCCAGGTGCTTGATCTATCGATGAGTCCCCATTTCCCATTCTCTTTGGCAGCTGCATAGCCATGAGAATAAGTTCCGATCTCTTCAAAAACTCTGCTTTCGATTTCAAAATCCCCCGTAGCCCGTTTCCAGCCTTCATTTGTCAAGAGAGCAAGGCAACCGCCGGCATAATTCCCGATATCCAAAACCTCTTCTTTGAGTAGGGCAAGGCGGTTATTGGAATTGTCAACAGCATAAATCACCCCGTTTTTTTGGACAATGGCCCGCCCTGCGCTATAGGTGCTGATTTTTTCATATTGACAGGGAATTCCGGCTGATCCATCGGAATTTGCTATACCCCAAAGCCCATCTTTAAGCACACCCACCATTGAGCCATGGATCGCTGTCACATCTTCATAGGTTTCATACCTCAGCTGGTATAGATAGCGATTGCTTTCGTATAGGGAAATCAGCTCCTCATCTTTTGTCTTTTCGATTCCCTTTTTTAGAACAGTAAAGGCCTCGCTGTATTTCGAGTTTTTGATCTGAAAATTAGCTGCTTCAGAAAACACTTCAGGTAAGGCATCATTGCGGTTCATTTGTTTTTCCAGTAAGCTGATATATTTGAGACGGTAGCCGCTTTGATTGATCAAGTGCAGATAAACATTTTTTAGCAACATCTCCGCATCATATGTATAGGCGGTGTTATATCCGGCAGCTTCTTCCAAGAGCGGAGCAGCCAGTATATATATCTCATCTTGTACATACCGGGCAGCCCGCGCCATAAGAGCTGCCTGCCTTTGATCATTTGACTTTGCGCCCAGCACAACGATCCAAGAAATAATAATTATCAAAACACAACCGCCTGTAAGAAATATCCGGCTCACCTGTTTCACTGCTATCACCCCTTAAATTCAATTCACGATTCACAATTCACAATTAAATATCGCAAATGCTCTGGAAACATGAGGTTTTTCCTAGCTTATTTGACGATCCTAATTCAACACTCAACACTGGGCTGCGAAGCAGACCACAAGAATGCCTAGGTATAGAAACGGAACCAATGGTATGGAGTCTTTGCGGCTGATTTTCTTGAAAATTATTAAAAACAGTCCGGTCAATGCGGCAAGCACTGTTCCAATAAGCATAGCCGGCAGAATTCCCGCTAATCCCAGGTATAGTCCGGCGGCAGCCATAAACTTAACATCACCGCCGCCTACTCCCTTGCGGCTGATTATATACATCAAAAGAAATAATCCCCCGCCGATCACAAAACCCCAAGCAGAGTCTTTTAGCAATGCTATTGCCGTGTCAATATCCATAATCAACTTCGGCGCCATTGTTATAACCCATGCTCCGAACATCGCCAAAACCAGGCTGTTGGGAATCCGTTTTGATTTAATATCCGAAACCGCAGCAACATAGCCAAAAGCCATTATGAGCTCCCACCAAAGTATGGCAAAGGCATCTGTTTGCCTTGACTGCAAAAGAAAGAGTGTTGCTCCAATGATCGGGATCCCTGCATAAGGCCATATCGTTTTGAATTTTTCTATTGTTACCATCTGTAACCATCCCCTCTTCCGTTTAACCAAGCCTTTGTTTTTACTGTCTGGGTAACTTTCAGTTTTGGCTCAAAAGGCAGGCTCAATGCTCCGAACTTATACTCGATCTCATATTGAACCACCAGTTTTATATCGCCGTTTTTATCTATCAAGACACTGTTCTCATGCCCTATACTGCTCAAATCCAAGAGGGTGAATTCATAGAAATGCAGTCCTTTTAGACCATCAATCACATTGACGCTTTTTAAATATTCGTCCCCTGTCATATTTCCATTGGACAGGTATCTGCCAACCAAGGGACGCGCCAATAACTCAAATAATTTATCTTTTAATTCAGCCAATCCATAGTTTAAAAAAATTTGCACTGCTGCCTTGGGATCATCAACTATGCTTTCACCCCAGCCTACCACCCGGCCCAGAGCAGCCTCACCGCTAAGGGCGGTATCTTTAAAGGAAAGCGAATTGATGCTGTCAATAACTCCGTTGATATCAGTTTTGATCTCATCCGCTCCCTTTGTTAATTTGCTTGCTTTAGAATCTATTTTCAGCAATTTATCCGCCGCACCGGTGACTTGAAGTGTATAGCAGTACATAGAAAGAGTATTCGCCGCTTGGGTCAAGGCATAATGCACCCGTGTTTGCAGCGCTACAATATTGACCAGGCTAAGTATTGAAACGATAAGCAGCACAAAAGGAATAAAAGTACCGATCGTCTCCACCACAACATACCCATTCTCATCCCCACCCACCAATAGCCCCCCTTAGACACTTACTCCCTACCCTGGATAAACTAGAAGCATTTAAAAAATCAGTCACGGATTTTCGCGGATCAAAAGCGGATTACCACGGATTTTTTTTATTATAATAAACAAGTTCTTTGCTTCAATCACGCTTTGCATAAGCAAAGCTACAACAACTCAACACTCATAACTCATAACTCAACACTGCGGTCGCAGACCGCTTTAGTATCCTCTGTAATCTATCACCCTGACCGGCATGGTTTTTGGGGGAATGACTCCGGATAGGCCTTTTTGGGCCAGAGGCATTGATAAAAACAACATCCGCAATTCTACCGTTGAACTGAATGAAAAACCTGTCGCCAGATCAGATAACCTGAACCTGTCCTCACTTGCAGCGGCAGCCGTCATTTTTTCCTCATCGGCATTTAGGCTATTTTTATAATTAATAATGTTCCACTCTATCAGATCCGCTGTCCGCTCTGCCAGGATTCTTGAAGCTTCTTCTATTTTTTCGCTCAGCACTGCTTTGGCTACAAAGAAAGCCAGCAGATAATTGGCATAACTTAGTCCCTTTTCTTTTTTCTCATCACTTGCTCCGCTTTTCGCAATATCGGCCAGTTTACCCGAAATCCCCTTAATACTGCATACCCATTCCGAAGCAGATTTAATTAAGGGGACCTTGTGCCCGCTGCGCAGGGAGGCAATATCTATCACAGTTTCTGCGATTACAAAAGCTGCCCGCGCCAGCTCACCCAGGATGATTCCCGCAGGCGGGCACCAGGAAAAAGCTGCCCTGATACTTGTTACTATTGCGCTGATCTCCTTGATTTTGAATACTGTTATGTAATTACAAACCAAACGGACCGTAAAAATAAGCTTGGTTATGGCATTCAGATTGGCGCCCGCACTCTTTTTCCCGCTGTATAAATACTCCCATTCCGACTGATAAAAATAATTGACTTCAGGGCTTAATTTGACGCCGGTTATAGATTCCTCATAAGCTATTTTCTCAGCTTCTTTACCGATACTATCCGGCTTTGTTGTTGTGTAGTTGGAAAACATGGATGTATCATAAGTCAGCAAAAGCACATAATCTCCGGCACTTTTTAAGCTTCCCAAAGGATCGGAAAATACCCCTAGTATATCATCGTTCAAGGCATCTTTGATCATTCCCACTGTATCCAAAAACCCTATTTTTTCTGGATCGGCTGTTTCCTCATCGTTTATAAATTTTGCCCCCTGGGGACTGTTTGTCAGGCCGTTGTAAGCCTCATTTATCAGCTGTACCAAGGCATCAATAATATTTTCCTGCTTTTCTTTGGCATCTTTACCTTCAGCATCCTCTTGATCCTCAAATAGCTTAACAGGTTCCAGAGCAGGCTGTTCCATCATTTGCTTCAGTTCTTCAAAGAATTTACGATGATTGTCCGAACATTCCGCAAATTTAAGATAATCCGGCATATTATAACTTACATTGGCAAAACCCGCAAAATAGGCCGCTTTGCTGTTTTTCGCCGTAACACTGCCGGATAACTTAAAAGCCGGATTTGAGGAAAGATTCGCCAGCTGTCCGCGGCTGAGGCTGTCCGCGGCGGGATTGTCGGCATTTCTGAATCTCACTTTGTCCAGCATATCTATCACAGAGTCTATGTAGGCGTCGCCTTTTTCTTTATAGGTGTCAGCCATGGGGGTGATTTCCCATTTTAAAATATCCTGATAACGCTCAATTTGCGATTTGCCGTCGCTGCCCCGTTCCGTCAGGGCCTTTTTCAAGTCCTCATCACATTCTCCGCTATCCAGCTTAGCTTTCAACTCCTCAATTTTACGCTTGAGCTCGGCTTGCATACTGTCGATTTCCTTTGCGATTTTTACTATAGTTGCATAATTCGGCTTGAAATCCCCGGCATCTTTCTTGGCATTTTCGATATTTTTTTCCAGCCCGCTCAAACTTCCGCTGCCGGTAGTAAGATTTTCTATATGTTTCAAGACAGCGCTGTATGAATTTGAGAAAATGTTCTTCCCTTCTTCATCTTCTATTGTTTCCCAGCTTTCATAGTAACCTTTTGCCTGGATGAATTGATCCCGGATACTTCTTAAGGAACCGGATACATTACCGAAGCGGCCGTTAAACCCAACCGTGGTTTTGCAATTGTCAGCGCTTTTTATTGCTTCGTAAAGTTCTTTATATTTGTCATATAAACCGGCTATGGCAGAATCGATCGTCAGTTTATCATCAATGATTTCCGCGTCTTTTTTCAGGGTATTACCGCTGATCAATTCTATGAAATCCTTGACTATGATCACAGGCCCGCGGAATTTCATATATTCTTCAATTTGCCGCCGCAATACATCCGGGTTGCGCAGGTTTTGCCTGGAATCAGATATTGGTTTCGAAGTATTTATATTTGCTCCGTAAAATAATTGGAATGTGCCGAGGTTTTTGTCATTCCAATCCTCGCCAAATACCGCAACTTCTATATACTCATTGACCATTTCCGCTAATTCCGGATCTTCTGCCATAACGCCGAATAGGCCGTAAAGATCTTTTAGCAGGGCATCATATTGGGTCAGCACAGCATTGGCCGCCAGTTGATTGGCATCAGTAACAATACTTTTTGCTGTCTGGATCCGCGTCAAATCAACAGCTGTCCCGCTTATCAATACGGCAGGAATCAAAAGCAAGGTAACAAATACTGTAACTGCTCCTTTTGTGTTTTGGAAGAATTTAAGCATATTCATCTCCCTACCAACCCATAATTGAGGAAATTTTATCGACAAAGGGCTTTATCCCCTTAAAAGTATCATCAAGCCCGAACTTTTTGCTGATAAACTGAGCAAAATCCACGGCTATATCCAGATTACGGATAAATTCATCCCCATTTTGCACTACAGCTGCGGAGGTTACTGTTATCGCTATTTCCCGGGGAAATTTTATAAAGGATAAATCAACCGGTACCGGTATGATGCGGGTAGCTGTAACTATAACCTCTTGGTAAATAACATAATTGATAAAACCATATTCCACAGTCAAACTTCCCGGTTTGAGAGTGATACTGCTTTCCTCTACCTTCTTGACAATAGTTGCGGCTTTGCAGTCGTCTCCGCCACCGGGAACAACAGATCTAAACAAGGCAACATAAACATTTTCCAAGTTTTTCTTATCATCTTCAAAAAAATACATCATTGAGCTTTCGTCAAAAAACAGCCAGGTATCGCTCCTTTCGGCAGCAATTGCCGTCGCGGCATATTGGGTAGCATGCTGCAGAGTCCCTTGGATAGGTAAGTAGATCGCAAGCAGGACAAGTGCGGCGAAAATCATGATCATAATCGGAAAAAGGATGGTCGCTTCAACTACTATGTCTCCTTTGAGATCTTTTATGATTTCTTTCAAAGCAACCACCCTTTTCAATTCACAATTCACAATTTAACACTCAACACTCAGCACTCAACATTGGGCTGCGAAGCAGACCGCTAATCTCTTGCTAGTTCTTTGCTTGCTTTGGTGATTTTTTCCCACATTTCGGCCAGCCAGCCGCTGAGGAAACCCCAGACCAGCACTACAGCTAATACCGCAACTAAAATCAGCAATACAGTCACAACCACACCGGACAGTCCCCTTTCGTCTTTTTTCAAGCCGGATGTGAATCCGCTCAAGGCCAGGTAAGCCATAAGGGGGAAAGTTGTTATTTTTTGCCACATTGTTAAAGCCCTCCTCTCATTGTTTTTTTATATTCAATTGTTATAAACCTTGAAAATTCATAACAACCGGTACCATAAGCATTACGAGAATGGCAAGGAAGAGCAGCATTGTCGGGATCATCAGCTTGGAATTTGCCTTCTCCGAGTCGCGTTTTGCGGTATGCCGGCGCTCCAGCCAGGCTTCTTTTGCTATTCCCTTCAAAAGAATACCTATCTCTGCATTGCCTTTGGAGAGGTTTTGCATTATTGCCGAAGCCAGCTTTGCAGTTTCTTTGGTATTGCAGCGGCTGATAAATCCGCCATAAGCCGCTTGGGGGCTGACCAGGTTATCAAGTTCTTCTGCTGTTCTTTGCATCTCTTTATATAATTCCAGGCTCTGACTATAAGCTGTTTCTTTCCAAGCTCTCTCCATGATCATCCCGGAGGTGGTAAGCAGCGCCAGTTTCGAGACCATAGCAGGGAATTGGCGGGCGATAGCTTCTCTGCGTTTATTGGCTTGATCGCTGACTTCATCATACATGGCATAAACCAGAACCAACACCAGCAATGTGCCTATGCCAAGTATTGCCAATCCCACCGTCCGGCTGCCAAGCCCCATTATAACAACACCCAAAATAAGTGATAAGGCCACGCCTATAATCGGATAGGAAAGCAATTTTGCCAATAGATGGTTTGTCTTGTTTCCGGCATGTTTTTTGCCGTAAAGTTCAAGGCTTTTTGTGAGAATTGTTTTATGGATGCTTCCCCTTTTTATCGCCCCGGCTTTTCGTAATAAGACATATCCCGGTATGATCAGCACTCCCAGGCTTTTGAAATCACCGCTTTGCAGCCGCTCATTTTGCAGCCGCAGCTTAGCTATTTCCTTATCCGAATTGCCCCCCCCAAATGTTTTCATGATCACTGCCAAAGCGCCATGATACTCCGAGAGTTTCGCCTGCTTTGCCGTATCTTTGAGGAGCAGTTTATTAATAGCGGTAAGATTATCAAGAGCTTTATTATAAGCAGCAGCGATCCAATCATCCCTCTGGGCCATACTCATAAGAACAAGCCAAAAACCCATCATCAACGTAGCCAAAACCAAAACAACGATCAACATATCAAATCCCCCTTAGCACCGGACAGTGCAACGACATAAACAATTACTCCCTACTCCAGGTAAACTGTAGAAGCATTAAAACAATTAGACACAGATTTTCACGGATTAAAAACGGATTAACACGGATTTTTTGTATTAATAATTCTACGGATTTTTGCTTCTTCTCCAAAACACAAAATCAATCCAAGCTTTTT
>WRHF01000112.1 GCA_009783415.1 Clostridiales bacterium
TTGCCAGCTAACTCACGATCAATTTCAAGCGCTAGAAGCCAAAATTCCTCAACAGTCAAATTTCCCTGCTTGACCTTCGTTATTTCAACAATAACGGCGTCTTTCAACTCCGTCAGCGATGTTAACTCATACTTGTTGCCACTTTTTGATTCATACATAGTAAAGAAAAACAGAAATTTCTCTTCGAAAAAGGATTTGTCATATTTATTCCTGTCGAAGTTATGCTGCAAATTAATCAGATTATAATTGCAGATATGATCACCAAGAGCTTCTACGGAAGAAACTTTTGCCCCAGTTGACAGTGGAACGTTAATAAATCCACACCCGCAAAGATCTTTATTGAGTGAGGCATTGACTCGCATTACTTCCGAATCTTCTTGTGCACTCACCGAAAAAACACCCAAAAGGCTCACCATCATCACAATGATGACAGCCAAGCTTAAAATCCTTTTCATGATATCCCTCCTGTTTTTGCAAATATATTAACACAGAACCCTAACTCAAATCAAGATTTAATTTTCATTTTATTTCGATGGGTTCGACCACATTTCGACAAGAATTGCACAAGTCAAATTTTATATAAGAAAAACAAAGTTAATCAAGATGCCTCCAGGTGTAATTTTGGGCGTTAGGATGCTATTATCTCCTTTAGGGCCGCAATAAATTTCTGATTTTCTGCCATAGTGCCAATACTGACCCGCAAAAAAGTAGGCCAGCCCCATTGGGTACCCGGGCGTACCACCACACCGCGGCGCAGCAGTTGCTCATTAGCTTCGGCAGCCGGGATGCCGATATCCACGAAGATAAAATTGCCGTAAGAGGGAGCATATCTCAAGCCCATTTCCTCAAATTGCCGGTTCAGATAAGCGCGGCCTTCATTGTTGTTTTTTATCACTGCAGCTACAAAATCCGTATCGTCCATCGCCGCCTCTGCCGCGACTTGGGAAAGGCGGGTGACCGGGAAGGGGGGTATCACCCGGCCTAAAACCGGGGCCAAATGGGCGGCAGCCACGGCATAACCGATCCGCAGCCCGGCTAAACCGTATAGCTTGGAAAAGGTGCGTAATACCACCACATTGGCGCCCTTTTTCACATATTCCTCTATTCCATCGCCATAATCAGGGTCGCTGATAAATTCAAAATAAGCTTCATCGAAAACTACCAGACAATGATCCGGCACTTTGCTCATAAACTCCGCAACCTTATTGCGGCTGACAATGGTGCCGGTGGGGTTGTTGGGGTTGCAGAAGAAGATCAGCTTGGTTTTGGGAGTGATGGCAGCTAAAATAGCGTCCAGGTCATAGACATGATCCTGCAGCGGTACCTTTATCAGGCTCCCGCCCATAGTAAGGGTAGAGAGCATATAGGTGTAAAATGAAGGCGCACCCGTTATCACCTCATCACCTTGGCTGATGAAGGCATTACCCAGCAGGGTAAGTATATGGTCGCCGCCGGTGGCCAAAAATATCTGATTTTCCTCTACACCCAAACGCTTTGCCAGTTTATTGCGGACACGGGGGCTTGAGCCTTCCGGATACATGAAGCAGTTTTTTATTTCCTGCTCAATAGCCTGCATAGCCTTGGGCGAAACACCCAGCGGGTTTTCATTGGAAGCCATTTTGACCACCTCGCTGACCCCGTATTCAGCCTGAACCTCCTCGATCGGCTTTCCCGCTACATAAGGAGATAAAATCATAATACCGTCCCGGGCGAATTTACTGCCATCTTTCATTATATTTTCCTCCTACTAATTAAAATACTGACACAATTTGCTCCAGCGCCCAGTCAATCTCCTCTTTGGTTATAATTAAGGGCGGGGTAAAGCGAATGGTGGAGATATGTGTTTCTTTGCAAAGAAGGCCTTTTTCCAGCAGGCGGTCACAATAAATACGGCCATTGCCATATTCCGGATTGATTTCCACCCCGATCATCAGACCCCTGGCCCGGATCTCTTTGATAGCCGGGCTTTTGATTTGCCGCAGCTTTTCCACAAAATAGGCGCCGACAACAGCCGCATTTTCCGGCAGCTTCTCCTCTATCAATACATCCAAAGCAGCGCAAGCCACGGCACAGGCCAGGGGATTGCCGCCAAAAGTAGAGCCATGATCGCCGGGGTTAAGAACTCCCATCACCTCTTCACCGGCCAATACCACCGAGATGGGGCAAATGCCGCCACTCAGGGCTTTAGCTAGGATCAGGACATCAGGCCGGACATTTTCATGCTCAAAAGCAAACATTTTGCCGGTGCGGCCCAATCCCACCTGGATTTCATCAAAGATCAACAGGATATTGTTATCATCAGCCAGTTGGCGCAGCTGCCGCAAATACCCATCCGGCGGGATGATGACCCCGCCCTCTCCCTGAATCGGTTCAACCAAAAGAGCGCAGGTATCGGCATCAATGGCTTGAGCCATAGCTTGAATATCGCCATGAGGGACACCAACGAAGCCCGGTGTCAAGGGGCCAAAACCGTCCCTGTATTGCTCCACGGTAGAAAAAGATATTATCCCGATGGTGCGGCCATGAAAGTTATTGGCACAGGTAATGATTTTGCACCTATCCTTAGCTATGCCCTTGACTTTTTCCCCCCATTTACGGGCTATCTTCAAAGCGCTTTCTACCGCTTCAGCCCCGGTATTCATGGGCAAAACCCGATCGAAACCGGTCAAAAGAGCCAGCTTCTCCGCAAAAGGCCCCAGTTGATCATTATGAAAAGCCCGGGAAGTCAGGGTAAGGCGATTGATCTGGGCCTGTGCGGCAGCTACGATCCGGGGATGGCAATGTCCCTGGTTCACCGCGGAGTACCCGGCCAGCATATCCAGATATTTTTTGCCTTCGGTATCCCAAGCCCAAATACCCTCTCCCCTAGTTAAAACCACCGGCAAAGGCTTATAATTATTTGCCCCATACTGCCTCTCTTTGTCAACAAAAGTCTGATTATTCATAATTTCTCTCCTTTCATTTCGCAAATCAGATGTCAGCTGTCGGATAACGGAGACAAGTATATTCTCAATATTTTCTCTTCGATGCATTTCCTTTCGCGCATATTTACCTACTGCAAATTATAGCACAACCAATTACCATTTTCAAGCAAAATTTTATTGACCAACCTATAAAAAGCAGGCGGTATCCAATTCTTTCCGGATATCGCCTGCTTTTAAATTCTTTTCCAGTCATCTGGGGTAGGGGGTAGGAACTAAGCTCTCAAATTCGAACAAAAAAAGTCACAAAATATACGTCATTTCTTGATTGACCTGCAAGGATGTGGATTCAAAACGATGCATGAAATAATTAGACACTGATTTTTGCAGATTTTAACGGATTTTCGCTGTTGCTTTAGGATATGAGGAACTTAGGAGCTGTAGTTATGAGGGAAAAACAAAAAAATAATTCAATGCTTTTTATAATAAAAAAATCCGCGCTAATCCGTTTTTTATCCGTGAAATCCGTGTCTAATTTTTTAAATGCTTTTCCAGTTTATCTGGGGTAGGGAGTAGGCACTAACTTTCGAAATCCTGCGCAAAATGGCAGAAGTGTAGGGGCAGAGCTCTGTGTCTGTCCCGGAAAACCCTTTGCTGTAGTGTGTACCCGGCGCCCATTGCTGTTTAACGTTTGGAGAACTGGCTGGCTTTGCGGGCTTTTTTCAAGCCATATTTGCGGCGCTCTTTCATCCGCGGATCCCGGGTCAAAAAGCCGGCGGTTTTTAGGGCCGGGCGGGTAGTTGAGTCAGCCAGCAATAAAGCCCGGGCTATACCGTGGCGCACCGCTCCGGCTTGGCCGGTGGTACCGCCCCCATGGACGCTGCTGATCACATCATATTTACCCAGGCTTGCGGTAAGCTCCAGGGGCTGACGGACAATCATTTCCAGGGTTTTTTTACCGAAATATTCGCCGATCTCTCTTTTATTAATAGTGATTTGGCCATTACCGGGAGTCAGCCACACCTTGGCTATGGCATTCTTGCGCCGGCCCGTGCCATAATATTTTATTTGTTCCTGCGCCATATACGCACCTCCTCATCAATTAAAATCCCATGGTTGCGGCAGCTGGGCTGCGTGGGGATGATCGGGCCCCGCATAAACTTTCAGCTTCTTAGCGCTGGCCCGGCCCAGACGGTTATGAGGCAGCATACCTTTTACCGCTTTTTCCATCGCAAAATCCGGTTTTTCTACCATCAATTTGCTATAATCCACAGATTTTAATCCTCCCGGATATCCGGTGTGGCGATAGTATTTTTTCTGTTGCAATTTATTACCGGTCAGGAGGGCCTTTCCGGCATTGATAATAATCACATGATCGCCGGTATCTATATGGGGCGTAAATATTGGTTTGTGTTTGCCCCGCAACAAGCGGGCAGCCTCTGTAGCCACCCGGCCCAGGGGCTTATCGGCGGCATCCAAAACATACCAGACCCGCTGGATCTCGGCAGGCTTGGCCATAAAAGTACCCAAGTCAATTACCTCCTAATGTGGGCTAAAACCCACAAGATGCCGGAGGCCAGATGCCAGAGGACGCAGGTAAAACCAAAGTCTGCGATATTGAGTTTTACCTACATGCCTACCATGGATTTTGCCAAAGACAAGGCAGGCTAGAATGGTAGCTTTGCTTAGGCAAATCCAGACAAAACTAACAACCTCTGAAGTGGACTCCGGATATAGTTGTGATCTTTGTCCTGGCGCCAACGGGGCGGAAGTCGCAAGGACGACACCCAGTCATTATACCCCATATTTTACCGCCATGTCAAGAGGAGGAATTAATTGCCAATTTACAGATTAGTATGACGATTTTAAGAAACTCCCACACAGGTGACGCATCACATTTATGGCAACCTCTAAAAACATAAAAATCACGGCCAGTAACAAAGTGGCAGCCGTGATTTTTATTTGGTAACGCGCTTATAATGGGCTTTACGGCATAGAGAATACGCTCACCCGCCGACCACCATACGGAGAATCAAGGCAGCGTCTACAGGATCAACCACACCGTCTTTATTGATATCACCGAAAAACAAGGCTCTGGGGGTCCACTCGATTATGCCTACATACATTTGCAGCAGCAAAATGGCATCTTCCGGGCTTATTATGCCATCGCCGTCAATGTCGCCCATGATACCGATGATCAAAGTCCCGGTTTTCAGATCCGAATCTATCTCTTCGAATTTATTTTCAAAGCGGTTCACCGTAAACTGCCTCATGCTTACAGTCAGCTTTTCGTCCCCGTAAGCAGCTTCGCCGATCTGATAGGTTACGCTAAAGAGCAAACCGTCCCCATTGACCTTGGCGGAAGAAGCATAAGAAAGCCTGATCATGTCTTTGCCGCCGAATGCGGGATTGGCTACCAGGATGCCGTTTAGGGGATGACCCAGCATGCTGCCGGGGTTGACCGGATCGACGGCAACGGGTTTGTAGATGCTGCTGTCATAGGGTATTTCCAAAGTAAATGTGGTGATACCAAGGGCATTACCCTCAATACTGTAGCTGACAGTTACAGTTCCGCCGGCTTGGGCAAAAGCATCCTTGATCACAAGAACGGGTTTATCGCCGCTATCTCCGATCACAATAATCCCGGGAATAGCTATAAAACCGCTATTGCTCCCGTTTTCATAGCTGATACCATGCCGGCCGCCGCTTTGGGCCCAGGCAGCTTTAGCTCCGGCCGGCCAGGTGATAAGATCGGCAGTAGTGCCGGAGTAATAGGTAGAGGTTTCACCTTTATCATAGGCGATGACTATACCGCCCTCCGTGGGGCCAAGAAAAGACCCGGCAGACCCTAAAATAATGATGATGTCCGTTAAGTCAAGACCGATACCCAGCACAGCGCCGCCATTGACAGTAACCTTGCCGGGGGTAGCAATGGTATAGCCGCTTTCTCCGACCGATACAACCTCACCTCCGCTGACGATAACATTGGGGGCCTTAACGACAATGTCATCCTCCCAGGTCGCCCAACAATAAATGGCAACAGCTTCATCACCAAGCGTCTCCACCAAGCCGCCGCTGACGGTAACATCACTGCCGGTCTTTATCGCACTGGCAGAGTCTCCGGCAGTCTGTACCAAGCCGCCGCTGACAATGATCTCATCACCGGGAAAAATGGCATCGCTGCTAAAGCCGCTTGTAACCACTTTTGCTTCGTTTTGGATAGTAACAGGGCCGGCTGTATTGATAGCTATCGCTAATTCTCCTGCCGTTTTGATCACGCCGCCGCTGATGATAACCTTGGGAACCTTTACGGCAATATCATTTTCCCAGCTTGCCCAGCAATTGATCGCGTTACCATAATCACCCCCGGTCTCTATCAGGCCGCCGCTGACGCTAACATCACCACCGGTGTTTATGGCATAACCCAATTCTCCCTCCGCTTGCAGCCAACCGCCGCTGACTGTGACATTTCCCGCGCTGAAAACGGTATCGCCGGCAAAACCTGCAGCAACCAGCTTTGCCTCATCCCGGATCAGAACAGGGCCGGCAGTCAAAACAGCATGTGCCCGGATCCCGCCGCTTTTGACCTCGCCGCCGCTGAGGGTGACCAGGGGAGTTTTAATGAGAGTATCACCTTCCCATATTTCCCAGCAATTGAGCGCATGACCGTTCTCACCCAGGGTCTCTATCAGACCGCCGCTGACGGCAACATCGCCGCCGGTATTTATGGCATAACCATATTCCCCCTCCGCTTGCAGCCGGCCGCCGCTGATTGTGACATTTCCCCCGCTGACAATAGCATCGCTGCCATAGCCGCCGGTAACCACCTTTGCCTCATCCCGGATCATGACGGTGCCGGCAGTAGTAATGGCATGTGCCCAGCCTCCGCCGGTTTTGACCTCGCCGCCGCTGACAGTGACCTCGGGGGTTTTAACGAGAGCCTCACCATTCCATGTTTCCCGGCAATAAATAGCGTTGCCGAGATCACCCAGGGTTTCTATCAGACCGCCGCTGATCTTGATATCTCCATTGGTCTGGATCGCAAAACCGCTTTCCCCCGTAGCCCGCACAATACCGCCGCTGACCGATACATCACAAGCGATAAGAGTAGCGGCAATGGCTACCGTTGTAATCGCGCCTGTGGGGGACTGCACCAAGCCGCCTGTGACATCTACATTGCCATAAGTAAATACTGCGGTAGCATCGGCCGCGATCACCTCAGCGCCGCTGATAGTAAGATCAGCAGCGCCGATAGCGGTATCTCCCTCTTCATTCCAGATAATCCTGCCGTAAATGGCCTCGCTGGCAATTCCGCTTGCTTCAATTTTTACTGAAGCGCCAAAGCTGCAGGCAGGAACAGCTACTACCAAGGCCACGGAATGATCCCCGCTATTGGCAATCGTACCTCCGCTGATAATAAGTGTGCCATAGCCATAAAAACTCAACATGGGGATCTGCGACCAGCCCCATTCAGATTCCTCTCCGCTGACCTTCCCGGAATAAGTTGCCTTCCAGTCCAAAGTTACTTTTTCCGAAAGCGTCAGGATCCGTGCTGCGTTCTGTCCGGCGGCAACCCCGTTCACGGTAACAGTATCACCGGCAACCGTAGCAATAAGACCTATCCCCCAACTATTGATCTCTGCCGCCAAATCATCAGCATCCCCGCTCATGCCGGAATCAAGCAGGGCGGGCCAAGGCATAGAAGCTTCCAAACCGGCTCTATATTCCAGCGCCCCGGCCATATTGTCATATTTTTCCATGCTCTTGCTATAGTGTTTCTCCGGAAACTCTTCCCGGGGCTTTTCATAACCGCTTCCCCGTCTTGTCTCTTCCCCCGGCCTCTGATCCCGGGCTATCACATTCTCATTGGCTTTGCTCTGAGCTCCATCAGAGAAATCTTCCGAAGTTTTGTCCCCGTAATCAAAGTGAGTTCTGGTAGCCATAACCGCCTGGGGTATGATCAATAACCCTACAACCAAGCACAATAAGATACCCCAATTTAATCTGCGCATATAAATTATAACCTCCTTTTCAACAAATATTTGCATATTTCGACTTATTATTAATTCCACTTTTTACCAGAGATAACCTTCCTGATTTGCCAAAACCGTATCTTTTATTTATACCTAAGAACAAAAACAAAGGGTTTCCTCGTTTTCAACGGGGAAACCCTTCCTGATTATATCTATTTTACTTTTCTTATTTATTTTTTTGCTGAACCTGCAAGCCATTTTTGCCGAAGACCAGACGGCCTGTGCGCTCCCAAAATTTCAGATCGGCGGGCAGAGCTGTCCAAACCTGCCCTCCCCAGCGGCAATCGGTGCAGCTTAATCTTAACCGGTCCAGCCCCAGACGCAAATTGAAATCACGGCAGCCGCATTCACAAAAGATAGCCTCCTCAGCCACCAGACGGTTGACCTCACGCAGCGCCTGAAAAATCAGGGGAGGATGATCAAAGGCCAAAGCCATTTCCCGTATTCCCTCTCCCTCCCCCAGGTCCTGATTGAGAGAGGTAATGACCGCTTGAGTATGACCCAGGCAGCACAGTTCTACATCCAGCTCATGACAGGTCAGGCTGAGGGCAAAACGCCGGCCCAGCTGATCCCGGTTGAAAACAAAACGATAAATCTCCAAGCAAAAAGGGCAAAAGCTTTCTACCTGAAGTTTTTTGCCATTGCTATGAAGAGAAGTCGGCTCTCCGCCGCAGGGGCAGCGCACATGAAAGGACTCACTTTGGAGACGAAAGCGGGAGATATGCCGATATAAAATATGCTCATGACAAAAGGGGCAGAGCATTATCAATAAATATTCGCCGGATAACAATGATCCTCCTTATTAGCCCGGCCGGAAAACAGCGCCGGCCTTCATAACGTTTCAGATTGAACTCAGAATAAACAACTATTACTTAATTTATTAATTCTGCCTCAGCAAAGAAATTCCTTTTTCTTGCTTATTGCGACGGCAGAATAACCTTTATTGTCTCCATTTCATATCCATCTATTCTATTTTTCTGCTTATCTTAATAAAAACAAAAAAGAGCGGCATAACCGCTCTTTCGCTTAAGCTGAAATTAAACGAGGCATTAAAACCGCCAATTTAGGAGGCCGTTGAGAAAGAGGATCCGCCCCAGTTCATGAAGATAACGCCGCCGCCAAGCAACTCCCGGACGGAAACCTAGTCCCGGACGGAAGCCGGGGCCTGGGCGAAAGCCGGGACCGGGACGGTTACCGGGCCCCGGACGGAAACCTGGTCCCGGACGAAAGCCGCCCCCGGGACGATTGCCGGGTCGCGCCATGACCGGGAGGGCTTCTGCATTCATATCATAATCGACAGGCATCATAGGGCCCCTGGGCATATTATCCATGAAGCCATTATCCATTTCCATCTCCTGGTCAAGGCCGCTCCTATCAATAATTTCCTCAATGATTCTAAAAAGCGTTTCCTCGTCCAGCGGGCTGTTGCCCCATCTTTGAATAGCATCCTGGACATGAGGTTGAAGTCTTCTGTAAACATCAGGGTACATTTCTTCGATTCTCTCTCCCCGGTTTCCGTCAAAACCGGGCCTTATATTATTAAGTTCGTTTGCCATATTTCTAGCCTCCTCGTTTTCTGTAATCCCATTTTATGACGAGATTGGCCATTTTGTGACAAGTATCAGCTTGTTTCACGTGAAACAATAGGTTTTTTTGCTGCCAACCTTCGCGGATATTTTTCCGGGGTTGAAGCAAATTTCTTTATCAGGAGCAAACTCCTCTGTTCAAAGCAAAATGGCAGCACGAATTCACGGCGTTCAATTATCTCACCGCCTAAAATAGTCAAGGCCTCTTTGCCTGCCCCTAATTCATGACCAAGAGCCGGGCCCTTAAGCGCTAAAAAACACCCGCCCGTTTTTAAGAGAGGCAAAGCATATTCCGCCAAAAGAGCCAGACTGGCCACGGCTCGCGCTGTAACTAAATCACAAGTTCCCCGCAGCTTTCCCCGGCCGGCTTCTTCCGCCCGGCTGACCATCACTTGACAATTGCTCAGCCCCAGTTCCATTACGGCCTGTTTTAAAAATTTGCAGCGCTTTTCCTGAGAGTCCAGGAGAATCCAATTCCAATCAGGACGGCAAATAGCCAGCGGCAACCCGGGAAAACCTGCCCCGCTGCCCAAATCCAGGGCAAGGGCTGGGGTTAAGGGTAGCAATAAAGGTAATAAAGAGTCCAAATAATGCTTCTCGGCAGCCGCTGCCTCACCTTCAATTGCAGTAAGATTGAACTGACGGTTAGCTGCACTCACCAATCGCCAATGAGCCTCCATTTTTTCTATCTGCTCTACTGTAATTTCTAACCCCAGCTTAATGGCTCCTTCATTTATAATATTGTTAAATATTTCCTTTTCCGATTTTTTGTAAATTTCTTATTTCCCCCTCCTGACCCGGACAAGCCGGAGTGTTGAGTTTTGAGTGTTGAGTTTTGAGTAGGAGCAGGAATACGGCGGTACGAAAATTTTGCCATTTTGCGCAGAATTTCGGAAGTAAGTGCCTAAATCCTTATGTATAAATAATCAAGCATTTTTTTGAAGTTTCATGAGAGAAATGCACGAGCAGCAATTGATTTTAATTTAGATCCGGGATTCAAGTTACACAACCCCCGCCCCTTTGGGGCACCCCCTTCGGAGAAGGGGGCTTTAGCTGGTTGCTTTATAGTGTGTTTTAACAAAGGATCTACTCTTTGCGGTTTATCTCTTACCTGACTGATTAGGGCTTCAAAAACCAGTAAAGGGTATATCTGACAGAGACGGGTGGGATTTTAGCCCCCTTCCCAGAATAATGTCAACACCTTAAGAAAATTTATCATTCACAATTCATCATTCATCATTTTTCATTTTAATTTAGCCAAATAATACCTGCAAAGAATAATGA
>WRHF01000113.1 GCA_009783415.1 Clostridiales bacterium
GCTACCATAGATCTATAATCCCATATGTTGAACTCGTTGTACAACGAATAATGCCGAAATCGCTATTACTAGCAGGTCTTTTAGTTTTTTTAGGCTCAAAAGTCGAGAATTAGAGATAGAAGACCTAGAGTTAGAGCCACAGATTCCTCCTGCATAAGAATGAGCAGCAGAAGAAGAGACCGCTCCTGTGTTATAACAATTAGAGGTGGAGTTAATGTTATTGCCACAGATTCCTCCTGCATAAGAAGAATAAGAAGAAGAAGAACAAGAGACTGCGCCTGTGTTATAGCAATTAGAGATATAGCTATAACTAATGCTGATGATTCCTCCTGCAAAAGAAGAATAAGAAGAAGAAGAAAAAGAAGAAACCGCTCCTTTGTTATAGCAATTAGAGATAGAGCTAGAGGTGGAGTTATTGTTATAGCCACAGATTCCTCCAGCTTCAGAACCAGAAAGAGGAGAGGAAAAAGGAGATGAATAAGAAGTAGAAGAGATCGCTCCTGTGTTATAACAATTAGAGATAGAGCTATAGCTGTAGCTGCAGATTCCTCCTGCATAAGAAGTAGTATAAGGAGAAGAAGAAGAAGAAGAAGAGACTGCCCCTGTGTTATAACAATAAGAGACAGCGCTCATGTTATAACCACAGATTCCACCTGCATAGGAATCAGAATCAGAAGAATCAGAAGAATAAGAAGATGAAGAGATATCTCCTGTATTATAACAATTAGAGATAGGGCTATAGTTATTGCTACCGCTACGGCCGCAGATTCCTCCTGCATAAGAAGAAGCGGCAGCAGAAGAAGAGACATCTCCTGTGCTATAACAATTAGAGATAGAGCTAGAGCTAGAGATAAAGCCAGAGCTACCGCTATAACCGCAGATTCCTCCTGCATGAGAAGAAGCAGAAGAAGAAGAAGAAGAGATATCTCCTGTATTATAACAATTAGAGATAGAGCTAGAGATATAGCTAGAGCTAGAGCTAAACCCGCAAATTCCACCAGCATAACAAAAAACGGGATAGTATATGTCTATGTAAGTATCCTCTACACACACATTTTTAATTTCAGCATCTCCTATACAACCAAATAAGCCAGCATATCTGTAGGTGTCGCCTGTTATGGTTAAATTTTTGATTATATGCCCCTGGCCGTCGAAAACTCCTGTAAACATGCTTGCATTTGAATTCGTTGAATTATCCCCAATAGGAACCCACTGACCGTCATTAACCTTTGACAGATCAAGGTCATTCATTAGCACATATGACCCGCTGAGATTATTCCTTATATTCCACAAATCCTGCTCTGTGTAGATTTTAGTACCATCTGGATTTGGAGACTCAATTGGTTCTAGAAACTTTCCATTGCTGCCATAACCTGAAGTCTGGCCTTCCGCGAAAGCAATAATTCTCATCAATTCTGGCGAGTTTTCTGTGATGACAGCATCAAGATCGAATTCTAAATCTGGAACAAAGATTGGAACAGGTACTGCAAAAGTAGTCATTGGCAGTACGTTCATTAATAGTATAACGATTAACAATAGAGATATCAGCTTTTTCATAAGTATTGTTTTCCTCCTTCAATTTTTTGCTCGTCTATCCAGTATAATATAACGAACGTTTCATTCCATACTCTAAATATATATTAGGTAGCCAACCTAATTGTATTACCAATTTTTGGGAATGTCAACCTGATTTTTTTTGTATTCTCTTTTAAGCAATATAAACAAGCTAGAGTATTCTATTAACAATTCTCGGCTTATTTTGTAATGCAAAATTGTTTTTGTTCTCATGAACTATGATGATTTTGAATATTGGACGAGATAAATTTCTATAGCCCAAGCATATTATTGCATAGGGTTATTTTTCTGCTTTAATGGGGAAGAGGTGTTTATCGTATGTACAAAATCATTATCACGCTTGAGGAATTAAAAGAATATCTATCCGAAATAATGGTCGTAGCTTTCGACTTCGAGACAGCACCTTATGAAAAGTATCGAAAAGAGGAAAAAGCTGCACTAGATGCTCACAAGAGCCATATCGTCGGGATCAGCTTTTCGGTAGCCGAGGGTGATGGAGTATATTTGCCTATCACCCATCGTATAGGCCAAAACGCTACCGGGCTGATTGAGATTTGGGAGTGGCTGGCTGCTTTCTTTGCCGATCCTACCATCACCAAGATTGCCCACAACCTCGCCTTTGAATCAGCATTTCTCTATGCCCGTGGCATCGTGATCCAAGAGCCGGTATATGATACCATTGCCGCTGCGCAGCTGATCTATAAAAATGAGAAGGAGTTTCGTAGCCTCGGTGATTGCGGCTTAAAAACACTGGTATCGGAATATTTCCATGAGCATTTACCCTCATTTTCTGAAACCGTGAGCAGCCTGCATTTTGATGAACTTGATCCCGGTGCAGAAGCCACAATCCGCTATGCCTGTGCCGATGCAGATTATGCCCTTCGCCTGTACCATTTGCTCAACAACTGGTTTGACCGTTTTCTTCCCAAGCACCGCTTTATTGTTGAGAAAGTAGAATCTCCAACATCGGTCTATGTTGGAATGATGCGTTATGATGGCCTTCCTATAGACCGCCCGCTGATGGAGAGAAAAGGAGCAGAGGCTGCTCTCAAGCTGGCCGGAATCAAGGAGAAAATAGCCTTCATCATCGGGGATATCAATATCGGCGCAAATGCCAGCACAGTGGCCTTTAAGCGTTATTTATTTGATCACCTAAAGCTACCCAATATGAAGCTAACCGCCAAGGAGCAGAACGCCCTGGATGATGAAGCCATTATTTTGCTCAAAGAGTGGTGTGAAGGCAACCGTCCGGAACTGGTGGAGATGTTTTCTCTAGTGCAGGAATACCGCCGCTGGGGAAAGATCAAAGGAACATATATTGACGGATATTTGAAATATATCAACAGCGCCACCGGACGGCTCCACCCGGATTTGCTGCCTTTGGCCACCGAAACCGGGCGCTTTGCTTCCAAGAACCCCAACTGCCAGAATATGCCCCGTGCCGGTGCCGATGATATTGGTGTCCGCAACTTTATCACCGCGCCGGAAGGCAAGGTTCTGCTATCGCTGGACTTTTCCCAGATCGAACTCCGTGTTGGCGCTTTCTATTGCAAGGATGAAAAAATGCTGGAAATCTTCCAAACCGGCGGAGATATCCACTCATTGACCACAGCTGTTATTTATAAAATACCTCTTGCTGAAGCCGCAGATAAATCCCATCCCCTATATAAGGAAAGGCGTACTATTGCCAAAAACTGCAACTTCGGCACATTTTTTGGTCTCTTTCCCAAAGGGCTGCAACGTACCCTCAAGTTTAAGGCCGGACTGGAAGTGGATTTGGAGGAATGTGAAAGCATCATCCGTAATCTGAAGCTGGGGTATCCCCGTCTTTCCCGCTGGCAAGAGGAAATCAAAAAGCGGGCCGAATTCCGTAAATATACCGAAACCTGGCTGGGGCGGCGGCGCTCAATTCCGGATATTGCCTCATCCGTTTGGTCAAAAAAAGCATTCGCCCAGCGTGTCGCTATGAATACGCCTATCCAAGGCACCGCCGCAGATATCCTCAAACTTGCTCTGGGAAGGATTGCCCGGGGCTTGCCGGAACGCCCCTGGCTTCGCCCGATATTGCAGATTCATGATGAATTACTCTTCGAATTACCCGAAAATCGGGTAAAAGAAGCCGTTATTTTTATCAAAAACTGCATGGAAACAAAGCCTTTTGAGGTGTTTTCGGTACCGATTGTAGCAGATGCTTCCGTAGGCCGGAGGTTTGGCGAACTCCATGAGATGGAGGTAAATGTCGATGTCTGACTACTCCCTGCAAAAATTGGCTATTAATGCCGAGGAGTTTTTATCGGCCTTCTTTGAACCTGCCGAGAAAGTATGCCTCCGTGTTTTTAGTGATCGTGACGGAAGTGCCTTTTCCGGTCAAAAGATGGAGATTGAGCAGGGGATGTTTCAGAAAATCGAATATGCGCTTAAGGAGCATAACAATCAGAATCGCGGGATATTCTTTGTGGTCAATTATGGCGGCCATGAGGATAATCAGATAAAACGTGTCAATGCCCAGTTCGTGGAAATGGATGATACCACTCTTGAAGAGCAGTTGGCTCGGGTTCAGGGCTTTCCTCTGGAACCGTCACTGATCGTCAAGACTCGGAAATCCCTGCACTGCTACTGGCTGATGAAGGATGCTTCTGTGGAGAGATTCCGGCATATTCAAAAGCAGCTGGTGGCCCAGTTTTCCGGCGATCCCAATTGTATCAACGAATCAAGGGTTTTCCGACTCCCCGGTTTTATGCACTGCAAGGAAGAGCCACTCATGGTAGAGAGTATAAAGTTTAATCCCGAAATTCGTTACACCCAGGGTCAGCTTTCCGAAACTTTACCGGAAGTACCGTATGAGCCGGTGCCAGCTGGCTCCAGAGAACCGATTCGTGAAAAGGGAACCCAGAAAGGTCTTGTGATCACAGGTAAGCGCTGCCTGTTTTTACAGCACTGCAAGAGGAATGCCAAAACCCTCTCCGAACCCGACTGGTATGCCATGATCACCAACCTTGCCTTGTTCGAAGGTGGGGAAGATGCAATCCATAAACTGTCAAAACCCTATCCCCGTTATTCTTATGAACAAACCCAAGCCAAAATAGATCATTTCCATCAGTCCAGTACCAAGCCCATGACCTGTCAACGTATTGTCGAGCAAGGCTTCGATTGCTCCCGGATTGGTCAATGCAAATGCAAGGCTCCAGCTGGTTTGGCTTATTTTCCTCTTGATGTATCTGAACTTATAAAAGCTCTGGTCTCGATCAAGCCCAAAAATAACCCGGCGCTGGATATCCAGCTGGCCAGCGATTTCATCAGCGATTATCTCTTCAATGTGGAGCCCAGAGTGGCTGAGGTTTTCATCAATAACAACATCAAGGATCATTTCTCTTTCAAATCCAGTGATATAAAGCAGCTCCCAGCCTATTACAAAGAATTGTATAACAGGTTCTCTGCTACCCGCGAAGCACGTTCTATTAAGGCTGGAGTAGAGACCCCTCCCTGGTATGAGCCGCTTAGCAATGGAAAACATAAATTCTTGCCCGGCGCTCTGGCCGATCATCTCGCCGAAACCGATCCTGTCATCTATGTCGGGGAGAGCTATTACTTTTATGAGGGTGGCGTCTATATCTCCCATAACGATAAAGCTGCCCAGCGCCGGGTACGTTCATTAATGAACTCCCGTTATGCCCTGATCTCGGATATTAGGGATTCCGAAGCCCAGTGGCAGATATTGATCGATAAATCGGTACGGGAAATCAATGTGAACCCCTATTTGCTGAACTTCGAAAACGGAGTATATAATTTGCTCACTGATGAACTTACTCCCCATGACTCCAAAATCATGTCCACTATCCGGCTCGGTGGCAAATATGACCCAAATGCCGAGTGCCCGGTATTCCTCAAATATCTCTCAGACGTCCTACCAGAAACCGAGTTTCCGCTGGTACAGGAGATCATGGGCTATATGATGGTACCGGTCAATAAGGCCCAGAAATCCTTTGTCCTGGTAGGCAAACCGGAAAGCGGTAAATCCACCCTATTATATGTGGTGCAGGATTTACTTCTGCGCCAGGAGAACGTATCCAACCTAACCTGGCAGGCTTTGGATGAAAAGTTTGCTACGGTTCAGCTCTTCGGCAAGCTGGCGAATATCTTCGCCGACCTGCCCACTGCGGAAATCCGTGACACCGGTACCTTCAAAGCCATCACCGGAGAGGACTATATATCAGCACAGCACAAATTTAAGGATTATTTTTCCTTCAAACCCTTCTGTCGTCTGCTCTATTCTTGCAATAATATTCCCAAGAACTACTCTGACCGTTCGGATGGCTTCTACCGGCGCTTGTGCATAATTCGCTTTCCTAATACCATTACCCCCGAGAAGAGAGATGGGATGCTCAAGGAAAAACTGATGATGGAAAAGGATGGGATCATTGCCTGGTCGATGATTGGGCTCAAGCGCCTGATGGAGAACAACTACCAGTTCTCCGAGACCGAGCGTACCCGTTCAGAGCTTGCCAACTACAAAGCCGAGAACAGTTCTGTTGTGGCATTTGTGGAAGAATGCTGCGAAGTCAAGCCGGAGATTGAATGCCTGCGTGATGACTTATATATCATGTATCAGGAGTATTGCCAACAGAATGGATCTAAGAGTGTTTCCCAGAAACGCTTCAACAGTGAGATCGAAAGCAACTACAATGCCGAGCGTGGTTTTGAGAAAGTTTCCCGCCGGAAGGTCTTTATAGGCATCCGTCCCCAGTAACATTTACCGGCAAGCCATAGCGACAGCGGCTTGCTTTTTTCGCGCCAATCCGCGAACGGGTTGCGAACCACTTCGAACGGGTCTATCAACCACAAATCAATTAATATAGCAGGGAGTGAACGGGTTGAACCGCTTGGTGGCACCCATATGTTAAGAGTTCTCTCTGGACATATAGACTCAGAGAAGAAATATATATAATATAGCGAACCGGTTTTCCCGTTCAAACCCGTTCAACCTCGTCCAGGAAAGGAGTTTTTCTCATGCCATATAAGCTGCCCCATCCCTGTGCCTACCCCGGCTGCCCGGAGATAACTCATGGTCGCTACTGCGACAAGCATAAAACCATTGCCGGTCAGGAGTATAACAAGTATCAGCGCTCTCCCGATCACAACAAAATCTATGGCCGCCGCTGGCGCAACCTCAGAAGTATATATATTGCCAAGCATCCTCTCTGTGAAGAGTGCCTTAAGCATGACCGATATATTCCCGTTGCTGAAGTCCATCACATTGTCCCCACCGATCAAGGCGGTACCCATGCCGAAGATAATTTGGTGTCTCTTTGCCAATCTTGCCACACCAAAACCCGCTCCGACTGACCGGGAGGGGGGATTGAAATCTCTGGCTCTTTCCCTCCGGACATCGCCCCAGGGTTACGTGCGCAACTCTCGCGAAACCAAAATTTCCAAAACCGCCCGCAGATTATGATTTTGCAGGCGGTTTTTTGATTTCTGTAGCCCGATTTTTGATTATTTTTCTTAAAATGGGCCTTTTTCAAAATAGGCCAAGCTGTTTTTTGCGGAAATTTTCGCTTCAGGAGCTGCTTCTGGCGCTGAGAAGAAAAAGGGGCGCGCACTTGCAGGCCGGGACAGGCAGCGAAAAAAGTGGACGCGGCTTGAATTATTTGGAAACCCGGCTCATATATTTTTCCAAAGGGTCAAACCACAGGAGGGATAAGCCATGCCGAGCGGAGGAGCGCGCAAAGGAGCGGGCAGGAAACCAAAACCGCTGGCTGAGAAGCTGGCTGCCGGGAATCCGGGGCATAGACCGCTGAAAAAACTTGAGTTCGCGGGTAAGGGAAAAAATCAAATTGCCATACCGGAGTACCTTTCCGCCATGGAAAACGCCGGACATAGGGGTTTGGTTCCTTCACCCGTTCAAATATTCGGAGATATAGTCTGTTTCCTGGAGCCATCCAAGTGCCTCCACCTCATATCGCCCCAGCTCCTGGCCGATTACTCCTGCGCCAAATATTATCTTATCTGCGCCCAATACCAACTTTCCCAGATGGCGATCGTGGGCTATGAATCCACCGGCAGGCAGAAGAAGAACGGAGAGGATGCCACTGAGCTGAAGGTTTCCAGCTTCACCGAAGCCGTGCTGAAACTCCAGAAAAATGTCCTGGCTACCTGGGAGCCTATTTGGGATATCGTTAGCCAAAACAGTGAGCGGCTTATAAACAACCCGGAAGATGAGATTTTGCTGATGGTCATGGGCGGGAGAGTCCGGCGCAAACCCAGGAAGGAGGCCGTGAACAATGGAGAACCTGAATCTGCAGAAAATCCCGCTGGAGAAGCTGAACCCGGCAGCCTATAATCCCAGGCTGGATCTCCAGCCCGGTGATCCCATGTATGAAAAGCTGCTGGCTTCCGTGGAGGAGTTCGGTTATGTCGACCCCATTATCTGGAATCAGCGTACCGGCAATATCGTGGGCGGCCATCAGCGGCTGAAAGTGCTGAAATACCTGGGTCATACCGAGATCGAGGTTATTGTTCTTGACATAGATGAGCTTCGGGAAAGGGCGCTCAATGTGGCCCTCAACAAAGTCCAGGGTGAATTTGACCCGCCCAAACTGGCCGAATTGCTGGAGGATTTGGAGAAAAAGGGCTTCCGGGTGAACATCACCGGCTTTGACGCCCCGGAAATCGATAAATTGTTCCAACAGTACCGGCGGATGCAGGAGAGCAAGCAGGCTGAGGACGATTATAATCTCCAGGCGGAACTGGATGCCATTGAAAATCCGCTCACTCAGCCGGGAGATATTTGGATGGTTGGGCGGCACCGTCTGATGTGTGGAGACAGCACTGATGTCGGTCAGGTAGCCCGGCTCATGGACGGGAGAAAGGCGCGGCTGGCCTTCACCGACCCACCCTGGAACGTGGATTATGGCGGAGCAGCCCATCCCAGCTGGAAGCAGCGCTCCATCATGAATGACAAAATGTCCAGCGAGGATTTCTACGGCTTCCTGCTGGCGGCTTTCAAGTCCATCGCCTCCGTTTGCGAACCCGGTACCCCGATTTATGTGGTGATGAGCGCCCAGGAATGGCCCAATGTCCATGCCGCCCTCCTGGAGGCCAACTTTCACTGGTCATCGACCATTATCTGGGCCAAAGACAGACTCGTGATCTCCCGCAAGGATTATAATACCCAGTATGAGCCGATCTGGTATGGCTGGCTGGAGGGAGCGGCGCGGTTATGCCCGCTCCGGGATGCCCAGCAATCGGATTTGTGGCAGTTTGAACGTCCGGCCAAATCACCGGAGCATCCGACCATGAAGCCGGTGACTCTGGTGGCCCGATCAATCAATAACAGCAGCCATTTTGGCGATATTATCCTTGATCTGTTTGCCGGTTCCGGCACCACCCTCATAGCCGCCGAGCAATGTGAGCGCTCTTCCTGCCTGATGGAGTTAGATCCCAAATACTGCGATGTCATAGTCAAGAGAGCCATTTCTTTTTTCGGCAGTGATGACAGTATTTTCCTCCTGCGAAACGGGGAAAAACTGAGTTATTGCCAAGTACCTGATCCTTGAGTTTAGCTGCGACTTTATCCTCAGTAACTGGACACTATTGTGACTTGATTCATGCCGGTATCTACGGTATCATGGGCCTACCCTAAAGGGGAAAACACAATTTTAGGAGGCACCAAAATGAAACAGACATGGAATTTCAATCTGCGCGGGCAGGAGCGCAAATCACTGGTGAGCGCGATTTCGGAACTTTTGAATGCCAAAACAGAATATCTCGGCGCTCCCGGATTCCAGTACCATGTAGGCGATTATGAGATCGACAAAGAAGGCGCGGTGACCGGAGAATATAACCTGAACCTGATGGCGGGGCTGGCGGAACGGGGATTCGAACCGGAACCCGACAAAACTTTCCACCTGACCACCCCGAGAGGCACCCTGCTGATCCAAGAGCGTTTTGACACCGCTGCTAGAGCCGAGGCTGCCGGGTACGGCAACTATTTTCACCACGAAGGCCGGGATGTTTATATCAAGCCAAGCGGCAAGGGCGAACACTGCAAGCATTTCGCCTTGGTAGGTGAACCCTTCCCTGAAACGGAGCCGGAAGAGCCGGTAGATCCGGAGGCAGCCGCAGACAAAGTTTGTCTTGAGGTTCCGTTGGAGGGATTCAACCCGGAGAGCCTTGATAACCTCTGCAAAATGGTTTTGGCAAAAGAACCGCTTCTCAAAAAAGCTCTGGGTGTGGATGCTCTGCCCATCAAGATTACAGAGGACAGCATCAGATTCGATTGGTTCCCTGCCGCAGATAGCGATAGCCTGAATGCCTACTCCCAATTCCTTACTTGTCTCTGCGCCAAAGCCAAGGAAAAGAAGCGCGTCACTGCAAAGCCGCAGGAATCCTTCGAGAATGAGAAATTCGCCATGCGGGTTTGGCTGATCGGGCTGGGGCTTGTAGGCAAGAATCCGGAGTACGCACTGGCGAGAAAGCTAATGATGGCAAATCTCAGCGGAGATGCAGCTTGGCGCTATGGTAAACCGGAAAAGAAAGCTCCACAGGAGGAAATCCCTGCTCCAGAGGGAGAGGAGGCTGTTATACCGGCAGCGGAAGATGAAGTGCCTACGGAATAACAAGCCATGATAACCATAATCATTGACTTGCTAGTATTCCGAGACAGAGTTATACTGTGACCATAGCAAGGGGAGAACAAAAAACAGGGAGGTAGAAACCTATGAAACCGATGCTTTACGCAACTCCAAAGGGATTCGCCGAGGTGACCGGATACGGTGACGGCTACAAAGTGGAATATGATTCCAAAACCATTCCCACAGAAATTCTCAAAGATGACGGTGATTTTGCCAGCTGGGTATTTAAGAACAGGGCTCATTTTATGGGCAACTACAGAAAAGGCGAAAAACTAGCAGCCAAATAGACTGACCTTTGCTTAAACTAACACAAACAGCAACGCCCCCACGGGGGCTGTTGCTCGTTCAAAAAAGATACAGGGAGAGTTTATCCGATGGAAGAACCCCGCAGGCTCAAAAGCTATAAGCCCAGTCCCTTCAAGGCTCCCGGTTCCGTTTACAAGGAGCGCTTTGCGGATGCAGCGGTCTATTTTGTCAATAACCTCAAGCATACCAAGGGCAAGTGGTATGGCGCTCCCTTTGATCTGATCGATTGGCAGGAACGGATCATCCGCGATGTTTTCGGGATCGTCCGCCAGAATGACGAATGCCGTCAG
>WRHF01000114.1 GCA_009783415.1 Clostridiales bacterium
AAGCTGCTGGAAGCATACACTCGTAGTATCTTAAATCATTCTGAATCCTGAATACTGAATCCTGAATACTTGCGGGCAAAGCCCGCCTTAGTAGTAATCAGATATGTATTTGAAGCAGAAAATAAGTATACTAACTAAGAACAGGAGGATTTAAATTATGCCGGAATATCTTAATGCCCAAATGGCCTTGCTGCAAGAGGCCGACCCGGAGATTGCCGCTGTTATTGCCAAGGAGAGAGGCCGCCAGGAAGCTAAAATCGAGCTGATTGCTTCGGAAAATTTTACCAGCGAAGCGGTGATGGCCGCTCAAGGCTCTGTGCTTACCAACAAGTATGCCGAGGGCTATCCTGCCAAACGCTATTATGGCGGCTGCGAATATGTGGATCTGGCGGAAAATATCGCCAGGGACCGGGGTAAAGCCCTCTTTGGGGCGGAACACACCAATGTCCAGCCTCATAGCGGGGCTCAGGCCAATATGGGGGCCTATTTTGTCCTGCTGGAGCCAGGCGACACGGTGTTGGGGATGAATCTTTCCCATGGCGGGCATTTGACCCATGGCAGCCCGGTCAATTTCTCGGGTAAACTCTATAATTTTGTCCCCTATGGAGTTGATGAAAAGACTGAATTTATTGATTATGACGCTTTGCAGGCCCAGGCCTTGGAAGTGCGGCCCAAGCTGATCGTAGCCGGAGCCTCTGCCTATCCCCGAATCATCGACTTTCCTAAACTGGAAGAAATTTCCAAATTATGCGGAGCTAAGCTGCTGGTAGATATGGCCCATATTGCCGGATTGGTAGCGGCGGATGAGCATCCCAGCCCTGTTCCCTATAGTGACGTGGTGACAACCACCACCCACAAAACTCTGCGCGGGCCCAGGGGCGGAGCTATTTTCTGCAAAGAGGAATATGCCAAGGCTATCGACAAGGCGGTTTTTCCGGGGATGCAGGGCGGCCCTTTGATGCATGTGATCGCCGCCAAAGCAGTGGCTTTCGGCGAGGCTTTGCAGCCGGCTTTCAAAGAATATCAGATCCAGATCAAGAAAAATGCAAAAGCCTTGGCTACTGCCCTGCTGGAGCGGGGCTTCCGCCTGGTATCCGGGGGTACGGATAATCATTTGCTGCTGATCGATGTGCGCTGCCGGGATTATACAGGCAAAGAGGCCGAGCATATTTTGGATGAGGCAGGTATCACCTGCAATAAGAATACCATACCCTTCGATCCCCAAAGCCCCTTCGTCACCAGCGGCCTGCGCATGGGCACAGCCGCCGTAACCACCCGCGGTTTTAAAGAGCCAGAAATGGCCCAAATTGCCCAGGCCATTGATTTTTGCCTCTCCCGAGACGAGACGAAGAAAGAGCGAGCTGTTGATATAATCAAGCAGCTGGCGGAAGCTTTTCCGCTTTACTGAGTTTATGTAGAGAGTTTCTCTTCCTGTATTTTGGCTGCAATATGCCTATCTGATTTTTGGGAGGTTATTAAAACTATGAGCAACTTAGATATTGATGAAAACAATATGGAATTCTTAAAGGAGTCTCAAAATGAATCCCAAGAAGAAGGAGCAGTAAATGACGACAACTATCGATTATAACCAATTGGCTCTTGATCTGCACAGCCGTTGCCGCGGTAAGATTGAAATCACCAGCAAGGTTCCTTTAGCCAGCCGTGATGACCTCAGCACTGCCTATACTCCCGGAGTGGCGGAGCCTTGCCGCCGGATTGCCGGGGATCCGGCTCTTGTCTATGATTATACTGCCAAGGGCAATCTGGTGGCTGTGGTTTCCGACGGCTCTGCCGTGCTGGGCCTGGGCAATATCGGCGCGCAGGCGGCCTTGCCGGTGATGGAGGGAAAAGCTATCCTCTTTAAAAAATTCGCCGGGATAGACGCTTTCCCTATTTGCCTGGCTACCCAGGATGATGAGGAAATTATCCGCACTGTGCGTCTTTTGGCCCCTTCTTTTGGCGGGATCAATTTGGAAGATATTGCTGCTCCCCGCTGCTTTTATATTGAGCAGCGGCTGAAGGAGGAACTGGATATCCCCGTTTTCCATGACGATCAGCACGGCACCGCCGTTTGTGTGCTGGCAGCCCTGCTTAACGCCTCCCGGCTGACAGGCAAGGATTTGGGCCGGACCAAGATAGTCATAAACGGCATTGGCGCGGCAGGAGTGGCTATTGCCAAAATCCTCCTGGCCCGGGGGATAAAAAATATCCTGCTTGTTGATAAGCAGGGTATTCTTAATATCGATCAGGAAGAGACTATGCTTAATTGGATGCATCGTAAAATGGCAAAAATTACCAATTTGGCTGAGGAAAAAGGGGATTTAGGCGTTGCCCTGCAGGGCGCCGATATTTTTATCGGGGTTTCCGCCCCCGCTATCGTCAGTCCGGCCATGGTTGCCGGGATGAATGACAAGGCCGTAGTGCTGGCTCTGGCTAACCCTCTGCCGGAAATTTTCCCGGCCGAGGCCTTGGCCGCAGGGGCCATGATTGTGGGCACAGGCCGCAGCGACTTTCCCAATCAAGTCAACAATGTCCTGGCTTTCCCGGGGATTTTCCGGGGGGCTTTTGATGTACGGGCCCGGGAGATCAATGAGGAGATGAAGCTGGCAGCAGCCGTTGCTCTGGCCGATTTCATCCCGCCCGGTCAACTGAACACTGAAAACATTATCCCCTCCACCTTGACATCGGAGGTAGCGGAGGCTGTAGCCCAGGCTGTGGCTCAAACTGCCCTCACCAGCGGAACAGCACAAATATCTTCAGTAAGGTCTTATCATCTCTGACGGGATATGCTTTACTTTGTAAGGCAACAAGTATCCCTGCGCTTTTCCCGCACCGCCTGGCGGCAAAAAGACCGGCGCAGTGATGGAAAATGTTTTCGTTCTTGGGTATAATCCGCATCGCAAAATCCGGGCCGCTATAACAGCGCCCCGGATTTTGCGATCAATTTATACCCGAGAGCGCAAAGATTTGCCACCCCTGCACCGGTCTTTTTGCCGTCAGGCGGCGCGGTAAAACCTTGAAAGGCAACAAGCATTCCTGCGGTTTTTCCGCACCACCTGACAACAAAAATCCTCGGTGGATGAATGGCAAATCTTCACGCTCTCGGGTATATCTAATTTTTCGGAAAAAAGCCCGCTTAGATAGTTACCTCAATAAGTTCACTTCTCTCGGTCATTACTCCATTTACCGTATAGGCAATCATAATACAATATGTCTTGCCCTTAGTCAATTTCGTAATATGAACACCCTTGGCATTGGCATTCCAATTATTGTACACCGCCAGCGAGCTGGTCTCCGTTGCCTCGCCTACATATACTACATAGCCTTTGCCATTGGCAGAATGAATGGAAAACTCCAGCGTTACCTGATTATTGCCGATATCGATTTTAGTGACCCTAATCCGTTTCAGTACTTTTATCTCAAAGCTGTCCGTCACGGTCACCGGCTCTTCCGTATAGCTGACAGTGACCTTATTATGGGACAGGGTCAACGGCTCATCCTCATCAGGATCCAAAACATAGTCAAATACTTCGCGGCTGCCGTTGGTATAATGGGCTGTCACCACAAGTCCGTCCAGCGACAGCAGCTCCTCTTCGATATAATTAACCTGATCAGGCGCCGTGACGGTTATGGATTGCAGGAGCGGCTCTTTTACAGTTATTTCGAAGCTGGCTGTTTTGGTTATACCTCCCTCCGTATAACTGACAGTCACACTCTTCATCCCCATGATAAGAGGGGTTCCAACTTCCGGAGTGACCGTATATCCTGAAAGCATATAGCCATCACCTTCATCGAAATTCCCCAGGACAGTCATTCCGGAAAGGTTCAGCGACTCTCCCTCGTAATACTCGGTCTTATCCGGGGGGGTCACCGAGATAGACCAGAGTATCCGATTTTTCCCGAAAAGCTTGAACAGGGGCGCGACCGTAGTGTTCTCATCCGGCATCGTAAAGGTGACCGGATTGACCGTCAGATTATCAAGGTATTCAGGATGGGGTGTAATCCAGCGTACGAACCTGTACCCGGTATAAGGTACCGCCTCCAGGGAAACCTTTTCTCCGCCGGCAATCTCCACACCGCCCTCCTCATCGGCTTTCACTCCATCAACCTTCACATACCCGCCAATAGCATCCTCCAATCCCAATCTATACAGGGGATAGTTGACAGTTATTTCCATGCTGTCCCTGTATTTACCGTCTTTAGTGATAGCCGTGATGGTAGTTTTGCCGGGCGCTCTCAGCGTAAGTAAACCATTACTGCCCACATAAGCAATGCCTTGATCAGAAGAAACCCAAGATACATCTTGATTGTTGGCATTTTCAGGATACACTTCTACTTCGAGCTGGATTTGATTAAGATCATCATCTTCCTCAATATAGAAAGTGTTTTCCCCGACGATGGATATTCCTTCTGCCGGAGTCCAAATGATTTCCCCATGTTCCCAGTCCGGGTCATCCGGCGGAATCAGGTGTTCTCTATAAAGCGGGATCATCACCCAGTTGTTCTCCTGATAGACATCAGACTTTACGGTTATTGCTTCAAGGTAAAGTTGCTCGACATGATCAGCCAACATATCCACATCGAATTGATAGAACACTTCAATATTATTCCGGTTGCCTATGATGAAACGCTTTGCCTCATCAATGATATTGCCGTTTTCATCATTCTCGCGGACAACAAGCATCGTCTCCGTCTCGATCAGCGATCTGTTGGAAAGTTCAGCCGTCAGGAATATCCGGCTGCCTACTCTTTCCTGGATCAGTTCGACAGCCACATCCACCAGGCCCAAGTTTAATTCATAAACATTGTTGGAAGGATCGCTGTCACCCGCACAGGTGACCTCGGCACACAGGAGCCCGTCATCCGGAAGTTTGCCTAAATCAACGCTTTCTTTCAGGACAACTGTCTCACCCGGGGCTAATTTTAAATCCCTGGTCAGTGTTTCATGGCCGCTTAAGCTTACTTGCAACTGTTTGACCGTGGTTTCCCCCTGATTCGTAACTGCCAGGTCCAGCGGTTGCATCCCCTCTGCCGCATCAGCCGTGGAGGCATAAATGTACTTAAGGGCAATATCGGTCCGGGGTTCAAGTTCGAGATAACCAAGAGCGTGATCGGTGTCTTCCTCGTTTACAACCTGATAGGTATTCATGACAAATTGCCAGTTACCTTCATTACTAATTACTGCATCAAAATTTGCCAGATAATCGCTGACGGTTCTTAATGTGATTGGCGGGCCAAAGACACCGTCTTCCATAAGAGAAGCTCTGATTATATATTGATCCACTTCCGGGTCGATCACAGGTTGTTCGCTATCCGGGTCGGTCACCTGTCTGCCCGGGTTGGGCTCAGCCCAGACGATGGCTTTTTTGCCTGCCCCGTCCAGAACCTTGTACGAGCCGGAAATCAATCCGTCGCCGGCCGTGATCATCTGGAAGCCGGAAATGGCAGTGTCATCATAGCTGCAAATTGAACCCTCTTCCTGCCAGTAGAATTTTCCGTCAAAAAAGCGTAAGCCTGAACCGCCTTTGGCATGAGAAATCGGTACATTGAATTCGCCGCGCCGCAGCCAGATATCGGGTATATCCTCCTCGCCAAAGATGCTGTAGGCAATTTGCAGTTCATCACCGGCATACCCGGCAGCCAGTTCATTGATATGTTCAGTAGTTTCAAAGAGGGTTACCGGCATACTCCATTCGTCATCTTTTTGGGTACTGCCGACCACCGCATACAGTCCGCTGCCGCCAAAAGGATCACCCTCCCGGGTTTCGATCCACAAGGCGGTAATACTGTCCCCGCTGGCTGCGAGGATCGGGTTCATCTCGGCAATTTCGTTATTTGTTATATAATCGGGGTTGACAAAGCCTTGGCTATCCGTATCCCATTTGGCAAAACACAACTCCAGATTGGCTAAAGTCGTATCCAGCATTTCCTGTGCGTTCGGTTCGGCACTTTGGGCATAAGCTGCCGCATTGGGCGGGGATGGGGAAAGAGGTCCGGCAGCGATTTCTGTCTCTGTTACCTCAACTGCATCAACGGCTCCGCTTTCTTTTACCTCAGCAATCTCTGCTTCTCTTGCCTCAACGATTTCCTCTTTTCCTGCTTCAATGATTTCATCTTCCGCCGCCTCTGTTATTTTTGCTTCTATTGCCCCGGCGAGAGAAATTTCTTCAGCCATTGGTGCTTTTGATTTCTGCCATATCAAGTATAATTCATTATCCACACTGAGGGTTTTAGCAAAGAAATCCGAGGTTTGCGTATCCCAAACGGCTATCGGCTCGCTCCAGGCGCCGTCTGTCAAAACCGAATACATCAGCCTGATGTGGTCGCCGGTAGGGCTGACACCATCATCCGCCTGGAAAATCATGACTGTCTGATCTCCTGCTTTGGCAATTATTGGAACTGTTCCCGGTAAAACACCGCTTTGCAGTATGCCGTCGCCACTTACGGCGCTATTTGCCGGCAGAGGGCTGATCCCCGCCGCGGCGCTTATTATCGGTGCAGGGCTGTTGCCGGCTTGCCGGTTGCCGTTCCAAGCTGTACTACGGGTCAGATAATCTCTGGAGACCAGGTCGAACCCTTCATGTTCGTAATAGTATTCCTCCCTGGCCAATCCTGACAAGCCTACTTCATCCATACTGAACATGCTGAAGGCTGCCGGCGCCGGCGCCAGCTTCGGAGGTTCTCCCCAGAGCTGTTTTTCGTAGACAAACGAACTGCCTACCTTCAGTCTCCAGGAATCCTTAAAGATCAAAAACACCTCGGCTTCAATTTTCGCAGATGCCGTAAATTTCCCGGATGTGGCAGGCTTGCTTTGGCCGGGCTTCATGAATACGGTGATATGCAAGCCCGCATCACCCCTAACTCCCAGATAAGCAAAGCCTTTGACACCCACACCTGCCGAAAGCCAAATAAAAGGATTGATACCGATCAGAACTTCACCGTCAAATGAGACCCCGCCGCCATCGGCATTGACCATGGTCTTGACAGCGGCGCCCAGACCCAGACCGCCGCCGATCTCAATGGATACCGGAACAATAAAGACCGAGAAGGTAAATGTTTTACTGCCCTGGGCATAACCGCTGACAATAACCTCGCCCACGCTGGAGAGTTGACGGCCATACATATCAAATTTTACTTCGAAATAGCCGATCCCGCCCACCGAACCGCTGACCACGCCGGGAATAACCGTAAAATCCTGTTCGGTGATGCTGTATTTGCTTTTCATGGTATCCAAACACCCTTTGGCGCCAATATTTCTCTTGGCTGCCTGGAAGTCGCTTTTAAACCCGTTCCAGGACTTTTCCATATCAACGAGATTCTTGATTTTCAAGGCGCTCATAAGTTCATCGAAAACAATATCAATTTGCTCATTCATTTCGCTCAACAATTGCCCGATAAATGTGCCGTCAAGCAAATCGAAGACAAAATCGAAGGCTTGGTCGAAGAGCTTCGTGACACTGTCGGCAGTCCATAGCGCCCCTTCTTTTAATTTATTCTGTACCAATTGATTCAATTGCTTGGAGATGGCGCTCCGGGCTATTTCCGGTACATAGATTTTTTTCAAAGTATCGTCCAGCCAGGCAAGGGCCTCTTGAACTCCTGCGGTAGTTACGCCCTGAGCTCCTTTGGTCGCTTTTCCCACAAACTCTTTGACCCATTCGGCTTTTAATTTGTTATATTCACTTTTCAGGTCAACTTTAAGTTTATCTTTTGATTCTGACAGCAACTGATAAGCATCATTCATCCCGCCCACGGAAAAGCCTAATTGAGCGCCTTTGCTAAAGTCTCCGATATAACCATGGAAAGTAATGGTTCCGTCCAGGGACTGCATGGCGGAGGATAAAGTAGACATCACGGTTGTGGGCAGTTTGACTGTTTCCGGATAGGTTTCAGTTGCGTCTCCGTCTACTTCCCCGTTTTCTCTGGGGGTAGCCGTAAAGTTTGGCGCCCTGTCCACTGAATCCAGGGACTTCTCAAAATCCGATTTGGGATTGCTGGAGATGACCCTGATATATAGCGGAACATAATCCGATGAGTTTTTACTTTCATCATCGGGGATCATTTTTAGCCAGATCGGTTTATTAGCCTCAAATTCCAACCCGGGCGCCAGGCTGATGATCCCGTTTTCGTCGCTGTAAATATATTTGCCGCCGCTTTGATAGAGCATAAAGACACCGCTGCCGTTGCCGTTCCAGTCGCCGGAACACTGCAGGTACAACATATCACCTTTATACTGTATAAATGAGAGGCTGGATGAGCGGGTTTCGGTATAAGATATGGTGTCTGTAGCCAGGGTTATATAGGGTTTCCCGTCGTTTTTAATCTCCTCCAGGAAGAGATTCCGGCTCTTTCCGGGAAGCAGCAAATAGTAAGCTTCGCCTTTTCGGTAATCGTTTAGCGGCTTCACATAAATTCGGTTCACTCCAAACAGCATTTCGTCATCTATCTTTGCCGTACCGAATTTATTCGTTATGTAATGGCTTTCACCAATGCTTACTTCCGCACCTTCCACAAAATGGCCCTTATAGTCCTTGACTATTATAGTGTGGCTGGAAGAAGCGGCCGCAACCCGGTCTTCCCGGATATCGGGATCAAAGATAGGGCAACCGCCATTGACCTCGGGATCGGATATCCAGTCAAATCCCAGGCTGCGAATTTCAGCACATATATTCAAGGATTCCAGGAGGGTATTTTCATATACTTCGTATGTATCATCGCTAAATGTAAGTTCGCCGCCTATACCCGCAAACCAGCCGACACTGGTGCGGGCGCCTTTTTCCGCCGCGCCGACTGCGCTTTCAATGCCCTCGGAATAATATAAATTCTCAAGAGAACCTTTATAATTGGTTCCGGCTATACCGCCATTCTCTGCGCCTGTGATTTCACCAAAGAAATAGCCGTTAAGGATGGCGCCATAATCGTTTTTACCGGCAAGCCCTCCGGATTTGTCTGCGGTGATATTGCCCAAAACAAAGCAGTTTTCGATAGCAGCATCCACGTCAGAACGCATGTCTCCATTAATAGCGGCAATTCCGCCCGACTCCCGGCTGCCTTCTATCAGCAAATCGCTGAGACCAAGATGCGTGATCCGGCCGAAGTTCCAGCCGAACAGGCCTTTATGCCCTGTCGAATTGTTGACAAACCTTAAGCCGTTGATGATATGCCCGTTGCCGTTGAATTCTCCCCGGAAAGGATTTTCTTCCGTGCCTATCGGTTCCCAGGGGAGATAGGTCAAGCTGGCCCCGTCCGGGAGAAGAGAAAGGTCGATATCATCAGTCAAAATCAGCGTCTTGCCGGCGAAATCGTCAACTTCAGTATTGACGAGCCGGGCAAGTCCCGCCAGCTGCCTGGCGCTGCCAATCAGGAAGGTTTTCTCCTGTTCGGCAGTATACCAATCCGTATCCGCAAAATCATCCCAGGTCCAGGTGGGTACATTTAAGTCGAAGCTGATCTTATCACTGAACCCATTATAGCTTATATTTGCCTCAATGATTCCTCTCGCATCGTCTGCGGGATACTCCGGGCGGATCACTTTACCACTTGGGGAAATCGAGCCATTGTTCGACACCCAGGAGATCTTAGCGCCCTTAGCATCGCTGCTTATCAAGTTGAGATCGGTCTTAACTATGTCCTGTGAAATGTTTTTATTTTTAATATCATCCCATTCCACCGCTTGATGAACCTTGATTTCTACATATCTATGGGTGTTATTGTTGGGAAAGGCTCTATCAGGATATCTGGTAAAAAGCTCGGCTGCACTTATCCGCCATTCATGGTTATGAACAAGATTGACTCTACAGCTGCCAACGATCCCTTGATTACCGATCAAAGGGAGCTTTTCTGCCAATTTTGGATTGCGATTTAACTGCACCTCAGAAATGGTACTCCCATTACCAACACCCCCGCCGCTACCACCGCCGATAGCTGCGCTTTTATTGGCAATACCCGTGCTTGCTTCTTTGACGGTTCCACCGTTAATTGTTACCGTTGCGCCGTTGCCGCCCATACCTCCGCTGCCACCATAGCCTTTGCTGCCATTACTGATACCGCCATTGCCGCCTTGGCCGCCATTACCGCCGCTGCCGCCTTGGCCGCCGCCGATGCCGGCGCCTCCTAAACCAGTTGCTGTAATATCGCTGCCGTTAATGATAATGGTGATGCTGTCTCCAGACGCGCCGCCGCCGATACCGGCCCCGCTGTCACTGTTGGCGTTGACTGTACTGTTTTTAATGCTGATGTTGCCGCTGTCTCCATTGAGACCGCCGCCGATGCCGGCAGCTTCCATGCCTATTGCTGTAATGTCGCTGTCAGCGATGGTGATGTTACCGCCGCTGGCGCCATAACTTCCGCCGCCGATGCCGGCGCCGGCGCTGCCGCTGCCATCTGCCACAACAGTACTGCCGTTAATGATGGTGATATTGCCGCCGTTGCCATTGTAGCCGCCGCCGATGCCGGCGCCGCCACCACCGGTTGCATCAATATCGCTGTTGTTGATGGTGATATTGCCGCCGTTGCCGTCAAAACCGCCACCGATGCCGGCGCCGCCGCCTGTGCTTTCTGCCACAACAGTACTGCCATTGGTGATGGTGATGGTGCCGCCGTCTCCTTGGAATCCGCCA
>WRHF01000115.1 GCA_009783415.1 Clostridiales bacterium
TGTAATAGCAGGAGTGGCGGGTTCAGGCAAGAGTTCGCTGATGAGCTGTTTTTGTGATAAATATCCCGAGGAAATCGTCTATATCAGCCAAAAAAATATAGGCATAAGCCTGCGCTCTACTCCGGCCACTTATCTGGATATTGCCGATGAGATAAGAAAGCTTTTCGCCAAGGCAAGCGGGCAAAGTGCAACCTTGTTCTCTTTCAATGGCAAAGGCGCCTGCCCTGTCTGCGGCGGCAAAGGGGTCATTGTCTCGGAAATGGCCTTTATGGATTCGATCGAAACCGATTGCGAAGCCTGTAATGGACTGAGGTACTCGGACGAAGCTCTTAAATATGAACTTAACGGCAGAAATATAGCCCAAACCATGGATCTGACCATTGATAAGGCCTATGAGCTTTATAAGGACAGCCCGATCGGCCAAAAGCTGATTCCGGCCCTGGATGTGGGCCTTTCCTACCTGCGGCTCAACCGTGCCCTTTCCACCCTTTCCGGAGGCGAGCTCCAAAGGCTCAAACTGGCTTCTTATTTAGGAAATAAAGGAAAAGTATTTGTTATTGACGAACCCACAGACGGTCTTCATCTGAAAGATGTAAAAATGATTATTGAACTCTTCGAGCGAATGGTAAATTATGGTAATTCGGTTTTTCTGGTCGAACACAGCCTGACCGTTTTAAAATCCGCTGATTATTGCCTGGAGCTGGGCCCGGGCGGCGGAGAGTCTGGCGGCAATATCCTTTTTAGCGGAAAGCCTCAAGATATATTGAACTGTCCTGATTCAGTGACTGCCAGGTATCTTGCAGATTAGAAATCGAACAAAGAAAATGGGAGCCAAAGGCTCCCATTTTCTTTGTTATTAATTGTTTTGCAAAGCAAACACATAATAATTGTCATTTGGGTATCAGACCTACCTTGCCTTTGCCTTTGGCAAAGCCTAAGGTAGGCACGTAGGTAAAACTCAAAATCATAGATTTTGGTTTTACCTCAGCCTCCGACAACCATACGCAGGATCAAAGCGGCATCAGTGGTATCAATTACTCCGTCGCCATTGACATCACCAGCAAGTAAAGCCTGCTCTGTCCAGGGGATCAAACCGACATACATTTGCAGCAGCAAGATAGCATCCTCGGGGGTGATTATACCATCGCCATTAATGTCGCCCATGATGATTTCAAAGAATCTTACAATAACATCCCGGGTCACAACATTCTTGTAATCACCATCCAGCGGATCTTCCATGATAACTTTGGCGCCATCCAGTTTCAGGGCGGTGGAACTATTGAAATCAGGGTTACCGATCACAAGGAAAGGCACAAGAAGATCAAAAGCATTAAGTAAATTCAGACCGCCCATGGGGGTACAAACAACCCTGATCGTGCCGGGAGGATCCAATGGATGCTCGTTCATAACGAGCATATGCGCAGCATCAATAACCGGGCCGACAAATTTCAGGATAGAGGTATCATATTTGATGGTAAAGGAATAACCGGCAGAGAGTATTTCAAAAATATTGCCCTCACAACTGAATTTGATGGGAATATTGATGGTGGTGGTAGGAACAGGCCAGCCAGTAATGAAGCTGTTGCCGCCAATGATAATGGTTGGTTCATCACTATCTTCTCTCACCATAACGACAAAGCTGGTATCTTTAGTTATACTACCTTCGCTGTAGCTGACTGTTATTATCTGGGTACCGACTGTGCTTAATACCGCGCCTGCTGCCGGGGTTGTGGTATAACCTGTTACCGCTTTTGTGGTCGTATCACTATAGGTGGCTGTTACGACCATACCCGTCAAGTTAAGAGATTCACCCACAATATATACTGTTTTTGCGGGCATAGCAGTTACATCTATTTTTTCCAGTACGACCGGGTTAACCGTAACGATAAAGTTGATCTCTTTTGTTATGCTGTTTTCAGTGTAGCTAACTGTAACAATCTGGGGGCCGGCTGTATTTAAGACCGCACCGGATGCCGGAACTGTTGTATAGCCTGTTACTGCCTTGACACTTGCATCATTATAGGTGGCTGTAATAACCATGCCTTCCAGGTTAAGGGCCTCGCCTACAAAATACACTGTTTTGGCAGGCAAAGTGGTTACATCGATTTTTTCCAGGACTAGTGGATTCACCGTGATAGTAAAGTTTGCGGTTCTGGTTACATCGCCTTCAGTATAGCTGACTGTAACTGTTTGGGTGCCGGTTATAATAAGAACTGTACCTGCCGGCGGGTTTGTGGTATAGGTTGTTACCGCTCTTGTGCTGGTATCATTATAGGTGGCTGTTACTACCAAGCCTGCCAGGTTAAGGGCTTCTCCCACAAAATATACTGTCTTTGCCGGCTGGGCAGTCACCTCGATCTTATCCAGAACAGCAGCATTGACCGTAACAGTAAAGCTGGTGGTTCTGGTTACAACACCTTCGGTATAGCTGACTGTAACTGTCTGGGTACCGGCGGTATTTAAGGCCGAGCCTGCTGCCGGGGTTGTAGTATAGCCTGTGACCGCTTTTGCGCTGGTATCATTATAGGTGGCTGTCACTACCAAGCCTGCCAGGTCAAGGTTCTCTCCTATAAAATATACTGTCTTTGCCGGCTGGGTGGTCACCTCGATCTTATCCAGAACAACATCATTGACCGTAACAGTAAAGCTGGTGGTTCTGGTTACAACGCCTTCGGTATAGCTGACCGTAACTGTCTGGGTACCGGCGGTATTTAAGGCCGAGCCTGCTGCCGGGGTTGTAGTATAGCCTGTGACCGCTTTTGCGCTGGTATCATTATAGGTGGCTGTTACTACCAAGCCTGCCAGGTCAAGGGTTTCTCCTACAAAATATACTGTCTTTGCCGGCTGGGTGGTCACCTCGATCTTATCCAGAACAACATCATTGACCGTAACAGTAAAGCTGGTGGTTCTGGTTACAATGCCTTCGGTATAGCTGACCGTAACTGTCTGGTTACCGGCGGTATTTAAGGCCGAGCCTGCTGCCGGGGTTGTAGTGTAGCCTGTGACTGTACTTGTGCTGCCGTTATTATAGGTAGCTGTCACTACCAGGCCAGTAAGGTTAAGGGTTTCTCCTACAAAGTATGCTGTTTTTGCAGGCTCTGTTGTTACTTCGATTTTATCCAGTATGACCGGATTCACAGTAACAGTAAAGTCTACAGTTTTGGTTACATCGCCGTCGGTGTAACTGACTGTAACTGTCTGGGCGCCTGCGGTATTTAAGGCCGTGCCTTCTGCCGGGCTTGTGGTGTAGCCGGTGACCGCTTTTGTGGTTGTATCACTATAGGTAGCTGTCACGACTATACCCGTCAGATCGAGAGTTTCGCCGGCAATATACACTGTTTTTGCGGGCAAGGTAGTCACTTCTATTTTCTCCAAGATCACTTGGATCGGATCCACTGTGACAGTAAAGCTGGTTTCTTTAGTTACGCCGCATTCAGTATAGCTGACCGTAACTATTTGAGGGCCAACGGTATTTAAGGTTGCACCTGCTTCCGGGGTTGTGGTGTAGGTTGTCACCGCTTTAGCAGTTGCATTACTATAGGTGGCTGTCACGACCATACCAGCAAGGTTTAGAGGTTCACCTACATTATATACCGTTTTTGTTGGCGGCGTGGTTATGTCGATTTTATTCAATATTTTGTCGAAACCCGGATACTCCACTATTGGGCATTCCAAAGTGCTTATGCCGATATTACCATCTTGCTGAGGCAGATATTCATATGAAGTGCCCGAGCCTTCATCGGTATTAATCAGCATAGCAGAACTTTGTTTGGTGAAAACCAAATCCTCTAAGGCCATTACGCGGATAGAGCAGGGATTCAGATCCTCCACACTTTTACCTTCCCGGAAAGCAAAACGCACTCCAAGCAGAGGGAAATATGTACCTTGCGGGCAGGTGTATTTTGTACCGGAATCCCCCAATGTCATACTAAGAAAGCCGGTATTCCCATCAACACTTTTGGCAGCAAAAACACCAACAGAATCAGGATCATAATAATCCTCATACTTTGAGCCCGCTCCGGACTTAGCAGAAAGCTCGGTGTCCAATATGTCATCATAGTCACTGGCAGCATTCCAGCGAATAAGCTGCAAAACAGTGTTGTCGTAGACCAAACGCAAACCTTGGGTGTTATTAAGAGTCAAGCCTGCTTTATTGGCCATAATCTGCCACTGCAGAACTAAGGTATCATTTTCTTTATACTTGCGTGATGTGTCAACCGTCCCAATCGCTTTGGCAGAAAAGGGCGGGCCATCGCTGTTGGGGTACTTTAATATCGGGATGTTTAAAGTGTCATTGCCGGCAATACCGTCTTTTTGAGGCAGATATTCATAAGAGGTACCGGCGCTTTCATCGGTATTAATCAGCATAGCCGAGTTTTGATTGGTGGTAACCAAATCCGCCAAGGTCATTACACGAATAGATCCTGTAGCCAAATCCGCCTCGCTTTTACCTTCCCGGAAAGCAAAACGTACCCCAAGCAGAGGAAAATATGTACCTTGCGGGCAGGCGAATTTTGTACCGGAATCCCCCAGTGTCATACTAAGAAAGCCGGTATTTCCGTCAGCACTTTTGGCAGCAAAAACACCAACAGAATCAGGATCATAATAATCCTCATACTTTGAGCCCGCTCCCGACTTAGCGGTAAATTCAGTGTCCAAAATGTCATCATAGTCACTGGCAGCATTCCAGCGAATAAGCTGCAAAACAGTATTGTCGTAGACCAAACGCAGACCTTGGGTGTTATTTAGGGTCAAGCCTGTTTTATTAGCCATAATCTGCCACTGCAGAACAAAGGTATCATTTCCGCCATACTTTCGCGATGCGTCAACCGACCCGGTTACTTGGGCAGAAAAGGGAGGATCATCAACAGCTAAGGCAGGAATGACAAAACAAGCCACCAGCAGGCTTAGAACTAAAAAGAGGGGTACAAATTTTTTCATTTACATCTTCCTTTCTTTTTTTTTATTAAACCAGTACAACGTGCCATCTGAGGCTTTACAAATCGATCCTTATGTCATCCCGGACTTGATTCGGGATCCCCTGCTTATCACCAGGGGATTCCGGGTCAAACCCTAAATGGTTGGAGGAATAAATAGTAAAGTTTTAGATGCCACGGCCTACTAGTACCTAAAGAGAATTTGAGCGATTTCCGCCCGGGTTATTTCCCCTTGGGGAGCCAGGGTTGCTACTGTACGCCCGGATATCAAACCGCTTCCTACAGCCCATTGCATAGCATTCTTTGCCCAGCTTGAAATCTTGCCCGCGTCAACATATTTACTTAAATCGGCCTCTGTCTTGATATTTTTCCCTTGCTGTTCCGAATAACGGTGGAGTATAACCACCACCTGCTCCCTTGTGATATTATCGTTTGTCCCGAATTTGCCCCCGCCATAGCCGGTAATAAAACCTTTATCATTAGCCCAATTAATAGCTGCCGTATACCATTGATCCTGCTTGACATCCGTAAAAGAATTCTTTACGGTCGTTGCCGGCTCCCCGTCCATACGATATAAAACAGTGGCAAACATGGCCCGGGTCATTGGTATATTAGGTGAAAACTGACTGCTTGAAATACCATTCATAAAGCCATTTTCCATCACGTATTTTATAGCTTCAAAAAACCAGGCATCAGCCAGAACATCCTTAAAAATCAATGTGCTGCCCGTTAGAGTGGGGTTATCTGTTATTGTCGGGTTATCATTAGAAATAGATTGGGGGTCTTGCTTTGCGGGGTCAGAGCCTTGTCCTTTGTCTGTAGGGTCTTGTCCTTTGTCTGTAGGGTCTTGTCCTTTATCCGTAGGGTCTTGTCCTTTATCCGTAGGGTCTTGTCCTTTATCCGTAGGGTCTTGTCCTTTATCAACAGGATCTTGTTCTTTCTTCGTACTGCCGGGATAGTCAAATTCCGGTGCGTTCAAGGAATCAACACTATTCCGGCTAAGATATTTATAGGATGTTCCATGATTTTCGTTGGTATTAATCAGCACAGCTGAGTCCTGATTGGTAAAACTCAACTCATCCAATGTCATTATCCGGATAGAGCCGGAGTTCAAATCAGTATTGCTTTTACCTTCCCGAAAAGCAAAACGCACCTTGATCAGGGAAATATATTTTCCTTGGGGGCAGGTGTATGTAGTACCGGAATCCCCCACAGTCAGACTGAGGAAACCTGTATTCCCCATAGCATTTTTTGCACCATAAACAATTAAAGCATCACTGTCATAATCACCACGGTTGCCGGCTCTGGACATAGCGGAAACGGAAGTACTAACAATGCTATCATAATCGCCGTTAGCATCCCATCTGATAAGCTTCAAAACCCTGTTATCATAAGCAAGGCGCAGCCCTTGGGTATTATTCAGGGTCAAACCGGTTCTATTTGCCATTATTTGCCAATCCAGAGTTAGATTACTTTCCTCCAGCACACCATTAACCCGGACAGAAAAAGCCGGGTCGTTTACAGCAAGGGCCGGAGCAGTTAAACAAAACAACAAAAGCAACATAAGTAACAAAATCATTTTTTTCTTCATAGCAGACCTCCTCATTTATTTTTTATCCTTGTCAGGGAATTATCATCGTTCACAGTTACGTCAAATTCACTTTCTGTTAAAACTATACCATACTTCCTTTTAAATTACAATATGTAAAATGAATCGTATGCAAAGAAATTCTGAATAATGATTTACTGTATTTTCGACATATTCTCCGGTAAAATTTCTCTAACTATACTCCTCATCTTTCAGAGGTTTTATAAATTAACTTGCCGCATCTATATATTAAAAAGCGGTTTTACTTTTTTAATGTCTAAATGAGCTAAAATTGGAGATATTTTCCAATTATTTGCGCTTTTTATCAATTTATTAATAAAAATAACACAAAGGTTTGATGAAATAGCAATAGAAAAAATCTTTTTACTCTGATGAATAGTTTTATATAGTTTCTTATCTCTTAAACAAATACTATCCGGTAAAACCGGATAGTATTTGTTTAAATTTACCAATTTTCTGGCTTGATTTCATTCGATTATGATCGCTCCCCTATTATAATTATAAACCAGCCAAAGTATAGTCAAATCGGCATCATTGATCAAGCCGTCACCATTTAAATCGCACCAGCGATTATCTGCTTCGTCAACCTTCTTGTTGTAATTACCTGCCCGCCATAAAACTGTCAAATCAGCGTCATTGATCAGGCCATTGCCATTGATATCACCGCAGCGCAGAGACATCAGCTGAACCTCGGGGCGGCTGTCTTCGGTCAGATCCAGATCCTCCTCTCCGACAACTATATTCAGTACGGTAAATTTTGTATGAGCATCTTTGCTGATAACCAGCTCGTAGGTACCCGGGGTCACACCTGTAAAGATAAAATCCTGTTCCCAGAGGCCGGAGCCGATTTCATCCTTAATAGTCGTCAGGTATTTCTCCTCCCCGTTTTGCATAAGCCGGACTGTTGTGGTTTTATTGGGATTATAACTCTTGATCTTGCCCTTGAGATTGACCCCGGAGGCGGGAGCCACTTCTATTGTAAAATCCTTTGTGTAAGCCGCCGCCGGAATAATTTGCACGGGGATAGAGCGGCTGGTGCTTGAACCATCGCCCAGCTGGCCGTAATAATTCCAGCCCCAGGCCCAAAGGCTGCCGTCGCTTTTTTGGACTATGGTATGATCGTAGCCGGCTGAAACTCCGGCCCAGCCTGTCCCCAGACGGACGGGACGGTTTCTTTGCGTTATCGTCCCATCCCCCAGCTGGCCATGAATATTATCTCCCCAGGCCCAAAGGCTGCCATCTTTTTTGAAACCTACAGTATGATAGCCTTTTGCGGAAACCGCAGCCCAGTCTGTACCCACCAGAACCGGGACAGAGCGCTCTGATCTGCCTGAACCATCGCCCAGCTGGCCATAAAAATTATCTCCCCAGGCCCAAAGGCTGCCGTCACTTTTTAAGGCCATGCTGTGATAGAATCCCGCAATAACCGCAGCCCAGTCATTATCTTCCCCCAGCCGCAAAGGAGAGAGGCTGTCTTCATAGGTGTCGTCTCCCAGCTGACCGTAATAATTACTTCCCCAAACCCAAAGGCTGCCGTCATTTTTTAGCGCCATGGTGTGATAGTCACCAACCACTACCGTCAGCCAATCATTGTCTTCCCCGATCCGGGCGGGGCTATTGCAGCCTGCGGTTGTGCCGTCTCCCAACTGGCCAAAACGGTTATCTCCCCAGGCCCAAAGACTGCCGTCACTTTTTAGCGCCACGTTATGATAGTTACCGGCCGCTGCCAATTGCCAATCAGCATCTCCCCCGATCCGCACAGGAGTATTGCGGTTTTGATTCGAGCCATCACCCAGCTGGCCGTGATCATTTGCCCCCCAGGCCCAAAGGCTGCCATCATTTTTTAAGGCCAGGTTGTGGTATTGACCCGGCATGATCTCTTTCCAGTCCATATCCCCGCCCACCTGAACCGGATTGTTCCGGCTGATGAGAGTGCCGTCGCCCAGCTGAGCGAAATCATTTGCTCCCCAGGCCCAGAGGCTGCCATCTGATTTAAGGATCACGGTATGAGTACCGCCTGCTTGAGCAGCAGCAAGCGCAATTTGCTCCAGGCCGTTCTCAACCATCGCCGTAACTATTAGCGTCCCCTCTGCCGCGGTATTGAGAATACCGGCTTCAATAGTTCCGCCGGTCGTCCCCGGATCATTTATACTCCATTTGATATCTTTATTGGTGGCATCCGCCGGCAGTACCGTACCTGTCAGAGCCAAAGCTGCTCCCACCGTGGTTTTGGCCGGCAGATCAATAATATCTCTTACCGGGACAAAGCCGGATTCGAGCGGCAAGACTTTAATAAGGAAGTTTTTAGTATAAGCCGGGGTAAAAGTTATTTGCAACGGATCGCGGCGGTTTTTTGTTGTGCCATCGCCCAGCTGGCCCCAGTTGTTCCATCCCCAGTTCCAAAGGCTGCCATCGCTTTTCAAAGCCACACTGCAATCCCCGTTGCTGGCAATCGTCACCCAATCCTTGCCTTTGCTCACTTGAACGGGGGTGAAATGATCTATGCTTGTACCGTCGCCCAGCTGGCCGACATAATTATCTCCCCAAGCCCAGAGGCTGCCGTCACTTTTCAAGGCCAGAGAATAAAAATAGCCCCCCGCAATCTCTACCCAGTCATTGTCCTCTCCCAAGCGGCCGGGAAAATACCGAATAAGCTCACTTCTGCCATCGCCCAGCTGGCCCCAATTGTTCAACCCCCAGATCCAAAGGCTGCCGTCACTTTTCAAGGCTATAGTATGATAGTGACCTCCCTCAATTGCAACCCAATCGGTATCTGTCCCTATCCGGAGAGGAATATCGCTTTGCTCCATAGGCCCGGCGCCCAGCTGGCCGTAGCTGTTATCCCCCCAGGCCCAAAGGCTGCCATCTTTTTTCAGGGCTATATTGTGAACCCAGCCTGTGGCAATAGCCGCCCAATCCGTATCTGCCCCCACCCGGACCGGGGAAAGCTGAGTACCGCTTTGGCCAATGCCCAGCTGGCCGTTGCGATTATCTCCCCAGGCCCAAAGACTGCCATCATTTTTCAAAGCAATACCGTGGATCCCGCTCGGGGCGATTGCCGCCCAGTCATTATCAATCCCGATCTGAACCGGGGAATAGTTGTTATCCGCATATGTGCCGATCCCCAGCTTGGCATAACGGTTATCTCCCCAGGTCCAGAGGGTGCCATCATTTTTGATAGCCAAAGTTCGATAGGCGGCAGCCTCAACAACAAGCCATTTATCATCTGTTCCTACCCGAATAGGAGAGTAGCTGTTTGTTTGGGTGCCATCGCCCAGCTGGCCATAGGTATTGTCCCCCCAGGCCCACAGGCTGCCGTCATTTTTTATGGCCATGGTATGGCTTCCGTCGGAGGAAAAATCGGTAACATAGGTTCTGGATTGGCCATTCTCAACCGTAGCCGTAACGACCGCTGTTCCCGGGGCTGCGGCAAAAAGGACGCCGCCCTCAATTATTGCCCCGGTCGAACCTGGATCATTAACAGTCCAGATAATATCCTGATAATTGGCATCGTCCGGAACTACCGTACCTCCCAGGGTCAAAAGAACTCCTGCCGTGGTGGACTTCTCTACCCCGATAATATCCGTTACCGGGATAAAGGCGTCTGTAACGGTCACTTCCGCAATTTCGCTGTTTATTGCAGCGATCTTGGTAGTGCTGACGCCCTCATTGGTATTGCTGATCACAACATAGTAATAAGTTGTGCCAACAGTCTCGGTTGGCGGGATATAAGTGGGGCCGTCCGCCTCTAAAGGGATGCCCCCGGCAGTGCTGTTTTCGGTATTGCTGTACCACTGATAGCTCAGAGTTCCTCCATCGCCGATAGCAGCAAGCACCGTCAGAGCGCTCGCCTTTGCACCTTGCCCATAAACCGCTCCTGCCGGCTGAATCAGGATCTCCGGTATCTGGGCTGCGATCCCGTCATTGATTTTCAGGTCAAAAGAGATAGTCCCCATCGCCTCTGAGACATTGGAAATGATGTATTTGCTATTTTTGCCATCATAGAGATAGATCGTATCATCAAAACTGCCGGCTGCGGTAT
>WRHF01000116.1 GCA_009783415.1 Clostridiales bacterium
CCGCCGGTCCGGTATCACCGTCAGCACCCGTAGGTCCCGCCGGTCCGGTATCACCGTCAGCACCCGTAGGTCCCGCCGGTCCGGTATCACCGTCAGCACCAGTCGGTCCTGCCGGTCCGGTAGCCCCGTCAGCACCCGTCGGTCCTGCCGGTCCGGTATCTCCGTCAACTCCAATCGGTCCCATCGGTCCCATCGGTCCCGTCGGCCCTGCCGGTCCTGTATCTCCGACACCGGGTCCTGTTGGCCCAGTCGGTCCCTCTGGTCCTTCGGGTCCGGTAGCACCGTTAACTCCCGTTGCCCCAATCGGTCCTGTCGGTCCTTCGGGTCCGGTATCGCCGTCAGCTCCCGTCGGTCCTGCCGGTCCCGTCGGTCCTGCCGGTCCTGTGGGACCGGTATCTCCGACACCGGGACCCGTTGGGCCAGTCGGTCCCTCTGGTCCTTCGGGTCCGGTAGCACCGTCAGCTCCCGTTGGTCCTACCGGTCCTGAGGATCCTGCCGGTCCTGAGGGCCCTGCCGGTCCTGAGGGTCCTGCCGGTCCTGCCGGTCCTGTCGGTCCTGCCGGTCCTGAGGGCCCTGCCGGTCCTGAGGGTCCTGCCGGTCCTGTCGGCCCGGTATCCCCGTCAGCCCCGTCAGCCCCGTCAGCCCCATCAGCTCCGGCTGGTCCCGCAGCTCCTGCTGACCCGGAAGATCCCGACGGTCCCGCAGGTCCGGTGGGTCCGGCTGGTCCTTGCGGTCCTTCCGGTCCGGGCGGTCCTTGGGGGCCTGCCGGGCCGCTGGGCGCCGGTGGTTCGGGTGAGTATCCTATTGCTGTGTCGAGCCCGACAGATTCACTCTCTTTGTCCCACCACAAGCCGAAATCAAGGATGTTTGCGATATCTCTTAGCTTGACAAAGTTAAAACCGTCAATACTGTATCCGCTGAGGCTTTTTGTGACCCCGTCAACTACGATCTTTATCGTAACTGCCTTTATGGTTTTGGCCTGAGGGCTAAGTGGAGTAAGCTCTTCCCCGATCGGAGTATATGATTCTCCGGTTGTAATGTGAATAGTTTGAGTAGTCTGATTCCATTCCACCTCAAATTGTTTGGGGGTGCCATCAAGCAACATGGCAATATCCCGCAGTTTACTGTAGTTGCTTCCATTGATATTATACGAACCGATATCAACTTTTTTGCCGTCCATAGTGAGTTCGAGCTTACCTGCAGTCGCAGTTGCCGCGGCAGCGGGCAGGCTGACTGAGAGTACTAGCGCAAGTACAAGCGCCAGCAAAAGAAACCGTTTTTGTCTCATTACTGATACCTACCTTCCTCTTCATGATGATTAAAATTTTTGCCCTATACCAACAAGCCAAAAATATATGATAATAGTATGTCACGATTATATAAATTTATCAATTATTTCGCTATTTTAGCCTGTTTTAAAAAAATTTGTAGAATCGGATAAAAAAAATGCTATTGACAGCAGGCTGCTGATTGTGCTATAATCAATCCGCTATGAAGAAAGTGGAAGCGCCCGCTTCTCACCCGGCGACTAATCGTCCGGGTCAATATGACGGCAACTTTGGTTGTTTTCTTGTGATAGGCGGGCAAAAGGCCCGCTTGTTTTTATTTAATTTTATCTGGAGGTGAATCTTTATTAAAGAGTTGCGAATCAATGAAGAGATTCGGGCGCACGAGGTTCGTTTGGTCAGCGATGGCGACGAGCAGAAGGTTGTTCCCACCCGCTTGGCCCTGGAAAGGGCTCAGGACAGGAATTTGGATTTGGTGGAAATCTCTCCCAATGCCAAACCGCCTGTCTGTAAAATCATGGATTACGGTAAATATCGCTTCGAGCAAAACAAGCGGGAAAAAGAGGCCAAAAAGAACCAAAAAATCGTTCAGATAAAAGAGGTCAAGCTGCGCCCTAATATTGAGGAGCATGATTTTGAAACCAAGGCAAAAAATGCCGAGCGTTTTTTGCGTGATGGGGATAAAGTAAAAACTACCATCATGTTCCGGGGCCGGGAAATAACCCATCCCCAACTGGGCAGGGTACTTTGTGACCGCATGGCCCAGCGCCTTGCGGATGTGGCGAATGTGGAACGCCCGCCAAAGGTGGAAGGCAAAAACATGATTGTAGTCTTTACTCCAAAAAACAATTAAAGGAAAGAGGGAATACTATGCCAAAAATCAAAACTCACCGGGCTACCGCGAAACGGGTCAAAATCACCGGTTCCGGCAAATTAAAGCGCAGCCAGGCTTTTAAGCGGCACATACTAGGCAAAAAAACTTCCAAAAGAAAGCGCAACCTGCGCCAATCAGCCCTGGTTTCTGCTGCTGATCACAAAAGAATTAAAAAACTGGTACCTTATCTTTAAGGAGGATAATTAATTATGACGAGAGTGAAAAAAGGCATGACCAAGCATCGCCGCCATAAAAAGATCTTGAAATTGGCCAAAGGTTACCGGGCTTCTAATTCTAAATTGTTCCGGGTAGCTAACGAGCAGGTTCTCCACTCAATGGCCTATGCTTTTGCCCACCGCCGCAAGAAAAAAGGTGATTTCCGTAAACTGTGGATAACCAGGATCAATGCTGCCGCCAGGATGAATAATATTTCTTATAGCAGGATGATGAACGGTTTGCATAAAGCAGGAGTAGTTGTAAACAGGAAAATGCTGGCAGAATTGGCCGTAAATGACGCAGCAGCCTTCAGTCAATTCGCCGAACTGGCCAAGGCCAACTTATAAAATTAAGGTTCTATGAACAAATTGATAAAGGCCGCGAGACCGCGGCCTTTATCTTTAACTTAGTCTCTAATCCCTAGCCCTAATCCCTAATCCCAGCACCAGGTGAAGTTATGTTAAAAAATGCGAAACAGTCTAATTCAAAAACATTTGTATTACGGATGAAGAGAGAGCAGCAAAAGCGTTCCTTTTTCGGGGGCTTGCCGCCCCCCAAAAGAGTTGTTCTCTTTTTCTTTGCTTTGATTATCCTGGGGGCGGTTTTACTCTCACTTCCTGCCGCCCAAAACCGCCCTATTTCTTTTTTTGATGCTCTTTTTACTTCTGTTTCCGCAGTTTGTGTTACCGGGCTGAGTACAGTCAGTATGGCGGATACTTTCAGCCTTTTTGGCCGGGTAGTGATTTTGGTCTTATTTCAGACCGGCGGCCTGGGTATTATGGCTATTTCTACCATGGTCGCCCTTATGCTGGGCAAGAGAATAATGCTGCAGGAACGGATCATGATCAAAGAATCCTTTAATGTGGATACTATGGAGGGCATTGTCCGGATCACCCGCAACTTGATTTTATTTGCTCTGGGTTTGGAAACCTTGGGCGCTCTGGTGCTCACCTGGCGTTTTTTACCCTATTATGGCTGGCTTTCTGCCCTGGGCCAGGGTTTTTTTCATTCGGTCAGCGCTTTTTGCAATGCCGGTTTCAACTTGTTTGCCGATGGCTTTTCCGCTGTGATTATGGACCCCCTGACCAGCATTACCTTGATGCTTCTGATTATTGCCGGTGGCTTGGGGGTAACGGTAATAGCGGCTTTGAGCAGGTATTTGACCCGCAAAGCTAAGCATCTCAGCCTTCATGCCAAATTGGTGCTGACAGTCAGCGCCTGCTTGCTTGTGGGCGGTTTTCTTGTTGCTTTCCTGGGGGAATTTAATAATCCTGCTACTTTTGGCGGCAAAAGCTTAGGGGAAAAGATCTTATCCGGGGCCTTTTTCAGCGTTTCCGCCCGCTCTGCCGGATTTAATATGGTAGACACATATCACCTTAACTCATTTACTCAGTTTTTTCTCATATTCCTGATGTTTGTGGGGGCCAGTCCCGGCTCTACCGGCAGCGGGATCAAAACAACTACCCTGGGGGTTTTGGCGGCGGTTGCCTTTTGCATTTTTACCGGGCGCAGTCAGGTGGCGGTTTTTGGCCGTTCTATTGGCGCCGAAACGATTTATAAAGCCCTGGCTATTTTGCTTTTGGCTATATTCTGGCTGATGGCTGCGGTTTTCCTATTACTGATAACAGAGAAGCTACCCATAGGCCCGGTTTTGTTCGAGGTTGTTGCGGCTTTGAGTAATGCCGGCATTTCCGAGGGGATCACCCCCGGTTTGAGCATAGCCGGCAAGGTCATTGTGATGATCACTATGTTTGTGGGCCGCCTGGGGACATTGCTGATCGGTTATGTTTTTGCAAATTTAATTCAGCCCAAGGGTATTCATTATCCGGAAGAGAAGATTATTATAGGTTAGGCTACTAATATATAACCCGATTTCATATGGGTTTTATGCCGGGAAAGGAATGATTTGAATATGAAACAATATGCGGTAATCGGCCTGGGGCGTTTTGGCGCCAGTGTGGCCCGGACTTTGGCTGATCATAACCGGGAAGTTTTGGCTATTGACAGCTGTCAGGATAGTGTTGATGATATTATGGACGAAGTTACCCATTGCGCCCAGGCGGATGCCACTGATATTGATGACCTGAAATCCTTGGGTTTGCGCAATTATGATGTAGCAGTGGTGGCCATTAGCAATCTGGAAGCCAGCATTATGACCACCGCACTTTTAAAAGAACTAAATGTCAAATATGTGGTAGCCAGGGCTGCCAGCGAATTACATGGCAGAGTTTTGGAGCGGGTCGGGGCGGATAGAGTGATTTATCCCGAAAGGGATATGGGTGCGCGTCTGAGCCATAATCTGATCCATGCCAATATTATGGACTATATCGACATTGCTCCGGGCTATAGTATCGTAGAAATTGAAGCCGCCGGCTTTTTGCTGGGCAAAACCTTGGGAAAACTCAACTTGCGGGCAAAATACGGGGTATGTGTTCTGGCTATCCGTCAGGGTGATTCCGTGCTTGTTTCTCCCGGGGCCGAGGCACTGATTTCTGCGGGAGATGTGCTGGTGGCTTTGGGCAGTGAAAAATCATTGAGGGGCTTTGGTGATAACTTTGCTTGATTGGGGTCAATTAGAGGAAATACCGCTGATAACTTCCCGTGATAATTCTCAGCTGAAATGGGGCGCTTCTTTAAGCCAAAAAAAATACCGGGAAAAAAGCAGTTGTTATTTAGTGGAAGGCTTACGCTTGGCAGAAGAGGCCCTGCTGGCCAAAGTAAAAATCCGGGCCGGCTGGCTCAGCCCGGTATTGCTGCAAAGCCCCCGCGGGGAAAAATTGGCTCTTGATTTATGGCGCTTGGGCTGTCCTTTGCAGCGGCTGGATGATCAGCTGCTGGCAGCTCTCAGCCAAACTGTCAGCCGGCAGGGGATAGTACTTGCGGCGGAGCAGGCAGTCAATGATATTTCCTGGCTAGCCAAGGGTGAAAATGATTTAGTGCTGATTTTAGACCGGCTGGCTGACCCCGGCAATGTGGGGACTATTGTCCGCACAGCGGCGGCTGCCAAAGCCGGGGTGATTTTAACCCCGGGTTGTGCCGACCTTTATAATCCCAAGACAGTAAGGGCCTCAATGGGGGCTTTGTTTCGTTTGCCATTATGGCAGGCGCCTTCCAAGGAGGAGGCGGCAGTGTTTTTACGTGAATCAAATTGGAAAATATTTTTAGCAGATACTCAAGGCAAGAATATCTATAACGGGGCAGATTTGAGCGGGCCTTTGGCCTGGGTGCTGGGCTCCGAAGCGGAGGGGGCGGATCCTTTTTGGCATCATGAGGCGGATGAGATCATCAGCTTACCTATGGCAGCATCCAGCGAATCCTTGAATGTGGCAGTAAGCGCGGGGATCATTTTATATGAATGCAGACGATATTGGTAAAAATTACCAAATACCAAAAATTTCCTATTATGCAAGCTAAACTGCCTTCAAAATTGCCTTGTCATCTTTGTTCTTTTATGTTATAATAAAAAGCAAGAAGCAACGAGGAAAGGTAGTGGTGCGGATGACAATAAATGCCGAGGTTTTCTGGCAGATTTTTGAAGAGACCGGTTCTATTACTGCCTATATGATTTATCGAAAAATGAGGATGCATTAAATAGAGGATAGAGGATAGAGGATAGAGGATAGAACTGGTAGGTTTTGCTTCGCAAAACATTTGATTTTTGTTTTATTTATGCAGTATCCTAAAAGGTACTGAGAAGGGCTGCGTCCAAATAGATAACCTTGTGCCTTTCGTTTGCCAAGAAGCGAAAGGCATTTAACTTAGCAGAGGACAGAGGACAGAGGAAAGAGGACAGAGGAAAGAGGAAAGAGGAAAGAGGAAAGAGGAAAGAGGAAAGAGGAAAGAGGAAAGAGGAAAGAGGACAGAGGATAGAAATTGAAGTTTTTGCTTCGCAAAAACTAATTAGGTTAAAAACAACTGTTCTGTCCTCCGATTTCTGGCTTCCGACCTTCGAAACGGGGTGGTATTTTGCGGGAACAATTGATAAATATGGAACAGGAAGCTTTGGCGGCTATTGAGGCTTGCCGGAACCGGGAGGAGCTTTTGGCCCTGCGGGTGACTTATTTGGGAAAAAAAGGAAGCCTGACTGCGGTTTCCCGGGGTATGGGCAGCTTAAGCCCGGAAGAAAGACCTGTTATGGGCCAGTTGGTCAACATTGTCAAAGACAAAATGGAGGCAGCTTTTGCAACAAAGCTGAGCCGGCTGGATGCCGCCTTGCTTCAAGCCCGTCTGGCAGAAGAGAAAATCGATATTACCTTGCCGGGGAAAGTTTTTCCTTCCGGCAGCCGTCATATTATTACCCAGGTGCGGGAGGAAATAGAAGATATATTTTTGGGGCTGGGCTATGTTATTGCCGAAGGCCCCCAGGTAGAATTGGATAAATATAATTTTGAAGCCATGAATATGCCCTCTGATCATCCGGCCAGGGCTATGCAGGATTCCTTTTATTTCAGCGATTCGGTGCTTTTGCGTACCCATACATCGCCTATGCAGGCCCGCACAATGGAAAAAATGGCGCCCCAGCTGCCGGTAAAAATCATCTGCCCGGGGGTGGTTTACCGCCGGGATGAAGATGCCACCCACAGCCCCATGTTCCACCAAATAGAATTGCTTTTGGTTGATAAAGAGGTCACCATGGCTGATTTGAAGGGGACAATTCTGTCTTTTGTCCGGGCGATGTTTGGCAGGGAGCGGGAAATCCGTCTGCGGCCCAGCTATTTCCCCTTTACCGAGCCCAGCGCCGAGGTAGATATTTCCTGCTTTGTCTGCGAAGGGAAGGGCTGCAGTCTCTGTAAAAATACCGGCTGGATCGAAATCCTGGGTTCCGGCATGGTCCATCCCCAGGTACTGAAATATTGCGGCTATGACCCGGCAGAGGTCAGCGGATTTGCAGCAGGCATGGGTTTGGAGAGGATTTCCATGCTCAAATACGGAATCAAGGATATTCGGCTGTTGTTTGACAATGATGTGAGGTTTCTAGCTCAATTCTAGGAGGGCATATGAGGGTTTCCTACAAATGGCTTCAGCGTTATGTTAACATTAATCTTTCCCCGGAGGAGTTGGCGGAACGCTTGACAATGGCCGGTTTGGCTGTGGACGAAATTGAATACCGGGGGCGGGATATCAGCAAGGTAGTGACGGCCAGGATCACTGATTGCCGGCCTCATCCGGCCAGTGACCATCTTTCCGTCTGTCAGGCAGATGCCGGCGGAGACAAAAAGTATCAGGTTGTTTGCGGAGCTCCCAATGTGGCGGCGGGGCAAATGGTTTGCCTGGCGCTACCCGGAGCTACCTTGCCTGGAGGGCTCGAAATTGGGGTGGCTACCCTTGCCGGAACATCTTCGCAAGGAATGATTTGTTCCCGGGCAGAGCTTGGGATTGACCCTTTAGCCACCGAAGGCATTATGGTGCTACCGGCCAATTTGAAGCCGGGGCAGGATGTGGTTAGCGCGCTGGATTTGCTTGATGCGGTCTTGATTTTGGATTTGACCCCGAACCGGTCCGACTGCCTGGCTATTTTTAATGTAGCCCGGGAAGTGGCTGCCATTTGCGGCAGCCGGGTCCAAATACTGGATAGCAAGATCGGGGAAACCAGCCCGGAAATCAGCTCTCTTTTCTCCTTGGATGTTTTGGACGAGCAAGCCTGCCCCCGCTATTTGGCCCGCCTGGTCAAAGGGGTAAAGGTTGGCCCTTCTCCCCTTTGGATCCAGAATTATCTGCTGACGGCGGGGATGCGTCCCATCAACAATATAGTAGATATCAGTAATTTTGTGATGCTGGAAACCGGCAACCCACTCCACACTTTTGATTATAATAAACTCTCGGGGCAAAAAATCGTGGTCCGAAGAGCACTTGAGGGTGAAAAACTGCTCACTTTGGATAAAAAAGAAAGGGCTTTGCGTACCGCAGACCTGATGATTTGTGACGGGAGAGGTCCCGTTTGCCTGGCCGGGGTCATGGGCGGCCTGGAAAGCGAAGTGACGGAAACTACCACTGATGTTCTGATCGAGGCAGCGGCCTTCAATCCTGCTCTGATTCGTGATACAGCTCACTATTTCGGCATTCCTTCCGAAGCTTCTCTCCGCTTTGAAAAAGGCGTGGATATTGAAGCCTGCGCCCTTGCTGCAAAGCGGGCGGCCCAATTGATAGCCGAATATGCCGGAGGTATTATTTGCCGGGGCGCTCTTGATGTTTGCCGGCAAAAAAGTCAAGCCAAAGTTATCTCCCTCAATAAAAGCCGGGTAAATCAGATCCTTGGCTCCAATTATAGCTTTACTGATATAGCAAGTGTCTTGCAATCCCTGGGTTTTGCCTTGCAGCCCCAAGGTAAGAATCTTTTGGTAACTATACCCTCCTATCGTCAGGATATCAGCCTGGAGGAGGATTTGATCGAAGAAGTAGCCCGGCTTCACGGTTATGAACAAATCCCAACTACCTTGCCTGCCCAAAGCGCTACCCAGGGCTATCGTAGCTATACCCAGGAGCTCCGGCGCAAGGTAGGGCTATTTGCTGCCGATTTGGGTTTGGCGGAAGTAATCAATTATAGTTTTATCAGCCCCAGGGAATTTGAACGCTTATTATTGCCTGAAAGACATCCTTGGCGGAACCATTTGCGGATCATTAACCCCCTCAATGAGGAGCAGAGCCTGATGCGGACTACATTGCTTCCGGGCTTGCTTAACAATGCCGCCCGTAATTTCAGCCGCCGCAATTTGGATATTGCCTTATTTGAGCTGGGCGCTTGCTTTTTCCCTCATCAAGGCGAGCCCTTGCCTAAAGAGAATGATTTTTGGGGTATGATCCTCAGCGGCAAACAGACCGGAGGCTGGTATGAAAGATCCGGCAACTATGATTATTTTTATCTGAAGGGTCTTTTGGAGGCCCTAAACCGGCATCTAAAAGGAGGTTTGCTGGAATTTGTTCCTGCCGGCAAGCATCGGCATAGTTTTTTGCATCCGGGACGCAGCAGCGATGTGCGTTTGGATGGGCAAATAATAGGCTATTTAGGAGAAATCCACCCCTCAGTCACCGCCAATTATGATATTGACCAGGCGGTTTTCGCGCTGGAAATCGCTATAGAACCCCTTTTTACCGGGACAAAAGCTCTTAGAGAGGCCCAAAGCCTGCCCCGCTATCCCGGAGCAAATCGTGATCTGGCCTTTATAGCTCCAATTACGCTGCCGGAAGCAGAAATCGCAGCCGCCATCCAACAATCAGCCGGCCCCTATCTGTGTAGGCTGGAATTATTCGACCTATATGATAAACCCCCAATTGAGCAGGGCAAACGCAGTCTAGCCTACAACCTCTTCTTCCAAAACCCGGAACGGACCCTGACAGACGGTGAAATCAACGAGATTGTAATGGAAATTATTGCCAAAGCGGAGGAGCTCGGACTGAAACTACGATAGAACAGGTAATTAGTAACAGGTAATAAGTAATAGGTAATAGGTAATAGGTTAGGAAGTTTTGCTCTGCAAAACATTTTATTGAATAAAAAGATTCTTGCGATTTAGATGGTTGATGGTGGCAGGGCTATACCTACTACCTATTACTTATTACCTATTACCTAGAAAAAGGGGGCTGATGAAGTGTTGAGTTTGGAAAATACTTTGCAAGTGCAAATCCAAGGTTTCTCTTATGTACTTCGGGGTGATGGTGAGCAGGCTCATTTGCAGAGTGTGGGGGATTTGGTGGGACGTAAAATCGAGGCGATCACCACTGCTTGCCCCAACTATAGCAATAGCAAAAGCGCCATCCTGGCGGCTTTGCAGTTGGCGGATGAGCTTTTGGTGCTGGAAAAGGAGCATATGCAGCTCCTGGGGGAGATGGAAAAAATACTGGCAGGGTAGGCGCCCGTTGAGCGTAGTGTTGAGTTATGAGTGCTGAGTTCTGAATTGGAAAATATGGACAGGAATTTAGATTGAGAGGATATGACTATGAAAATTAAAGAAATCTATGAATTAGCTATCGAAATGGGTATCAATGCCGATCCCAGGGGGCGGGAGGCGGTGGAAAAGGTTTTGGCCAAGGCCCGGCAGAAGTATGAAAAGCGTAAGGATAAGCCTGAGGAAGAGAAGGGTTATTTTGACGAGGAATCCCTGCGTAATCCCTATGCTGACAGCCGTATTCTTTATGG
>WRHF01000117.1 GCA_009783415.1 Clostridiales bacterium
CGTCCGCGGACGCGCAATGCGCGCCCCTACAGGCAAATATCCATGATACATTAGAGCTGCACATCCCTTTGTCATGTCTATTATTACCATGTCAACCCCAAATTTTGTGATGCACCCTCCGGGTTAATACTCCTTTATCAAGGGAACAAAGGTTATTCAAATTATCCAGACCAGGGTCGCTATGCTCAATCAGAAATATCGCCTTGCCTGCGGCTGCCAGAGCTTGGATGGAATCCCGTAAAAGCTGCTTTCCCGCTGGATCCAGCTGGGAAAAAGGTTCATCCAGGAGGAAAATATCCGGCATTGCCGTCAAAGCTGTTGCCCAGGACGCTAATTGCTGCTGTCCTCCGGAAAGGCGTTCCGGAGCCTTATCGCGAAACGGTTCCAGTTTTGCCGCGGCCAAAGCCTCCTCTACCGCCCTGGTCATCCTCTGCCGGGACCACTGCAAATTCTCCGGAGTAAAAGCTAATTCGTCCTCCAGCCGGGGGAAAAACAACTGGGGGGTTTGAAAAACCACTGCTAATACCGAGGCCAGGCGCGGCAGAGCCCATTGCCTGCTATCCAGATTCTTTATCACGGTTTTTCCTATATATTCACCGGCAAAAACTTGAGGGATCAAACCGCATAAGGCATAGAGCAAAGAGGTTTTGCCGCTGCCGGAAGGCCCTGTTAGCAATGTTATTTGCCCTGCCATCAGGCTGAGGTTAACCCCCCGGAAAAGCCAAGGCCCGTTCGGATAACGAAAGCCCAGATCAGATGTCTCTAAGAGAATAGTCATAAACTTTCCGCCTCGATTTCCCTAACCAAGCGGCACCAGCGCAGAGCAAAATAATCGGAACAAATCACCAGCTGATAGGGATGTTTTCCGGAAAGATCCTGCCCGTTTGCGGCATAGACCAAATAAATATTGTCCTCCTCTTGCAGCTCCCGGGCGGAAACCAGGGAAATGTAACCGTCTCCGCCACGCACTGTTACCTGTTTGAGCCGGGAAATATCAATTCCCTGGCTTTCTATTATCAGCTTTAGCTCTACCCCGGTATAAATATAATCCCGGATCCCTTGTCCTGCCGAGCGTTGGGTGATCGTAAAAGTATGGCCGGGAAAAGCTAATAAATCCTCTTTATCCAGCAAGGCAAGAACATCCCCATCTAATTTTAAGCCGATCTGCGCCGGGGCCGTATCCGATAAGCTCCGGCTATTAGCCCAGGCTAACACCGCCAGGAGCAAAGCCAAAGCCAGGAGAATAATACTTACATTCTTTGCCTGTTTAGTCATGGGAATCCACCAATCGATGTTTTTGGAATATTTTGGTTATTCGCCAGGCTGCCACCCCGCCCAAGCCTCCGGAAAAAAGAGCGACAGTCAGCATCAAAGCCAAAAAAAGAGCCGGCAAACGGAAGAAGAGACTATTTGTAAGCAGGGTACCAGTCAAATTGGCAGCCATGCCGGCTAAAAAGCAACAAAACAAACAACAGCCCCGATGCCCCAAGGATAACCAGAGCAGGTCAATGGCAAGTCCGGGAGCGGTATAGGTCAGCAAGCTGAAAGCCCCATGGCTGCCCGGCAAACCCAAAGCCAGGATCAAAATAGCCTGCACCACGCCGATAAGGGTGGCAGCGCCTCTCTTTTTTACCAGCGCAGCCCCCAGGACAACAAACAACATATAAATACCCCCGGCCAGGGCCCCCCCGGGAATAAAAAGAGGGCTGCTTATAAGGTGGCTTAAGGCATTGACCAAGGGCTTAACCGCAACACCCAAGGCAGCGATAATAGACATTAGGAGAAGCTCGAAAGCAGTAAACCGGCTCAAAAACAGCCGCATAATTGTCACCTCTGTGTTGTATTGATAAATACTTTTTATAATAAAAATAATCCGTGCTAATCCGTTTTTAATCCGCGTAAATCCGTGTCTAATTTGTTTTTGAATGCTTTTCCAGTTTATCTGAGGTAGGAGTTAGGAGTTGTTGAATTTAAAAAGAATCATTTAATAAACCCTAACTCCTAACTCCTAACTTTAAAAGAAACTATCTCTAATATTATCAGTAGCTTCTACCTGCATATCCAGGTCAATATATACTACGCCCACCCCCGGATGGGCTGACAGTAGGGAGCTTGAGCCTTTCCGGCCCAGGACGAAAACAGCGGTGGAAAGCAGCTCCGCTTCGAAACTGGTATCAGCCACAATGGTTACGGAAGCAAGCTCCCGGGCCGGCTGGCCGCTGTTGGGATTTAAAATATGGTGATAACGGATTCCCTCCAGAATAAAGAAACGCTCACTGTCGGCGGAGGTGACTGCCGCTTGGTTATCCAGCTGTAAGATACCGGCTATCTCCCCTTGATCCCGGGGATGGCGGATCCCCACCTGCCAAAGACTTCCATCCGGCTTATGGCCCAAGGCCAGCACATTACCGCCCGCATTAATGATCGCCCGGGTAATGCCCTGCTCCCGCAGCATGGCTCCTGCCTGTTCCGTAGCATAGCCTTTGGCTACTCCGCCCAGATCAAGTACCATACCATCCGGCACGGTCACGACGCCCGCTTGCTTATCCAGGCGGACCAGGCTATAGTCTACCGATTCCAGAGCCTTGGCAAGTTCTGCTTCACCTGGTTTATGGGGAGAGCCGCCAAAGTCCCACAAATCCATCAATTTGCCTACGGTGATATCAAAAGCACCGCCGCTCTCAAGACCTATTTCCAAGGCCCCTTCCACCATTGCCAGAGTATCCGGGCTGACAGGCACGGCTTGGCCGCCGGCTTGATTGATCCGCCAAACATCACTTTTTGCCGGGTCAGGCAGATTTTTCTCAGCAAAACGGTCGCAAAGATCATTGATACGGCGAAACTCCGCCTCCGCCGCGGCAAAAGCAGCTTGCGCCCGGCTAGGGCTTTCAGCATAAAGACTGATTTCCACTAGAGTATCCATGGCAAAAAACTGGCTTTGATAAAATTTGGGGCTACCGCAGGCAGGCAAAAGGCTGATCAGCAGTAAAAGAATAAGGGTGCCGGCAATTTTATTCATAGGTGACCTCTTCCGCTAAGGATTAGGGATTGGGGATTAGGAACTAAGCTCTCAAATTCGACCAAAAAAAGTCACAGAATATACGTCATCTCTTGATTGACCTGCAAGGATGTGGATTAAAATTGATGCATGAAATAATTAGACACTGATTTTCGCAGATTTTAACGGATTTTCGCTGTTGTCTGATAATGTGAGTAACTTAGGTGCTGTTGTTTGGGGAAAAAATAAAAAATAATTCAATGCTTTTTATAATAAAAAAAATCCGTGCTAATCCGCTTTTAATCCGCGCAAATCCGCGTCTAATTTTTTAAATTCTTTTCCAGTTTATCTGGGGTAGGAGTTAGGAGTTTTAAAAGCATTTTTTCAATAACTCCTCACTCCTCACTCCTAACTCCTAACTTAGGGGGGTATGCCAATGTCTGACCGTAATGCACCCAGGCAAGTTGAGAGCATAATTATAGAGGTTATTAACACCTTTCGCCAGACGGGAAAAGTTAACTATCTGAATGAAGAAGAAGTCAGCGAGTCAGATTTACCTCTTGTGCGTTTATTCAATGAGTTACTTAAGGACATAGCCGATATGAATTCCTTTACCCTCGATTTGAGTAAAGGCCGGCTTCATAGGGAGCCGCCGCCGGGTAAAAATCTTATCACCGGCGCTTTAAAAAACTTACATGCCCAGTTGAGACACTTGACTTGGCAAGCCAAACAGGTCGCCCTTGGTGATTACAGTCAAAATGTCGACTATTTAGGGGAGTTTTCCGATGCCTTCAATGTGATGACCTCGCAGCTGGCAGAGAGAGAAAAACGCCTGCAAAACAGCCATACCATCATGCTTAGAGTTCTGGAAAACACCCCGGATCCCGTTATCGTAATGAGAGATGCAATGGAGATCCTTTTTTCCAACCGGGCGGCTAAATTCCTCCTGAAAAACCACCGCAGCGAAGATCCGGACTGCTTTGAGCATAATGCTCTCATCAAGAGTTTATTTGCCCAAAGGAACCCTCCGGAGAAAGAATCAACTTCTTTTGAAGTTTATGATTCACATAAAAACAGCTATTACACCGTGAGAACCAGTAATATGGCCTGGATTGACGGGGCAACCGCTATCCTCTTTATGCTGCATGATATCACAAAAGCCAAGGAGCAGGAAATAGCCTTGCGCAGCGTAGCCTTTTGGGACGCTGTAACAGGTATCGGTAATCGCAACGGAGCACTTAATTATTTGCAGGATCTCTTGGACACCCAAACGGCTTTTACAATTATTTTTGCCGATATGGATGGATTAAAAAACATAAATGACCTGTATGGACATAACGAAGGTGACTTTGCCTTGCGCACTTTGGCCCAAGGGTTAAAGGCCGCGGTTCGTCAGTCGGAACATGTATTCCGCCTGGGCGGGGACGAATTTTTGGTCGTTTTGCTGAATAGCTCGGAAGAAGAGGCAAAAAGGATCATCTCAGATGCGCGCAGCACGATCTCTATTCACGATAAGCCCTATGAGATCACCTTCAGTTTTGGGGTCATCCATGTGGAAGGCAATATGAGTATGGCAGTGGAGCAGATCATCCAATCGGCGGATAAAAAAATGTATGCCGAAAAAAATATCCGAAAAAGGAACAACTATGGCAAAAGATAAACAGCGTTTGGACCTGATCCTGGTTGAGCGGGGCTTTTTTTCTGCCCGGGATAAAGCTAAAGCCGCTATTATGGCAGCTCAGATATTAGTAGACGGTAAAATGATTGATAAAGCCGGAACTCCTATCAATCCGGAGGCGGAAATCACCGTCAAGAGTCCCCCCCTGCCTTATGTTTCCCGCGGCGGCTTGAAGCTGGCCAAGGCTATTGCCGGCTTCGGCTTGGATCTGGAGGGGAAAACCGTTTTGGATATCGGCTCTTCCACCGGGGGCTTTGTCGATTGCGCCCTCCAGCACGGGGCAGCTAAAGTTTATGCCGTGGATGTGGGCCAAGGCCAGCTGGCCTGGAAGCTGCGCCAAGACCCCAGGGTAGTGGTGCGGGAAAAAACCAATGCCCGCTATCTCTCGGCAGAGCAAATCAATGACCAAATTCAACTCATTACTATTGATGTTTCTTTTATTTCCCTGGCCAAAGTCCTGCCTCAGCCCCTGCTTTTATTGGAAAATTTTGGTCATTTAATTGCTCTGATCAAGCCTCAGTTCGAGGCCGGCCGGGATAAAGTGGGCAAAAAAGGCGTGATCCGGGATCCGGCAATCCATCTGGAGGTATTGGAAAAAATCCTCAGCGAAATCAAGAACCTGGGCTGCACCGTCAAAGGCTTAGACCACTCCCCCATCACCGGACCCAAAGGCAATATCGAATACCTGCTTTGGGCTGTAAAAGGCTGCACAGAGCCCCCTTCCCTGCCTGACCCGGCAGATATTATAACCGCCGCTTGGGAGGACAGAGGACTGAGGAATGAGGACAGATGACTGAGGACTGAGGACTGAGGACAGATGACTGGGGACTGAAGACTGAGGACTGAGGACTGAGGACTGAGGACAGATGACTGGGGACTGAAGACTGAGGACTGAGGACTGAGGATAGAAATAAAACCAAAATATGAGAAATGAGTTTTTCCTATGTGCGTACCTTAACCTTTGAAGAAGGTAAAATTATTACTTATGAATCTAAATAAACAGAAAATACACCCTTTTAACTGATACTATTGCCAATGCATGGAAAGTATTGTATAATCAACGTATATACGCGGCTTCGCCGCAAGGGATTAGGCACTTACTCCCGAAATTCTGCGTAGAATGACCAAATTTTCGTGCCGCTGTATTCCTACTCAAAACTCAACATTCAACACTTAACACTCCGGCTTATCTGGATTAGGGAGTAGTATATTTTCTGGTTTTTTGTTTACGCCCTTGCATCGTAAGTTACTATTGATTGACGAGGAAAAGATGCCGAAAACAGCCATTTTTCTTAATCATAAACATCCGGAAAGCGCAAACCTGGGGTTGCAAGTTGCGGATCATTGGCAAAAGGAAGGCGGGGAGCTTTTTCTCTTTGGAGAAGATAGAGTTTTTGACCCGGCTGATTGCTCCTATGCAGATTTTTCCGGGGTCGATTTGGCTTTGGTGCTGGGCGGGGATGGCACAGTATTGGCTGCCGTCAATCATCTGGCCCCCTTTGGCGTCAAAATACTCGGGATCAATCTGGGAAACCTGGGCTTTCTCTGCGAGATAGAAAAAGAAGATCTCTTCCCTGCCCTGGACCGTGTTCTGGCCGGAGATTTTTGGCTCGAAGAGCGGATAATGCTTCATGGCAGCCTCCGGCGGCAAGGGGAACAGCTTCTTACTTATTCTGCTCTTAATGATTTTATTGTCAGCAGCAGCAGTAAAGCCCGGGCTATAACTCTTGAGGCTTTTTGCAATGAGGAATTCATTGGTAGCTACCGGGGGGACGGGCTTTTAGTTGCCACCCCGACCGGTTCCACAGCCTATTCTTTATCCAGCGGCGGGCCTATTCTTTTCCCGGATACAAAAGCCCTGATCATCAACCCGGTTTGCTGTCACAGCTTTTTCAGCCGCCCACTGGTGGTTCCTGCTGCTTGGGAGATCAAAATCATTTGCCGGGGCGAGGAAGCCCTTTTGACCGCCGACGGTCAGCAAAACTGTTACTTGAAACAAGACGATCTTATTATTATCAAGAAATCCCCGCATCAAGCCCGGCTTATTCGTTTGGGAGAATCCCGCTTTTTTGCCACACTCAGCCGGAAAATGGGGCAGCCTTGAGCCCCTTGAACCGTCCCCTAACCACTTTGGCCCAGCAATTACTGGCCGCCCATTTGAAGCCGGGGGACTCAGCCATAGATGCCACTGCCGGCCAAGGGCAGGATACCTCTTTTTTGGCCCGGCTGGTTGGAGAAAAGGGACAAGTCTGGGCTTTTGATATCCAAGAGGAAGCCTGCCGCCGGACAAAGCAAAGATTAACAGAAGCGGGCTTATGGCAACAAGTACAGATTATACATGCTGATCATCAGTTCTTAGCGGACTATGTTCCGGGTTTTGTCCAAGCCGCTGTTTTTAATCTGGGCTATCTGCCGGGCGGAGATCAACAGATCATTACCCGCCCCCATTCCACCTTAAAAGCTGTCCGGGCAGCTTTGGCCACTTTAGCTCCCGGCGGGCTCTTGACTATAGTAGCCTACCCTGGACATGCCGGCGGCCTGAAAGAATATCTTTCCCTGCAGCAGGAATTGAGCGCCCTACCTCCTGGTTTTCAAGTAGAAGAAACCAGACTGCTCAATAAAAAAAACGGACCCGTTCTTTTAGCTACCCAAAAAGAAAAATAAATATCAAAGAAAAGAGGGAGTAATCATGATCAAAAACCGTCGTCACAAACTCATCCGGGATATTATCGAAAACGATAATATCGAAACACAATACCAGCTCACAGATGAGCTGCGTAAGCATGGTTTCAGTGTCACCCAAGCCACCATTTCCCGGGATATCAAAGAGCTGGGCCTGGTCAAGGTAGCCTATGGCGAAAATTCCTTCCGTTACAGCTCTCCCCCCGGTATCAGCCCCGGCAATAATTTCGACAGGGCCAAAAGGATGATGCGTGACAATTTGTTGCGCTTAGACTATAGTGAAAATATTTTTATTATCAAAGTATTACCCGGAGCAGCCCAGGCTGTAGCTTTTTGCATCGACAGTCTTTCCTGGAAAGAAATAATCGGCACCGTTGCCGGGGATGATACTATATTATTGGTGATCAAAAACCGCGAACTGATCCCCGAACTCATGGAAAAACTCCAAGCGATGGCGCAGTAACAATTGACAATTGATAATTGACAATTGACAATTATTGGTGGTTTTTGCTGCGCAAAAACTATTGAAGTAAAAACCTTACTTCGCACTCTACCCTATGAAGGTGCAGCTATGTTACGTGAACTCTTTGTGGAAAATTTTGCTTTGATTGAGAGAGTTACTCTCTCCCTGGCTTCCGGGTTTAATTGTCTTTCCGGAGAGACGGGGGCTGGTAAGTCTTTGATTGTCGATGCGGTTTCTTTGCTTTTGGGTGGACGTGGCAAAGAGCAACTTATCCGCAGCGGCGAAGATAAATGCTTGGTGGAAGGGGTTTTTTTGCCGCCCTTTCCTCCGGAGCTACTCCTGCTTCTGGCAGATACCGGGCTGGACGCAAAGGTGGAGGAATTGATCCTTAGCCGGGAATATAGTCGGGCCGGACGCAGCATTTGCCGGATCAATGGCCGTACAGTCAATTTGAACTTACTGCGGCAAGCCGGCTGTCTTTTAGTCAATATTCATGGCCAGAAGGAATATGCCCTGCTTCTGCAGGAAGAACAACAATTACATCTTCTGGACAGCTTTGGCGGCTCCGAACTTTTGGCTTTAAGACAAGAAGTAGCCGCCAGTTGGCTCCGGATTTGCCGGGGACGGGAAGAATCCCAAAAACATAATAGGCTCCAGGAAGAAAGCCGGCGCCGCTTGGACTGGCTTCGCTTTGAATTGGAGGAAATTGACGCCGCCCGGCTACAGACGGATGAAGAAGTAATTTTGGCCGAAGAAAGGCAGGTTTTGCTTAACAGCGAACACTTGCAAGAAGAATCAGCCCGCCTCAATCAAGCATTGACCAACAATCAAAACCTTCAAGCTGCTTATCAATCCTTCCGCCGGTTAATTGCTTTGGACCCAGGGACAACGGCCCTGGCAGAGCGCTTCAATTCTCTATATTATGAATTGGAAGATATCAACCGGGAAATAAGTCATTATCTGGAAAATATTACCAATAACCCCCGGCGTCTCGAAGAAATCGAGCAGCGCCTGGCCTTGATCAATCAGCTGCGGCGTAAATATGGGCCGACTATTCCTGCTATTTTAGCCTATGCGGAAAAAGCCGCCCGGGAATTGGAAGAATTACTTAACCGCGACCAATCCCATGAGGAGGCTTTGGCAGCGTTGTTGGCTGAGGAAGCTAATTATCAGGAACTGGCGGCAAAACTGAGTTCCTGCCGCCGGGAGACATCCCAAAAACTATCCCAGGCTATCACTACCGAGCTGAAACAGCTTTATCTGCCCCACGCCCTGCTGGAGGTCTCTCTCATCCCTTGTGAGGCAGGGCGGCAAGGACTGGAAAAAGCCCTCTTTTTGATCCAAGCCAACCCCGGAGAGCCCGCCCAGCCTGTAAGCAAGGTGGCTTCCGGCGGAGAGTTATCGCGGATCGTATTGGCGATAAAGGTTATCCTGGCTCAGCTGGATCAGGTACCGACCCTGATTTTTGATGAAATCGACAGCGGCCTGGGAGGCCGGGCCCTCTCCGCCACCGCCCGCCGTTTGCAGCTGATTGCCGGATATACCCAGGTTTTATGCGTCAGCCATGCCCCCCTGATCGCCGCTGCCGCTACCAATCATTTATCTATCTATAAAGAGGTGCAAGGAGGTCGCTCCCTGGTAGGCACAAAGCGCTTGGAAGGAGAATTGCGTCTGCAAGAGCTGGCCCGGATGATAGCCGGGGAGCAAATCACTGAAGCCACCCTGGCTCAAGCCGCTGATTTGTTAAAGGGAGAAAAATAATGAAGCCTGAATATTATGTTACCGGCTCTGTGCTTCTGATCGCTCTGATCTATGCTATCTCTACTGCCAAGCCCGCCAAATTCCAGAATATCAAGAATTACTCGCCAATCGTCAATCCCCATCTGATAAAAAATACCGATACCAAAGCATATACCAGATTTCTTACTTTGCTCCAGGAAAACCCCCATGAGGTAAAAAATGGAGATATCCTAATCGTCACTGTTAACGATTGGCCGCTCACCTTAAGCGAGCTGATTTTTATAGCGATCCAGGAAGAAATCATTTTTGACCGTCCCCCGGATTATGAAAAGATATTCAAAACACGGCTTGATGAAACATGTAGATTGGCTCTGGCGGAAGAAAAAAATGTTTTACCCGTCCAAGAAGAACTGGCAAAACATCTGGCCCGGCAAAAGCTGCAGGCGCCCGGATTTGATCAGGAGAGTGCTTCAACAGATAAATCTGCTTTTGGGAAAATGGGCATAAGCCGGGAGGATTTCTGGACAAATTTTCAAGCCTATTACGAATACAGGTCTTTAGCAGGCATGGCATTAGAAAAGCTTTGCCGAGAGGAAATCGCCTCTGCCGAAGGGAATAAATCCGAAACTGATTATTTGGCTGAAATGATGGCGGATTTTAAGCACAGGGCTAAAATAAAATACATCACGAAAATACCGGAGCTTCGGTTTAAGGCGGCCTTGCCGCAAGGGAGTAGGAACTAAGCTCTCAAATTAAAATAAAAAAAGTCACAATATACACTTTATCTTTGGTTTTACCTGCAATAATGTAGACTTAAAATGATGCATGAAATAATTAGACACGGATTTTAAGGATTTTAACGGATTTTCG
>WRHF01000118.1 GCA_009783415.1 Clostridiales bacterium
TAGTGGAAGTAGCCAAAAACGGCAATTATATAGCCTATGCTCCCCATATCTCAGGCTATGTGATCGACGGCAAGAGCAAAGAAACCTTGACCAAGCTGGTTGATAACAGAACTGTGACTTTCAACTATAAAAATCTGGCGGAAGTGATCCCGGATCATTTGGCTACAGTCACGGTCATCGGCCAAAGCGGCACGACCGAGCTCTATCGCTACCAGAAATATGTCATGAAAAATAGCGGCGCCCTCTCTGTTTATGCCTTTGACGTCAAAGGTTACGAACTGGCCGATCCTGCATCTTTGGTAATCCTGGATGTCAAGGAAAGCAACGAAACTGTAACTTTCAACTATGATTCTCTGGCGACAACAGTCAAAATCCGGATGGTCGACGACAAAGATCATCATAAAGATGTGGCGGTACCCTTTGATGTAGCGGCAGAAGCAGGTTCGGTATTCACCTATAATGCTCCGGATGTAGCAGGTTACTATCTGACCGACAGCACAACTATCGGGAAAGTGAACCCCGTACTGGCAGACGGCGCCAGCGTCCTGGAATTCCATTATGCCCAAATCACCAGTATGCTGACTATAATCTGCAAAGAAGAAGTCACGGAACAAGTAATCCGTATAGTCGAGATACCCGAATCCCAATGGACGACAGGACCTAAATATTACGATGCTCCCAACCTCTCGGCAGATTTCTATACGCCGGTCAACAGTCCCAACGTCGTAAGCATCAATTGGGACGGCAGCAATGCAGCCAGCGGTATAGCCTATTACACCAAGAACCTGGTAAATGTTACCATTAACAAATATAATGTCAGCGCTCCGCCTTCCCGGGTGCTGATGGATCCGCCGGTTATTATCAGCGGACAGCGCAGGGGAGAGGCAGTAACGGTAGGCGCACCGGATGTCAGCGGCATGATCCTGGTAGGCCGCGCCAGCCAAACGGTTATAGCCGACGGAGTGACCCCGGCCGAATTTGATTACCGGGATCCCACTATAAACGAAGTAGTGGTCAAAGCGGTCGATCAAGCCAATAATGTCATCCTTCAAAGCTATGTCGTAGCCGGCGTCACGGGCGATACGGTTTATGCCGGCGCCCCGTCCATCCTGGGCTGGCAGCTGCTTGACAGTCTAAGCAGTAAGAGTGCGGTCATCGGTACCGATAAAGAGATCCGCTTCAACTACGAAAAAGACGTGATCGAAGTAACTGTTAAACATATTCATACCGGCACGGGCAAAGCAATAATCCCGGCGACGGTAGTGGAAGTAGCCAAAAACGGCAATTATATAGCCTATGCTCCCCATATCTCAGGCTATGTGATCGACGGCAAGAGCAAAGAAACCTTGACCAAGCTGGTTGATAACAGAACTGTGACCTTCAACTACAAAACCTTGGCGGAAGTGATCCCGGATCATCTGGCGACAGTTACGGTAATCGGCCAAAGCGGCCTGACCGAGCTCTACCGTTATCAGAAATATGTAATGAAAGATAGCGGCAACCTCTCTGTTTACGCCTTTGATGTCAAAGGCTATGAACTGGCCGAACCTCCGGCAGAAAAAGTAATTGATATCGGCAAGAACGACGAAACAGTGATCTTCAAGTATAACTCGCTGGCAACCACAGTCAAAGTCCGGATGGTGGACGAAGCAGGTATTGATGTCGCCCTATCCTTTAACGCAGCGGCCCAAGCCGGTTCAGCCTTCACCTATAATGCGCCCCATGTCCCGGGTTACAAACTGGTAGGGGCCAAGGACAGCGCCGGAGTCACCGGCAGCAGCAGTATCGGCGTAGTACCTGCCGTGGCAGCGGACGGCGCCAGCGAACTGATCTTTGTCTATACCAGAATTACCAGCAAGGTAACGGTAGTCTATAAAGAAGAGGATGCTTTGGGCCGGGTGATCCGGGTGGTAGAGGTAGATCCCCCTGTCATCGGTAACGGGAACATTGCGGAGACACCGAACTTGCCCGCTCCCGAATATTACACCGCCAATCAAACCCATGTCACCTACAACTTCAACGGCAGCGATGCCGTAGAAGTAGAAGCCTATTACAGCAAAAACCTGATCGATGTCGCGGTAGATAAATATGATGTCACTATTCCCGCCGCTTCTTATTTGATCGGAACGAATACTGTATACAGTCAGCGTCAAGGAGAAGCTATAACGGTAGGCGCCCCGGATGTCAGTGAAAAGATCCTGGTAGGCCAGACCAGCCAAACCTTAATTGCCGATGGAAGCAATCGGGCCAGATTTGACTATCGCAACCCTGCGGTCAATGAAGTAGCGGTCAAAGCGATAGATATGGTAAATAATACCATACTGCAAAGCTATACCCTCACCGGAACTACAGGGGAAACCATCTCTGCCACTGCCCCGGCTATACTAGGCTGGCAATTGGTGAGCAGCGAAAGCATCAAGAGTGCGATCGTGGGTACCACCAAAGAGATCACCTTCTATTATAATAAAGACGTAGTGGAAGTGACGGTCGAATATAAACATTCCGCCACAGGCAAAACGATCATGCCTCAAACGGTAATAGAAGTACCGAGAAATGGCAATTACCTGGCCCATGCTCCTCATATCGCAGGCTATGTGATCGATGGCAAGAGCCAGGAGACCTTCCTGGGCCTGATCGCCGGCGCCGGCGTGACCTTCTTCTATAAGAAAATTGAGGAAGCGATCCCGGATTATCTGGTCACAGTCACAGTCATCGGCCAAAGCGGCCTGACCGAGCTCTACCGCTATCAGAAATTCGTCGCTAAAAACAGCGGCCCTCTGGATATTTATGCCTTTGATCTCAAGGGTTATGATCTGACTGAACCTGCATCCCCGTTTGTCCTGAATGTCAAAGAAAGCAACGAAACAGTCAAGTTCAACTATGATTCACTGGCAACCGCAGTTAAAATCCGGATGCTGGACGGCACAGGAAAAGAAATAGCAGTTTCCTTCGAGGTTGAGGCAGAGACAGGTTCGGTATTCACCTATAACGCCCCGGATGTGGCCGGTTATTATCTGACCGACAGCAAAGCAATAGGGAAAGTTGATCCTGTGCTGACAGACGGAGCCAGTGTACTGGAATTCCATTATGCCAAGATCAGCAGTAAACTGACCATAATCTGCAAGGAAGATAATAGCGACGGCAAGGTCATCCGCATAGTTGAAGTACCCGAATCTGAATGGGCGATAGGAGCTAAGTATTATAATGCACCGAGCCTGGCAGCAGATTTCTACACACCGTTGGCTACTCCTTACAATGTAGCGTTGATAACCTGGGATGGTATCAATGCGGCCGCTGGAGAAGCCTACTACAAGAAGAACCTGGTAAATATTCCCATTCATCAATATGATGTAACCACCGCCCGCGTGCCGATTTCCTTAACAGCTACTCTGTCCGGCCAACGCCAGGGAGAAGCAGTAACGGTAGGCGCACCGGATCTCACCGGGATGATCCTGGTAGGAGCCGCGGCCCAAACGCTTATTGCCGATGGAGTGACCCCGGCCGAGTTTGATTACCGGAATCCCACCCCAAGCGAAGTAGTGGTAAAAGCCGTAGACCAAGCCACCGGTCTCCTCCTCCAAAGCTATGTTCTCAGCGGAACCACCGGCGAAACCATATTTGCCGGCGCCCCCTCGATCCTGGGCTGGCAGTTGCTTGATGGCCAGGCTATCAAGAGTGCGACTATCGGTACGGATAAAGAGATCCGCTTCGACTACGAAAAAGACATAGTCAAAGTAACGATCAAATATATCCACTTAAGCACCGGCCGGGAAATCATTCCTCAAACAGTTGCAGAGGCGCCGAGAAACGGTAATTATCTGGCTTATGCGCCCCATATTGCAGGCTTCGTGATCGATGGCAAGGCCAAGGAAGCCCTGACCGGCATAACCGGTCCCGCTATAATAACCTTTAATTACCGGTCGCTGGAAGAGGCAGTTATCGAATATCTGACAAAAGTTACGGTTACCGGAATAAGCGATAAGGGCGAAACCTTATACAGCTACGAAAAACTGGTCGCCAAAAACAGCGGCAAACTGGATATCTACGCCTTTAATGTCAAGGGATACCAATTGAGCGATCCTGCTTCCCCGGCAACTTTGGACATCCGGGAAAGCGAACAAAAGCTGACCTTCACTTATCAGTCGCTGGCTACTACAGTGAAGATCCTGATGGTAGACGCTGCCGATAAAGATGTGGCTTTGGCCTTTGATGTCGCGGCGGAAGCCGGTTCGGTATTCACCTATAATGCCCCGGATGTGGCGGGCTATTATCTGACAGACAGCACCGGGATCGGCGAAGTAAATCCGGTACTGGCAAACGGCACAAGTGAGCTGAAGTTCCATTATGCCAAGATCACCAGCAAACTGACTATAGTCTGTAAGGAAGATGATCCAGACGGGCGGGTTATCCGCATAGTCGAAATACCGGAAGATCAATGGTTCAAGGGAGCTAAATATTACAATGCTCCGGATCTCTCGGCAGATTATTATAGCGCAAAAGCCGCCCCCAACGTAGTCAGCATCACTTGGGACGGCAGCAATGCAGCCAGTGCTGAAGCCTACTATACTAAAGATACGGTAAGTATTACCATAAACAAGTATGATATTACTACCACCCGCACCTTGATTCCTCCCTCGGCTACTCTGACCGGACAGCGTAAAGGTGAAACTGTAGCGGTTGGCGCACCGGATCTGAGCGGCAGGATTCTGATCTCTGATGCGATCAAGACAGTTATTGCCGATGGTATTACCCCGGTCGAATTTGAATATCGGGATATCGCCAACGACCAAGTCGCAGTCAAAGCCGTTACCATTGTGGATGGCCTGGCAGTGACCTTGCAAAGCTACCTTATGAACGCAACCGGCGGCGATAGGATCTATGTCAATGCTCCGGTCATCCTGGGCTGGAAACTGGCTGAAGCCGACAGCACCAAGAGCGCTCTGATTGGCACAGACAAGGAAATAGTCTTCGAATATGAAAAAGATACGGTAGTAGTAAAGATCAACCTGGTCAACGCCGTAAGTGGCAGCCCGATAAAACCGGCCCAGCTGGCGGAAGTAGCCAGAGGCAGCAATTATACAGCCTATGCGCCTCATCTTGCAGGTTATGTGATTGCCGATGTTAATGCCAGCAAAGTGAGCTTTATCAACCTTTTGGCCGATGCGGAAGCAACCTTTGAATACGAAAGCCTGCAAGAATTTGTTGAAAAAGAATTTGTTGACATAATTGTTCAGGGCGTGGATAAAGCAAACGCAAAAGAGCTTTATAGCCATATAGTAAGGGCCTGGCGCGACTCTACGATAGATATTGAGGCCTTCGAAGTAACAGGTTATGAATTGTACTCTGCTTCTCCGCTGACACTGACTGCTGATGGCAGCAAAGCTAAGGTGGTATTCGAATATAGCAGCAAGGCGACCTATATTACCGTCAAGGCAGAACAAAAAGACGGTAGTGCAGTACCGGAGTTCGGCGAGATCTATTTGCCGGCTCAGTATGGTCAGCCTGCAAGCTGCAGCGCTCCCTATATACCGGGCTATGTCCTGGCTGATGGCGAGCTGTTGATTCAGACCATCGCCGCAGTTAGCGATACTGCCAACACCATCACCTTTGTCTACGAGAAAGCCGAAGGCAATGTCATGATCCTGTTGAGGGAAGAAGACGGGCAAGGCCGGGTTATCATGGCCCTGACCGATGATCTGCCCCTTGGCGAAGACAGAGAATACAAGATAGCAGACTATGACCTCTCCCCATATTACTACGAGGCTATAGATCCGGCTCAAAGTCACCTGGTAACCGGCAGCGAGGATATCGAAACCATTGAGTTCTATTACAGCAAGCTGACCCGTGACCTCAAAGTATCACTTTACAATGACACCAAGGATGAGGAAATCAAGACAAAAGCCCTGGGAAGCTTCCCTCTGGGCGAAGTGGCAATGATCAATGCCCCGTATGCGGAAGGCTTGAAACTGGTCAGCGAGAACCCGATATATGTGATCGTTGAAGAAGGCGCCGGCCCGCAGGTTGTAGTAGTCCATTATGCCCAGCCCGGAAGCAACGAAGTAGTGGTCAATGCGGTCAATGATGATACGGAGGAAATCCTTCACTCCTACATTCTGACCGGCGCCGCAGGATCACTGCTAACGATCAATGCTCCTACCCTGACCGGCTGGAAGCTGGTTGCCGGCCAACCGGAAGCGCTCAGCCAAGAAGTTCCCGGCGCAGTTGCCTTCTTCTATGAGAAGGATCACGAAGCCTATATCAACATCCACTATTTGCTCCAAGATCCGGATGGCAATTTACTGCCGGATATCCCGTCCTATATCGTTCTTGACTATACGGTACTGAAAGGTTTGGATTATACCGCCTATGCGCCTCATGTTCCGGGCTTCAAGCTCGCTCAGTTTGGCAGCCAAAAGCAACGTATTGCAGCAGGCGAGCTGACAGGCAGCGACTATGATGTCATCTTTACCTATGTCCTTGCCGGCGAATATGAACCGCCCGAACTGCCAACCGAAGGTTCGCTGACTGTAGAGGTTAAGTATAACGACGCTTTTGTTCCCGATGCCAAGGTTACAGTAACCGGTAAAGACGGCCTGACCTATACTGCAGAACAGACAACAGATATTACAGGTACCCTGGTATTTACCGGCCTGCCCTTCGGCGACTATGAGGTCAAAGCCACCTGCAGCGGTTATGATCCTGCCAGCAGCACGAAAACTCTATCCGGTGACTCTGAAAGCAAGGCAAATCAGGCAGTGACTTTGTCTCTAGGCAAAACAGTAAAAGATACTACTGGCGGCGGTGGCGGTGGCAGCAGCAAAACCCCGGCTACCATGATCGTCCGGGCCAAGAATATCAAGAGCGGCGAAGTGATTTATGAGCAAAAGCTTCCTGTTTATGTTGGTGATAAACACACCGTAAATGCTCCCTCAATTGATGGCTATACCCTGGATTCCGGTTCAGCAGCCAGTGAAACCATTACAGTCAAATCCGGAGAAAATCTGGTAGTATTTTACTACAACTATTCCGGTGACGGCGGAAAAGGCAAGCTGCCTGTCAATGACAGAATCAGGGAGACATTGGAAGCTGATGATCATATCTCTTATATCAAAGGATATCCCGATGGAACGGTGCGCCCGGATATCGGTATTACCCGGGCAGAGGTAGCCATGATCTTCTGGCGGCTTCTCAAAACCTCAGCCAAGAACGATGACGTAGGCAACAGCTTCCGTGATGTCAAGGATGGCGTTTGGTACACCCAAGCTATCAATTATCTGGCCATGATGGGTATTTTGGAAGGTTATCCCGATGGTTCCTTCAAGCCGAATCAAAAGATTACCAGAGCGGAATTCACCGCCATTGTTGCCAGATTTGATGATTTGCTTACCGGTACGGCTGCTCCCTTCAAAGATGTACCGCAAAACCACTGGGCTTACAAGTACATAGTCTCTTCTTACAGCAATGTTTGGATTATCGGCTATCCCGATGGGACCTTCAGGCCGTCAGCCGACATAACCCGGGCCGAGGTTGTTACCATAGTCAACCGGATGCTGGGCAGAGCCCTGGATAAAAGCGATGTTCCGGTAAGCCTGAATTCCCTCTTCATTGACCTGTCTCCTGGCCATTGGGCTTTTGCAGATCTGATCGAGGCCTCAATAGAACACGATTTTGAATGGAAAGATAACGGTTACGAAACCTGGACAAAATGGTAAAATATGGAATTAAAAAGAGGCGGCCAAACGGCCGCCTCTTTCATTTTTTTACAAATTCCTCTTGATTATTGGGTATAAAATGATATATAATAAAATTACAACAAAATTAGACATATTACACGAAAATTACTGCTTTTCCGCTTTGGTAAAAGCGAAAGGAATGAGTTATATGAAACTTAAAAAGGCGTCAAGGAAGAGCATAGCGCTATTACTGGCACTGGTGATGCTTGCCGGGATGACGCCTATTGGCCCGTTTGCCCCAAAGGCTGCAAAAGCCCAAATGTCTACCGGCCAAAAAACGGTGGCCAATTTTATTGATATAGAGATCGGTTCCTGGCATACCCTGGCTTTAGACGACGAAGGCCGTATCTATTCATTTAATGCCGGCAGCTATAATGAGCTGCTGGGACGGCCTGCCGCCAATAATACCATAGCCGTACAGGTGACTGATGTCTGGAATGAGGGTAGTTTAGAAGCCATGCCCTTTATCAAAAAAATATCCTCCAGCGAATCTGTCTGTGTCGCCCTGGATCTGGATGGCAATATTTGGACATGGGGGATCGCGGACCGGGGTGCGGTCAATTTGGGGCATCCCATCCGGAACTTGGGGGGGTGCCAACGCCCGGGAAAAGTGGATATGCCTGCAGGGATCAAGGCTGTTGATATTGCCGCTGCCAGCGGCGGCGGACGTTTTATCGGTAATGACGGATCTATCTATGTCTGGGGACATGGCTCGGCAACAACTGTGACAGGATCCGGTTATTCACTGGGTACCGGCTTTTCGGAACAAACCGCTGCGCCCAAAAAGCTGACTCAGGCAGAGGGCGGAGCCAGTTTGGAAGGGGTAAATTTTCTTAAAGTAGTTTCGGGCAATTATCCCAACTATTCGGTATCTATTGCCCTGGCGGCGAACGGAGATGTATATACCTGGGGTAATACCCTGAATACAGGTTCTGTCATGACCGAACGGGGCGGTTCGCTAAGACCTATGAAGGTCATTCTCCCCGCGGATATCGGCAAAATCCTGAAAATTGATTGCGGCAACGGTTTCTGGGGTGTCCTGGATGATAACGGCGACATATATACCTGGGGCAGCAACAGCGGAGGCGCTGCTGATGTTACCAGACTTGGCCATGGGGGCGCATTGGGAGCACATATAGCCAATCCCAGAAAAATCACTCAGGTACGCACCCAAGCCCAAACCGGGAGCAGCAGTAACTTTTTGGTAGATGCGCCCAAATTTAAAAATTTTTCCATGTATCAATGGGCCATAACCGCGATAGACGTAGACAACCAGGTTTACTCAATTGGCGGCGCTCCCTATGCCAATCACAATGGTACACCCGCCAGTATAACCCAAGGGGATAACCGCTACCTTGCCAGATACCGGCCTTCCCGGATCCCGGCAGGCACAGAGATTTATGCGGTTAACGAAGGCTGGCAGGGCACGGCTTTTATTGATTCCAGCGGCAATCTCTATATCAACACCAACACTACTATGCATGGACGGGCAACTACTGCAGAACCCTGGGTGCATGTACTTAATGATCTTACTCCTCTTTTTACCTCGATCGTATCTGTTCCCGATGAAAATATCAAGCGTTATGACAGCATCAGGGCAGGAATTGCCGTGGACCTGTCCAAGCCCGCCGATGAAGTCAGATATGTTATTCTTTATCCCAATGACAGCTTGGTCTCCGACAGTCCCGGTTATACTTTTGGCCGGACTTTCTATTCCCTCTCTTTTTATCAGGTTGACGCTCCGTATTTTTTGCGGGGTGCGGATGAAGCCATCCTTGTTTCCCCCAATGGCTCTCATATGACTTCCCGCTACTATGCCAACCCTGCGATTTCCAAAGAAGTATTTCAGGAAGCTTTTGAAAAGAAAACCGAATTGGGCGAGGCCGGCCCTCTTGTCCGGGAAAATGCCCAGCACTATACTATCAGCGGAAAGTTTGGCGATAATTGCATTGTTTGGCTGGAAGCCAGATCCGGCAGCCAAAGGACCCGCATCATGCTGCCTTATGACGATTTTTATACTCCTGTCAGCACCTATGTCAAAGGAGTGCTGAAGGATACAGGTAAAACCTTGTACTCTCCGCAGCTTGTTCCGGGCGACCAAGTCTCGCAAGACAGCTATTATAATAATCCCCCTTATGCCTACGGCGTCCCCCTTACCGGCGATAAAAGGGCTCTTGCTTATAATGATACCAACCGCAAACCACCCCTGGGCTGGGATGTGGTGCAGCCTCTTCCTTTGATATCCGGATGGGATATTGCCTATGGGGAAGCCTATTATAAACTGGATCCTGATAATCAAACAAATAAAGAATCCGTCCCTGACCTGTACGGTGTCTTTCACCGTCTGGAACGGGACAAGGAGATCATCTTAAATAAATACAGATTTTACAGCGATCCCGGTCCTAATGCCGAAAATACCGTAACTTTTACCTATTCCAAAAATACGGATAAATGGGCTGACGCCATTCTCAAATTTGTTTACGAAGACGGCACGCCGGTGCCGGGCCTTATTGATGATTATAAAAGCCTGATGGCGCCCGTTTTTCCGGCAAAGCTATTTGACCTGGATCCCTTTACTCCTCCTTCATCAATGGATCCCAGTGATACGGCTGTCGGCTATTTTGTGGGATCTTTGTATTCGCCGCCTGTCTATAAACCCTGCTCCTTTCC
>WRHF01000119.1 GCA_009783415.1 Clostridiales bacterium
TGTTGCCTTTCAAGGTTTTCCCGCGCCGCCTGGCGGCAAAAAGACCGGAAGAGGGATGGAAAATGTTTTCGTTCTTGGGTATAGAGGTTGTCTTAAGAAAGCTGGACCAGCACCTGATGCTTCTGCCCATCCTCAGATAAATGGAAAATATTATCAGTTTGTTTTTCCCCATCCAGCCAGAGGCCTGCTTCCTGGCAGCGGCAGCGTACTTCTATGCTGTAGAGGCTGGCCTTATAGCGGTATTCCAGCTTGTAACCGGGCCAGGAACCGGGCAGGACGGGATCGATTTGCACTTGGCCGCCTTGTTTTTTGAAACCAAGAAGTTCCCTTAAGGCTACGATATAAAGCCAGGCTGCAGCTCCGGTGTACCAGCTCCAGCCTCCTTGGCCGCTATAGGAGCCGCTGTAAATATCTGCTGCTGCCACATAGGGTTCCAGGCGGTAGTGGGCCAGTTCCAATTCGGTGCGGCTGTGATTGATGGGGTTGACCATTTGCCATAGATCAAAAGCGCTGTCGCCCTGACCTAACTGACAGAGGGCGGCTACCATCCAGGCTGCGGCATGGGTGTATTGGCCGCCGTTTTCCCGGACCCCGGGCGGATAGGAATTGATATAACCGGCTTTGCGCCCTTCCGGGGTAAAAGGCGGAGAGAGCAGGAGTAAAATCCCTGCTTCTTTTTGTAATAGCTGCTGCAGGGCGGAATCCATGGCCTGGCGGGCTCGCTCGGGCCGGGCGGCTCCGGAGAGGACAGCCCAGCTTTGGGTCAGGCTGTCGATCCGGCATTCGGCGGCCAAAGCGCTGCCCAAGGCTTCGCCCTCGTCGTCATAGGCCCGGCGGTACCAGGCGCCGTCCCAGCCATGTTCTTCCACATTGATTTTCAACTGCCGGGCCGCTTTGCTCCAGCGATCCAGGATCAAATCATCACCTTTCAGAGAAAGAATCGGGGAGAAATTATTAATAACTGTTAAGAGGAACCAAGCCAGCCAGACGCTTTCTCCCTTGCCTTTGATCCCCAGGGCGCTCATGCCGTCATTCCAGTCGCCGCAACCGATCAAGGGCAGGCCATGGCCGCCCCATTTCATTGCCTGTTCCACAGCTGCCAGGCAATGCCGGTAAAGATCAGCGGTCTGATTGCTTTGCTGATACTCACTATAGAATTCCATTACGCCGGGAGCCAGGGGTTCCCCTTTCAGCCAGGGGATTTCCTCATCCAGGATAGCTGTCTCGCCGCTGTTTTCAATATAAGCGGCCACTACAAAAGGCAGCCAGAGCAAATCGTCGCTGAAACGGGTACGCACTCCCCGGATCTCCTGTCCCTGATGCCACCAATGCAGCACATCCCCCTCCGGGAATTGATGATGGGCGGCAAGTATTATCTGGGCCCTAGCCAGATGGGGCTGGGTGGGGAGAAAGGCCAGAATGTCCTGGAGCTGATCCCTGAAACCAAAAGCCCCGCCGCATTGATAAAAAGCGCTGCGGGCATAAATGCGGCAGGCCAGGGTTTGATAAGTCAGCCAGCCATTGAGCATGGTATTAAGGGCCGGGTCGACTGTTTCGACCTGAATAGTTCCCAGCAGTTGCTGCCAGTGATCCCGGGCGGCCTGGAGAGATCTTTTGGATTGCATTACCTGGCGGAAACGCCCTGCCAAGATCAGAGCCTCTTCTTTGCTGGATGCGGCGCCCAGGGAAAAGGTCAGGTCTTGACTGCCGCCGGGAGCCAGATCCAGCTTTACCTGGAGGATAGCTCCGGGGATCACGGCTTTTAGCTGATTGCTGAGATGCACTCTTTTCAAGGCTTCCGGAGCAGCTAAAGAGCCCCAGCGGCCCAGGAATTCCTCGCTGTCCCCGCTATAGGAATAAGGCGGCAGGGAAGATGCCAAAAAGATAGTTTGCTGCTGGTTTTCATAAGGATTGTCGATGAGAAGCAGGCCCTGATCCGGCTCGAATTGAATATGAAGCAGGGGGCTGTCCTTGCCCGCGGCAAGCAGCGGCCGCAGATAAAACCAGGCGCTGAGGCGGCGAGGAGAATTGCCAATATTTTCCAGTTGAAGTAAGCAGGTTTTTACCGGCGCCTCTTTGTCGACAAAAACTGTTAATTCCTGCCTGATGCCATGGCTTTGCCGTAACCAGCTGCTGCTTCCCCAGGCGTGGCTGACTTGATAATTGCCTTTTTGGCCCAGGGGCCGGGGGGTGGGGGAGAATACTTCCCCGGTATCTTCGTCCCGGATATAGATAGCCTCTCCGCTTGAATCCAGCAAGGTATCATTATACCAGGGGCTGATTTTATTCTCCCGGCTGTTTTTCCACCAGGTATAACCCAGGCCGCTTTCTGTTACCAGACAGCCGAAATCAGGATTGGCCAAAATATTGCTCCAGGGGGCGGGCGTACTCTTGCCCCCTTCCAAATTGATCCGGTATTCCCGCCCATCGCTGCTAAAAGAGCCCAAGCCATTACTGAGCAAACCGGGGTTAGAAGGCAATTCGTAATTCGTAATTCGTAATTCGTAATCGCCTTTCTCCTTAGCGGGAGGAGAGGAGGAATCGGAATTTGAATTTCCTGATTCGGAATTAGTTGGGAAAGAAGAAGATAATTGGGAATTGGTTTCCCCCCGGTTGGGGGCCAGAATGAAAGAGGCGAAGGGGGGCAGGGGTTCGGACGGCGGGGTCAGCAATTGCCGTTCCAGAGGGTAGCGGCCGTGGAAAACTGCTGCTGCCACCAGGCTGAAAAGTTTTTTCTGAGCTGGGGAGAAGGCTGCAGCCTGGCGTAAATAGATGCCTCCTTTTTGCTCAGTGCGGCTGGAGGTGGCATTGGCGGCCAGTAAATTCCGGGCCATAGTGAGCAAAGGCTGAAAATAGCCTGCCTCTTCCTGGCAAAGGATCAGAAAGTCAAAGGGGCGGCCTTTGTTGTACCAATATTCATGGAGCCGGAAAAGTGAGGTTAAAACCGGGCTGTCTGTTTCCTGGGCCAAATTGAAAAGCACCAGGGGCAAATCACCGGAAATACCTTCACCCCAGAGCAAATGGCGGCCCAGGCGGTTACCGCTTTTATCCCGGGCTGTCCTGGCCCCGCCCAGCAAATAATCACCCAGGTTGAGAGCTGCCTGAGCTTCCTGCTGCTTAAGAGGTAAATAGCCGGCGGCGACTTTACTTTTTACCAGGGCCAATTCAAAAGCCCGCTCGCAACTGCTGTTTTCATGGTATTTGGCAGCTAAGGCAGCGGCTTCCTCAAAGCTCCCGGCGGAGAGCAGATAAAAATCCATGGTCACCTGAGCGCCCGGCTCCAGGACCAGGCGCTGGCGCAGGGCCAAAAGAGGATCCAGGGGATGCAAGGTGATGCCGGAAAAGGGCAAGGCGCCTGCAAAGGCCTTGGGATAACCCTGCTCTTCCCGGGAAAAGAAATTTGCCCGCTTGCTTTCTTTTTCCACCGGTTCACAAGTCTCGGTCTGACGCAAAGCGGATCCGAAGGCGATGTAAAAGGGATTTTCCTGATAATTGCGAGGCCGGCGCCAGGCAATGACGGCATCCTCGCTTTCCCCAACCTCGATAAAAAGATTGCTGAAAGCCGGATGAGCCCGGTCGGCGGCGATACTGGTCAAAATAGGTTCAAACCAGGCGCAAATTTCCAGTAACTCCTTACTGAGACTGCGGTTTTTGATTTTTAAGCGGCGCAGTTCGCCGCTATCCTCCGGCAAGGCAATGATTTGCAAATGACTTTCCAAATCAAAGGCGCTGTGATGATAAACGGCCCGGTCCAGGGCAAACTCTACCCGAAAAGCGCCTTTTGGCGGGCCGAAAGGAGAGGGGGTGGCAGGCAGGATGCTGCCATCCTGTTTGCGGCAGGCAATAGCAATGCCTTTCTGCTCCCCGGCCTGATGGGGCGGACGGTTGATCGTTGTGCCATTATAACCGGAATAACCGTTACCATCGCTGTCCAGAACGATTTGCCAGCCCCCATCTGCCAATAAATGCCAGGATGGGGGGCTGCTTTGATCGAAGCCGAATTGGCGGACCGGACGATAGGGGGCGCTTTGGCCCATTGGAGCTTTGCCTGACTGGGCCTGGCTTTGCTCTAAAATGATGGCGCTGTCGGGCATTTTCTCCTGTAAGAGCAATTCGGCGCTCTTGATCAGAGGATGCTTGGCAAGCAAACGGGGCAGGCTCTTCTCCCCCGTCAGATAGTTGGCGATAGCTACTATAGACATGCCTTGATGATGGGCCATAAAGCTTTTGACCACACCGCCTCCCTCGCCGTAGTCAATAGCCTCATAAAGCCCGTATTTTCCGGAAAGGCCTTCTCTTCGTAAATGCTGCAAATTATCCCAGGCAAGCCGGGGGGTCAGGGGTAAAGCCAGGCAGCCGGCATAAGGGGCGATGACTTGGGCCCTGCTTGCGGCCCGTTCCAGGCCCAGTTCCGGAACGCCGAAAGCCCGGTATTGATAATTTAGTTGCAGATCAAACCGATAGAAACCGGATTCGGAAATACCCCAAGGCAGGCCTTTTTCTAGATTGTGCTTTCTTTGAGCATATAGAGCAAAGTTGGAAGATTCTGCCAGCAAGGTGCCGGGAGGCGGGATCAAAAGCAGGTCCGGCATCAAGTATTCAAACATAGTACCGCTCCAGGAACAAAGCCCTTTATAGCCGTCCAGCATCCGCAGCATCCGCCCGGCCCTAAACCAGGCATCGGGATCGGCATGGCGGCGGGCTACGGCAAAAAAGATAGTCAGGCGGGCTTCGGAGGCCAGTAAATCATAAAATGATTTATCGCAAGCATCCTTATCCCGGTGCCAGCCCACGGAAAAAAGCTGCTTCTTTTTGTTATATAAGGGCCTGAAATCCATAGCATAGGCAATATTTTCTGCTTCCAAAGCTAAAGCGGCAGCTTCGGATCCCCCATCATCCAGGATCCGCAAAGCCTGAGCCAGGGCCAAAAGGCCTACAGCCAAATTGCCGCTGTCTACGGTGGAAACAAAAGCAGGCCGCATCACTTCCAGATCCCGGCTGTTATACCAGTTATAAAGGTGACCCTGCCATTTTTCCATCCGTTCTAAGGTGGCAAATACTTTTTTTATCCGCGAAAGCAAAGCGGGGGTATCAATAAAGCCCAATTGCCGGGCGCAAGCGGCTGAGAGCAGCAAAAAAGCGATATTGGTTGGAGAAACCCGGTGGGCCGCTTCCTTGGGCGGAGAAATTTGCACATTATCCGGGGGCAGCCAATTGTCGCTTTCTCCGGCATAATCCTCATAGAATTGCCACATCTCCTTGGCTATTTGCCGCAAATCCTCTTCTTCCTCCGGCATGAGGCGGGGAAGGGCAGGATAGGGGCGGCTTAAATTATAGGCTAGGAATGGGCCGGCCCCAAAGAGGACAGCCAAGATAATAGCGGTTATTGTATTACCAAGCCAAACGCCTATAGCGGCAATGATCAGGGCTATGAAAAGGGGCGGAGCCATCCGCCGCCAAATAGCGGGCAGAGTGTTTTTGCTGCCCCTTTCAATTTCTGCGGCAGGTATCCATTGCAATAAATTCCGCCGGGAAAGGGTCAGGCGAAAGAGAGTGCGGGCTATGGCATCCATTATCATCAGGGCATAATGGGGAAGAACAAGCAAATTAAAAACGGCCTGGCCCCAAAGGGCGGCGGGGGAACTGATGCGGCGGGCAAAAGTTTTGCCGCCGCTTTTGCTTTTCAGCCAGGCAGGCAGATTGAGCAGGGGATTGAAGAAAACAGCCGCCATTACCGCCGGCAGCCAAAACAGGTTTTGCCCCGGCAAAAGCACTCCGGCAAAAAAAGCCAGGGCTGTGGCAGGCAGCAGCAGGCTGCGGCGCAGATTATCAATGATTTGCCAGCGGGCCAAAAAGTTGAGGGGATTGCTTGTTTTGGGTCCGTAGCGGCTGCGGATTTTTCCCTTCAGCCATGGCAATAATTGCCAATCTCCGCGGATCCAGCGATGCAGGCGCAAAATCCAGGGCAGATAGGCGGCGGGATAACCATCCACCAGTTGGACATGGCTGGCCAGAGCCGTGCGGAGGATATTGCCTTCCAAGAGGTCATGGCTCAAAATGGTATTATCGGGGATCAAGTCATTAAGGAAATAGCGATAGGTATCAAGGTGATAAATGCCTTTGCCGGTGAAAATAGCCTGATGAAAAATATCCTGATAGGGATTAGAAAAAGCGCTGCTATAGGTATCTATACCTCCGCCTGCGGCAAAAAGAGCGGCAAAGGGCGTTTGCTTGATCACTCCGGCTTCTATGGCAATATGGGGCTGGATCAGGCCATAGCCTTTTTGGACCCGGCCATTTTCTATCAGAGGCCGGTTCAGGGGATGGTTAATAATACCGGTCAGTTTTTGCACGGTTTGTACCGGCAGGCGGGTATCGGCGTCCAAGGTCAGGACATATTGGACCCGGCGCAAGGGGCAATCCCCGGCCAGATCTTCCGCAAAACTGCCCTGCTCTCCCCGCAGCAAATTATTCAATTCCAAAAGGGCGCCTCTTTTCCGCTCCCAGCTGGACCAAACTCCCTCCTTAGTGAGTTTTCTTTGCCGCCACAGCAAATAGAAATATGGACCGTATTTTTGATTCAGCCGGTCTATTTTTTCTTGGGCAGCTTGGATGATAGCCGCATCAAGAGGAGCTCTTTCAGTCTTGGCCTCCGGCAGATCCGCCAGGAGGACAAAGCTGATATTTTCCCCGCCGCTGGCCAGATAATGGACTTCCAGCTGCCCGGCCATTTCGGCGCCGCGCTTGGCATTACTGAGCAGGGCTGTTACCACCACGGCAGTAGAAGCTTCCGGGGGCAGGCTTTCTTTATATTCCAGGCGGGGGAGAAAAGTAGGTATGACAAGGGAAGCAGCCAGGCGGTTGACCACTTGATTGCCGATCTCCCAGCCCAAGAGACAAAAGGCCAGTCCCAAGAGTATTTTAGCCCAAAGAAGGGGCGCACTAAAACCGGCGGCAAGGCCAAAAGCCAAGGCAAAAACCGCTTGGAGCAGGATGTAAAGAACCGGCAGAAGCTTGCCGGAATCAGGCGGGCGGCCTTTGAGGAGCCGGGCCAGGGTTTTTTGCCCTTCTTCCTCCAAAAGATAATAACCGATATGTCCTGCCCGGCCGGATATCTCTTGCGGTGTTTCTTGATTTTGGGCAAGCTGGATCAAGGCAGCAGCAGCAAAGCTTTCTCCCACTTGATGCATAATGGAAATATTTTCCAATAAATGACGGTATTTTTCCCGGCTTTCCTCATCCATAGCGGCATAAACCGGATCCTGGCGCAAGATAGCTTCCGTAGGGGAGTATTGCTCAAATATGTCCTGCCAGTCCCAGGAAGAGGAATCCTTGAGAGCGCCGAATACCCCGGAAAAAACCAATTCCTGACCCGCTTCCTGGCCCTTTTCATCCTGCAGCAGCTGTTCGCTGACATTCATGAGAATATCGCCCAGGTCGGTTGCGGGTAATTCGGCATTACGCATCCGTTGGATCAGGCGGTTGACAAAAGCGGGGCGGGCAATTTGCTGATTATCAAGCCGGCTTTTCAGTTTGTCCAGCCAGGCGCTATCATGAAAATCTATTTTATCCGCTTCCAGCCAGCATTCCTGGATCTCGGATACGACCCGGCAACTTCCCGCCAGATATTCAATAAGGGCCATTTTGACCATAGCCGGCAACAGCCACAATTCTTTCATACCCAGCTCGGCTTCGGGCTGATAATGATCCAAATACTCCCGGACCCCCTGTTCGCTGAGGCGGCCCTGGGCCAGGCTTACAATAGCCTGCCCCAAAGCATAATCCCGGGGCAAGCCTTTCTTTTGTCCGTTAGCCAAAAGAGGTAAATCAGCAAAAGCCCCCTCCGACACATCTTTTTTGAGGGCTTTATACTCTTCTTCCAATAAATAAAAATTATCCAAGAGCCAAATAGCCGCAGGCAAAATAGCTTCCCCCTCGGCAGCCAATGCAGCTATCCGCCGGTACAGCTTTTTCAAGGCAGCAAAATTCTGCTCCAGCCGGCTATCCAATTGATTGGGGAGAGTGCCGGAAGGCGCCTGTTCATCCATGAGTGTCTGATCAAGAACCCATTGAATGGGCCGCTTATTTTTGGAGCGCAAGGGCCGCAGGGAAACTAAACCTAAAAGCAGAGCCAGGCCGAAGAGAGAGAATAGCAGCATGACTGAGTTCCTTTCATTAGAAGTTAGGAGTTAGGGGTTAGGAGTTAGGAGTTTTTCAAGAAGCTAAGCTAATATATTATTGCCTGTTTTGGGAAAAGTTAGTCATAAATGGCTACTTTTAGAAAAGAGATAAAGAACCCCGCCTGCTGGCGGGGTTCTTGGTCGCTTGCTTTTGAGAAACATTATAACTATCAAAGCATGACAAATCATTCCATGCTTTCTTTACCTTTGAGGATCTATACAGTACATTATTTATCTAAGCCTCTCCGGATATCCGTTATGGCTTCGCGAAACGGACGTATGCGGCCAGCCTTTTCAGCTTCCAATCCTTCATCTAAAAGTCGGTAAAGCTCTAATTTTCCGCAAAGTCGTTCATAAGTTTCTATACTCAAAACAGCAAGATCTCCTTTCCCGTTTTTTTTAGTCATCGTTCACCTCTATTAGTTCATGCTCTGCTTTATTTTTACCCGCTTCCATGTCTGCAATAGCCCTTTTTAATCTAGTTATATTTGCCTCTGAATAAAATGGATCGAGGCTGATTTCAAACGGTATTTTACCTTGCCTGACAGACTGCCGGGCAAAGATATTAAATGCTGTTGTCATATTCATGCCCAATTCAGAAAACAGCCTTTCAGCTTGCTCTTTGAGACTTCTCTCCATGCGTATATTTATATTGGTTGTTTCCATGATCTCAACTCCCTTTTTTAGGTTTATTATAGTAAAAAATATACACGTTGTCAATGTATTGCAAGCATTATTATTAAAATGGACTCAAGCAATGGGCGCTGTTACTTGCCCCCCCTTTGAAGCAATGTCAACAACTTAAGAAAATTTATCATTCACAATTCATCATTCATCATTTTTCATTTTAATTTAGCCAAATAATACCTGCAAAGAATAATGAAAAATGATGAATGATAAGTGATAAATTATGAATTAACAAGCTTTCTTCTGTTAAGTTGTTGACATTGCCCTTTGAAGGGGGGGAGAGTCGGCTTTGCCGACTGGGGGGTAGATGTAGCAGGCAAGCACAGTTAAGATTTCATTGCTTGTGAACAGAAAGGCCAAAGTTTTTAAGCTGCAAACTTGAAATTTATTGGCATTAATGAAATATGGAAAATAATACGGCCAAGGTGACCGGCAGGAATTTTTTGCGGGATAGAGAAGTGTGTAGGTGGGAGTAATAATAAATGGGGGATAGACATGGCAAATAAATATTATAAGGATAAAACCAGACAAAAAATCAAAGCCAGGAAAAGGCAATTGCCGCCAACAACTCCGGGTTCGGAATTGTCGGAAACAGATCGTATTGTAGAAGAAGCCTCAGCTCGAATGGCACGCAAAATTTCAGAGAGGACCGGCAAAGAGTATAGGACTATAAAAAGCCCGCCCGCAGAAAGCATGTCGGATGTCTTGTTGAAATTTGCCGAACCCTTTTTCGATGCGGTTGATTATGGTGACAAACAGATATTTGAAAATATAATAAAAAAGTCGATGATGTTTTGGAACTATGCTATTATTCTGGATAGCGGAGACACTGAAACAGTAAAAGAAATGAAAAGACTATTTAAAGATGATGGTTTGGAAGAAATTGCGAATTTTATGCTGGAACGAAAGCAGCGATTGTTCCCTAAAAATACCAGGCTAATGATTGATTACGAATTGAATAGGACGAAAGATGGCGGTTTTCACGTAACAGTGTCGTCCTCCTTGGGATGATCAAATCATTGGTATTAGTCGCAAACTGCGTGAACTTACGGTATGCCATTGCTACCGAAACGGCGATGAAATGATACGAATAATATCAGCATGGAGAGCAACAAAAAAGAATCTGAGCTCTATGAAAGAGGGCTGTTGCCATGAGGGAAATAACAGCGGAAGAATTTGCTCGTGGTGTAAAAAATCCATACTTTGATAAATTGATGACAAAAAGGTAAGCAACAAAAAAAGCCCTGCCGGTGTTGGCGGGGCTTATAGTTTAAAATATATTATTGGCTCAACTTTTCTGCTTCTTCGCGAGTTATGCCTGTTGCCGTAATAATTTTATCAATGGGCATATCCATTTCTAAAAGATTTTTAGCAATAGATAATGAGTTCTTTTTCTCCGCATTATACAAAGCTTGTGCCTCGTCATGTCGGGCCTTACTCCGTAGACGCTCTCTGTGCTGTTATGTAAAACAAAAATAGATTTCAGTTTGACATTTTGCAGAAAA
>WRHF01000120.1 GCA_009783415.1 Clostridiales bacterium
GCTTTTTCCAACCGGCAGCAGCAGCCCGCACAGCTCCCAGAGGCAGGCTGATAGTTTGCAACCGGCCTTCTTCCTGCCAGATCAGCTCACTGCTGCCGCCGCCTACATCCAGTACTAAGTGGTCAGTGTTCTGTTTTTTTGTTGCCCCGAGATATGAGAGTAGGGCTTCTTCTTGGCTATTTAAAACTTCTATGATTAATCCGGTAGCATCTGCCGCCCGGGTCAAAAAATACTGGCAATTGCTTGCTTCCCGTACTGCGCTGGTTGCTGCCAAGCGGATTCGGGCAGGCTTATATAGCTCTAAATAAGATTTGATATCCTGAAGAGCTTGGATGGTTGCTTCGATATTCTCTTTCAGGAGAATACCCTTGCTCATGCCCTGGCCCAAGCGGGTGGTGGCATAAAAGCGCTTTATCGGGCGGATTTTTCCTGCCTCCCGGCCGGCGATGATCATCTGCACTGTATTTGAGCCTATATCTACTGCAGCCAAAAGTGAATTGTTTTCCCGATTCTCCAATATCCTGCTCCTTGTTTTCAAAAAGGCCTTTTGCAAAAGCAAAAGGCCCCGTTTTTTATCTTCCTTTTTTACCTTCCTTTTTTACCTTCCTGATGTCTTTTCAGGGCTACCAGTTTTTCGTTGCTGTCCTTCATGAATTTTGCCAGCTTATCTTCAAAAGTAGCCGGACTGGGCAGATTACGGTGAAGTGATTTAGCTTTGGCTTGCTTAAGTGAAAGGGCAATTTTGCCATTATCGTCAATGCTGATAACCTTGGCTTTGACCGGGTCTTTTTCCTTGAGAAAATCGTTGATATCTTTGACATAGATATCGGCAATTTCAGAAATGCGGATCAAACCGGTGACTCCCTGGCCCAAATCCACAAAAGCTCCAAATTTGGTAATTCCGGTAATTTTACCGTCAACTATTTGGCCAACGGTTATGTCCACTGCTTTTCCTCCCGGTAAAGTCCTTAGTCAAGCATAGTAGAGGGGTCTATATTTTTATCCAACTGCGGTGCCTTTACTTTGCTATCAAAAGGCTGAATAAGAGTTTCTCCCCGTTTGATCATCCCCAAGTTCCTGGCAATAGTTTCCAGGTAAGCGCTATCATTAAGCAATTCTTTTTCCTGAGCCAAATTATCAATACCGGTCTCCTTTTGAGCCAGTTGCTCCTCATAATGGTGCAACTGAGCCAAAGCATCCAGATAGCGCAGATACTGATGGCCGAAATTCAGCAAGATAAGAACAGCCAGCGCCGCAAAAACAAGGCTGCTCCATCCCCAACGCAAACTCAATCTCTTCTTTGTCTTCTCTGTCACTTCCATAATGCCTGCTCTCCCAGTAATTTAGTTTTTTGCACTAATAGTTTTCGCGAAACGAAAACCTACCTGCATTCTAACTTCTAGCTTCTAACTTCTATCTTCTAAATAATTATACCTGTTTTAAGCTGGTAAATCAAGAGGAAATTTTAAATTTTTATAAATAAATGTGGATTTAGGGGAAATATTCTTATCTAATCCTACTTTTTTTTGCGTTTGACCAGCTTACGGCCTATCCGTTTTAGCCAGCGCCAGAACTTCCAGGGGATTCGGATAATTTGCAGCAGGAGGTGTACTATAAAATCACATAATCTGGCCAGGAGGATAAAGGGCCAGATGATAATTTTTCCAACTGCCAGAAAAAAAGTAAAAAGCACCGGAGCCCGTTTCTTTATATTTCTCAGGTTCTGCTCTAAAGCAGCTAAAGACCGGCGAAGAAAGCGGGCACAATAAAAACGTCCTAGCCAAAAACCAAGGCCTTGGCCTACAAAAAACAAAAGCCGGATCTCTCCCGGCACATAATTAAGCCAAAGGACAAAAATCAAAGCAAAAGCCAAAAGCCACCATAAAAAATCTGTAAGCAATAAAAGACCTTTTCCCAAGCGGCAAAAGACTGTCCAGAAGCGATAAATTTCATATAAACAAGCCAGTAAAAACCCGCAAAAGAGGGAAGCCAGCAATTGGTAGAGTTGATTTATAATATTTTCCATGACTTATTTGAGAACGCGGCTCAGGAAGTTTTTATTTCTTGCTTTTTGCTCCTTACGGCCTCTTTTGAATTCCAAAGAATTGATTTGACCTTTTACCACGGCTTCTTCCTCTTCCAGATGCAGATGGCTGATATGCAGATCTTCTCCGCTGACAAGCAAATCTCCTAAATTGGTGCAAAAAAGAACGGAAAGATTATCAAAATTTTCCACGCTAGCCACCCCTGATAGCTCCAGGGTTTCTCTGTCCGTCAAGTGCAGCGCTTGTTTATGGCTTTGCTTTTCAGAGTTCTGTTTGTTTTCACTCATTGGCAAACCCTCCTTGTCTTTTGTATCACAATATGCCCAAAAGGAAAGGTTTAGAAGCAAAAACCAACTATTCTGATATTTTACATATTTTACCATTTTTCGTCAAAAATCTGCACTTAAGCCTAAAATTTCTGCATTTAAGCTAAAAATTTCCAAAAATAGTCTTTTTATGCGATAATAAAACTGATTAAATTATAATTCATCTATAAGTGAAGGACCCTTGGTTTCACTTAGGATACGGTACATGGTGGAGGCTTGATCTGCGCGGATATTGTCTGCCAGAAGCAATATCTCAAACTCGATTTGGCGGTTGCCATAGGAAAGACGCAGAATGTCGCTGACCTTCACCTCGCTACCGGCTTTGGCCGGACGGCCATTAAGAGTTACCCTGCCTGCTTCACAAACATCCTTGGCAACAGTACGCCTCTTAATGATCCGGGAAATTTTTAGAAATTTATCAATTCGCATATTTTTCTCCTTGAATTATAATAAAGATAAAGCAAACAAACAAAAAATTTCAGTTTTGTCTTGCATAATGGATATTATTGGTGTATAATTAGCAGAAGTCAGAGGCCAGAGGCCAGATAATAGAGGTAAAAACAAAATCTCATATTAGGGATAAAATTAGCCGGATTGTTTTTGTTTTGCTCTTTCGCTTGATTTTGCCTGGTTGTAGAATTCGTCCAGGCCGGCCAGGTCGAAATCCTGCCAATCCCGGCCTGTTTTTTGGACTTGCCGCTCCACCTCATCAAAACGGCGGATAAATTTTTTCACTGCCAGACGCAGTGTTTCCTCCGAATCCAAGTGCCAAAAGCGGCCCAAGTTCACAAGGGCAAAGAACACATCACCCAGTTCTTCCTGACGCTGTTCCTCGGCAGCAGCCTGCAATTCTTCAATTTCCTCGCTTAGTTTGGCCCAGGGACCCTTGATATCCGGCCAATCAAAACCGACCCGGCTTGCTTTTTCCTGTACTTTCTGAGCAAATATCAAGGCAGGTAAATTACTGTTAACTCGCATGATTTTGGGTTTTTCTTCTGATTTTTTCTCCTGAGACTTGATTTTTTCCCATTGGCTCAAAACCTCGGCTGAATCACTTGCCTTGCCCTCGCCAAATACATGCGGATGACGACGGATCATTTTTTGATTTAAACCCCGCAGGACATCTTCTATGGAAAAGCGGCCTTCTTCACCGGCAATTTGGGCATGAAAAACTACCTGCAGCAGCAGATCACCTAATTCGTCACAAAGCTGGCTGTCACTGTCATTATCAATAGCTTCAATTACTTCATAACTTTCTTCCAGCAAATAACGTTTCAAGCTCTGATGGTCTTGCTCCTTATCCCAAGGGCAGCCATCTTCTCCCCTAAGCTTAGTCATAATATCCAATAGTTTTTGCCACTCTTCATTCATAACTATCCAGTCCTTTCCTCTGCATTATTAGTGCCTTTGGGACGCAAAGTGTCAATAAAAAACAAGAATTTTGTTCAATAGTTTTCGCGAAGCGAAAAGTTACCCGCATTCTGATTTCTGAATACTGAATCCTGAATACTTGCGGTCGAAGACCGCCTTAGTATAGCATAATTTCTGTAAAATTGCAAAAAAATCTATTCGATTAAGTAGAAATTTTTACCAATCGGGAAAAATCGAGAAAAAACGACAATATTCGACTATTTTTTACCTAGATTACCAATTATTACCATTGTTACCAACAAAAATAAGTCTTATAATAATTACCAAGGGATTTTTTTCAAATTCAATTCAGAAAACTTTTTTGGGGATGGTTTTTGAGATTCTTGCCAATTTGTAACAAAGTTCAATCTTTTTCTCCTGCTCGGTGTTGTATTTTTGTTTATTTTGGTTTTTTCTCTTTCATTTTTTTCCTTGGCCCGTATAATCCTCCTGATTTGTAAAATAATAAGCATTAATAAGATATTTGAAAGTGTTGGTTTGGGTTCTAGTCTTTCTCGTCTGCGGCGGGTAATAGGACTTGCTTTGTTCCCAAGCCGGCATCTCAAATACTCAACAAAATAAATATATATATAGGCGGACTTTAAGGAGGCGACTTATGAAAGCTACAGGTATAGTAAGGCGGATAGACGATTTGGGCCGGGTGGTTATTCCGAAAGAAATAAGACGTAATTTGCGCATTCGGGAAGGAGACCCCCTGGAGATTTTCGTGGATCGTGATGGTGAGGTTATTTTGAAAAAGTATTCCCCCATCGGTGAATTAGGAGATTTCGCCCGGGAATATGCAGAATCCATCAACGAAAATATCGGCCAAATAGTCATCATAACAGACAGGGACAATATCATTGCCATCAGTGGCGGTCCCAAAAAAGAGTTTATGGGTAAAGCAATAGGACGTTTAGTAGAAAAAGCAATGGAAGAAAGAAAAACCATACTCAATGTTCACCATGGCCAAAACGGAGGCAGCAAAGAAGGAAACATTGTCTCCGATGACTCAGGTGAGGAGAGCTATCGTTTTATGGCGGAAATCATTGCTCCTATTATTTCCCAGGGGGATCCGATAGGTTCGGTTATTATCTGCGATAAAGAGGGTAGTTCGGAATTTGGCGTTTTGGAGAACAAAATCGCGGAGACCGCAGCCAGCTTTTTGGCACGGCAAATGGAACAATAAAGCAGAAGTCGGAAGACAGAAATCAGAAGACAGAAATCAGAAGACAGAAATCAGAAGACAGAACTTGTAGCTTTGCTTTGGCAAAGCACTATTAAAGTAAAGGTCTTTTTTAGCGGCGCTTGATCCAACAAAAATTCTTAATTTTTGTTGGTCTGATTTGTGCCAAAGATAGTACAAGCAAAAAGACGGGATTCTTATCCCGTCTTTTTTGGCGTTCTCTTTTCAGTTGTTTTTTATTGTCTTTTCTGGCCTGTAAATTACTATTTATACGCTGTTGAAAAAAATGGTAAATAATGGAAATTATAAGTTTTCGGGAAAAAGTAGACTTTTTGGCTAAAAACTGCTATAATGTTTGCCGATAGGCAAATTAAGAGAGGAATTGAAACAATATGGCTACAAAATATATTTTTGTTACCGGCGGAGTGACATCGTCTTTGGGTAAAGGCATTACTGCTGCATCTTTGGGACGTTTGCTGAAATGCCGGGGGTTGAAAGTTGTTAATCAAAAGCTGGATCCCTACATCAATGTCGATCCCGGTACTATGAGTCCTTATCAGCACGGAGAAGTTTTTGTTACTGATGACGGAGCGGAAACCGACCTGGATTTGGGTCACTATGAACGCTTTATTGATGAGCCTCTTTCCAGAGCCCATAGCGTTACTGCCGGCTCCATCTATTCCACTGTGATCGATAAAGAACGGCGGGGAGATTATCTGGGCGTCACAGTTCAGGTCATTCCACATATCACAAACCAGATTATGGATAACATTCTGGCTGCCGGAGAGGGCGGCGTGGATGTGGTGATTACTGAAATCGGCGGCACGGTAGGGGACATTGAGGGCTTGCCGTTTTTGGAATCAGTGCGGCAAATTCCCCGCCGGGTGGGCAGGGAGAATTGCCTTTATCTCCATGTGACTTTGGTGCCATATATTGATGTTGCAGGAGAGGCAAAAACCAAACCGACTCAGCATAGTGTCAAGGAGCTGAGAGCTATAGGAATTCAGCCGGATATTATCGTTTGCCGGGCGGACAGGCCCCTGGCTCAAAGCCTGCGGGATAAAATTGCTCTCTTTTGCAATATTGATAAAGAAGCGGTCATTTTCAATACCGATGCCAAAAGCATCTACGAGGTTCCTCTGCTTTTGGCCGGCGAAGGATTGGACGCTTTGGTTTGCAAAGGTTTGGGAATCACCGCCCCGGAGCCGGATTTGAGCCAATGGCGGGAAATCGTGGCCCGGCAAAACCTGCTTCATGACCAAGTGACCATTGCCTTGGTGGGTAAATATGTCAGATTGCATGACGCTTACTTAAGTGCAGCCGAGGCTTTGACCCATGCCGGTATTGCCAATGACACCAAAATAAATATCCGCTGGATCGATGCGGAGGAAACATGTGAAACCAATGCAGACAAATTATTAGCCGGCGTGGACGGGATCGTGGTGCCCGGCGGTTTTGGTGAACGGGGTACCAAAGGAAAAATTTGTGCCGTAAATTATGCCAGAATAAATAATATACCCTTCTTTGGTCAGGGCTTGGGGATGCAAATGGCGGTGGTCGAATATGCCCGCAATGTGATGGGCTTAAAGGATGCCCATAGCACGGAAATGGATCCCAAGACTCCTTATCCGGTAATAGATCTGATTTCCAGCCAGCGGCATATCGGAGGAACCATGCGCCTGGGACACTATCGCTGCCGGCTTTTGGAGGACAGCAAGAGCTATGCAGCTTATGGCACGGAAGAGGCTGACGAACGTCACCGGCACCGTTATGAGTTCAATGATAGTTTCCGGGATGCTTTTGCCAAAAGCGGTATGAAAATTGCCGGGATCAATCCTGAACAAAACCTGGTGGAAATCATAGAGCTGCCCGATCATCCCTGGTTCGTAGCCTGTCAATTCAACCCCGAATTCAAAAGCCGCCCAAATCGCTCCCATCCTTTGTTCCGGGAGTTTATAGCAGCAGCTAAAGAGGTAGCTATTAAAACGTGATTGACTTTAATCTAGTGTGAAGAGTGGAGTGTGAAGAGTGGAGTTGTTGAAGCTTTGCTCCGCAAAGCATTTTATTAAATTAATAGTTTTTGCGGAGCAAAAACATCCAAAACTCCACACTCCACTCTTCACACTCCACTCTTTTCTAAGTAAACACAAGAGGCTTTATTATGCGTAAAAAGCTCCAAAGATACATCGTGTTTGGATTAACAGGGCTATTGGTTTTGGCCATAGCCTTTTTTTCCGTTTATTTGCTGCTCAGAAGTGATGAAATCCCCTATGCCCTGGCCTTGGAAGCGGAATTTTTGCCTACCGGCGCTGATTTGACCGGAGTTGATTTATCTTCCGGTTTTCTCTTTGTTTTTCCGGGGAAAGTAAAGGCGGCGGCAGTGCGTCAGTATCTGACTGTTGAACCTAGACTTGAGCTGGGTTTTCATCAAGGCCGTAATAACCGGGAAGTGATAATATCTTTGACGGAGCCTTTAAAAGAAGATAAAATATATACTTTTCAGCTTTTGGCAGAAGGTAAGATCTTGCAGTGGGCTTTTGCCAGTAAAAAAGATTTTACGGCTCTCGGCTCTTTTCCGGCGGACAAAAGCACCGGCGTACCCTTGGATAGCACTATCAGCATTAGTTTCAGCCTTGGCAACAATCAGGGAGGAGATGAGTATTTCCAAATTGAGCCGCAGGTAGAGGGGTATTTCTCTTATGCCGGGGCGGTGGTAACATTTAACCCCCGGGATGAATTAACCCCCGCCACTATTTACACGGTAACAGCTAGGGAAGGCTGGCCTTTGGCCGATAGTGATCAGGTTTTGCCTCAGGAATATAGTTTTCAGTTTGAAACGACAGATAAGGAACCCACTTGGGAATTTGTTGATATTTTGACCTCTTTTCTTCCCGAAGAAGAGCCTTCATTAGCTTTAGACCTGCAGGAAAGCCGGCTCGCGGAGCAAAAGGCTCAGGTTCGATTGGAAAAATATTCTGATATAGAAGATATGGCTGAGGAATTGCATAAAGCAGCCCTTGAGCCTGAATGGACTGTCTATGCTTCCAGAAGGCAGAAGCCGGAGAACTGCTCTTTAGTGGCTTCTTATGAAATTGCTGTGGAGAATGAGGAAGGAAGACTTTGGAGCCTAGCTTTACCGGAGAGCCTTCCCAAGGGGTTTTATCTGCTCCGGGTCACTTTGGGCGGGGTGGAACGCTGGGTCCGGTTTCAGGTCAGTCCTATCAATGGTTATGTCTATTGCCAAAACGGCGGGGTTGAGATCTGGCTTCATGAAAGTCCCGGCGGTAAGCCTTTGTCTGATAATTATGAGGTATGGGACTCTCAAACGGGAATCATAAACAGCCATATTGGAGAGCTGGGCCATGGGAGCGTATTTGTAGAATATACAGGGACTGCAGCCTGGCTTATCCGGGCCGGAGGCCCTTTGGGGGAGTGGCTGGCCTATTTACCCCAAGATGAGTATAAACCGGATATTTGGCAATATCTTTATTTGGACCGCACTGCCTACGGTCATCAAAGTACGGTCAATTATTGGGGATTTTACCGGCCATCATTCCTGACCCTTGATGAGGAATCGTTATTAATATACAAGGAAGTTCCCCAGAGCGCCAACTTGATTTTACAAAACCGGACGGGCGACACCCTTTACCGGAGTGATGTTAGTATTAATGGCTCTACCTATAGCGGCAGTTTTGATTTGCCTAATTTACCCGCGGGTATTTATAACCTGTCCTTGTTTGTTGGAGACAAGCCGGTCAGCATAGCCCGGCTGCAAGTGGCTGATCCGCTGGAATATCAGGGTAAACTGAGCCTGGAGCCGGAGCAGCCGGCTGTTTTTGCGGGGGATAAACTGACACTCAGTTTTAAAGCCGAAGATCTGCTGGGATTACCTTTGGCCGGTCAACAGGTAAAATATACCATTTTTGCTGAAGAGTATACTGTAACCCTTGATGATCGGGGAGAAGCCGTCGTTGCTGTGCAAGTGCCTTTTTGGGGTAATACCGATATTAGTCAAGCCGATATTACCGCTTTTTTATCAGCCGAAACCGGTTTGGCCTTGAGGGCCGATTCTACGGTCACCGTGCTTAATAGCAGGATCATTCTCAAGAGTTCTTATCGGGTTTACCCGGAACCGGCTCTTTTTTGGTTGGAATTTTATTCCATTGACGCTGAAGCCCCTGATCATATCGGAGAGCCTTTGGCCGGGGAAACAGTTGCTTTGCAAATCTATGATCATACCAGCGAAGGTGAGGCAGTTCCTCTTGGTGAGGAAACGGATTTGACTACCGGTGAATCCGGCCTGACAGTTTTTGATTTCCCGGCCGGACCTTTAGATGAAGGGATTATCCGGCGGACAGCACGAATTGATTTCTCCGATACTGCAGGCCGTCAGTATCAAAAGGAAATATATCTGTATGGAACAGGGCCTGAATCAGGCATTTCTTTTGAGGTCAACGGTAATAGCGCCAATTATAGCGCAACACTGAAAAGCGCCAATCCCAACTCTTTGAGCTTGCCGGGGAGCTTTTTGTTCAAGAACCATGCCGTAAGAAAGCATGACCCCACTATAAACGGAGGATGGGAGCAGCCGGAATCTCAAAATGCTGATGTCTGGGGAATTTATTTCAATGGCAAACAGTATTGGCCAAGCCCCCGGCATACATTGGAATTAGCGCCTAACTTGCATCTGACCTGCAGCCAGGATAAAAAGGAGTACTCACCGCTCTCGCATGCCAGTCTCAAATTTACAGTATCTGATCAAGAAGGCCGGGGCCGGGAAGCCCGGATCCTGTTAAGCATTGCCGGCGCCGATCAGGCCAGAGATATTTCTTTACTTGAGGATCAGCTGCCGGATGAAGCCGGTTTTATTGACAGGGAGACTTTGTTTTTTTCGGAACTGAAAACAGATAAAGACGGCGTGGCTGCTTTGGAACTGGATTTGCCGGAAGAAAGCGGCCTCTGGCAGATGACAGTTTTGGCCCTTGATGAAAGTTTTAATATGGGGCAGCAAAACTCTTTCTATTGGGCTCAGGGGCAATTTATCCTGGAAATAGACTCTTCCGGAGAAGAAGAGGGCTCGGATCCTCATTTGGAACCTGAGGAAAACCCCCTGCTTTTGAACTTGTCCCAAAACCAGCCTTTAGAAAATGGTAAACCGGATTTCCCTGATAGTTCCTCTCTTTTATGGCTGGTTTTTTCCGGCCCGGAGCGTTGCCGTCTTCTCAGCAGCCTTTGGCAGGAAGCCGGGGCTTTGGGAAATAGCCTGGATCAACGCTTGGGAGCTGTAGTTGCCCGGCAGCTTTTAGCAGAAGCGGGGGATTGGGGGATCAGTCTCAGGCCGATAGAGGATTTCTCG
>WRHF01000121.1 GCA_009783415.1 Clostridiales bacterium
GGGGGCGCAATGCCAAAAGCGGGCATCAGCCGCCCCATGTATCAGTCCAGGATTATCGTTGGGCTACAGGTCTGGAAGCCCTGGTAGGCTATCTTTATTTGAATGGTCGGGAAGATAAACTTGATAAAATCTTTGCAGTCTTGCTTGAAGGGGGTTGAATCATGGATACCAATGTAAATGGTCCATTTCACGCCACTACCATAGTGGCGGTGAAAAGAGACGGCCAAACAGCCATAGCCGGGGATGGGCAGGTGACTTTTGGCAGTGCCACTATTATGAAAAAGAGCGCCCGTAAGGTGCGGCGCCTTTATCATAATAAAGTTATTGCCGGTTTTGCCGGTTCTGTGGCGGATGCTTTCACTCTTTTTGAGAAATTTGAGGCCCGGCTGGAGGAATATAACGGCAATTTGGAGCGGGCGGCAGTGATGATGGCTAAAGAATGGCGCACCGACAAAATGCTGCGCCAACTGGAGGCTATGCTGCTGGTGGCTTCAGCGGAAAAGCTGCTTTTGATTTCCGGTACCGGAGAAGTGTTGGAACCGGATGATAATATAGCCGCAGTGGGCTCCGGGGGCTTTTATGCCCTAGCGGCAGCCCGGGCTTTAGCCAGACATAGCGGCCTTGAGGCGGCCCAAATCGCCCGGGAGGCCTTGGAAATCGCCGCGGATATTTGCGTTTATACCAACCGCAATATCAATGTGGAAATGCTGGAAGAAAGCTAAGAAAGGAGCTAAATATGGCCGAATTAACGCCGAGACAAGTTGTGGCTGAGCTGGATAAATATATTGTGGGCCAGCAAGCTGCCAAAAAATGTGTAGCGGTTATGCTGCGTAACCGTCACCGCCGCCAACAATTGGAGGAATCCTTTCAGGAGGAGATCATCCCTAAAAATATCATCATGATCGGTCCCACCGGGGTGGGCAAAACGGAAATTGCCCGCCGCTTGGCCCGCCTGGTAGATGCCCCCTTTGTAAAAGTGGAAGCCACTAAATTTACCGAGGTGGGTTATGTGGGCCGGGATGTGGAATCCATAATTCGGGAATTAGTAGAAATTTCCATTAGATTGGTGCGGGCAGAAAAAATGGCGGAACGGGAAGAACAGGCTGCCGCTGCCGCCGAATTGCGCATTTTGGATTTGATTGCTCCTTTGCCCCGCCAAAGCCGTTCCCAAGGGGCCTTTGCCCGTCTTTTCAGCGGCAGCGATGAAGAGGAAAAATATGCTAACCCTGATGATGAGGAAAAGCAAAAAGAGCAGGATATTCGCAGCCGCAGGGTTTATTTGCGGGATCAATTGCATAAGGGCGCCTTGGATGAGGAAACTTTGGAAATTGAAGTGGAAGAAAGCCAAAGTGTTTCCATGGGCCGTCTGGGAGATGAAATGGGTGAACTGGGCATTACTATGCAATCCATGCTGGGGAGTATGATGCCCAAAAGCAAGAAAAAACGCAAAGTCTCCATAGCCGAAGCCAAAAAAATACTGACTCAGGAAGAGGCAGCCAAGTTGATCGATGATGAGGAGGTCAATAGCCTGGGAATAAACCGGGCTGAACAAGCCGGTATAGTTTTTTTGGATGAAATCGATAAAATTGCCGGCAAGGACGGGGGCCATGGACCCGATGTTTCCCGGGGCGGCGTTCAGAGGGATATATTGCCTATTGTAGAAGGCAGTACCGTGGTAACTAAATACGGGCCGGTGAAAACGGATCATATCCTCTTTATAGCCGCAGGCGCTTTCCATGTGGCCAAACCCTCCGATTTGATCCCGGAGCTGCAAGGCCGTTTCCCCATCCGGGTAGAGCTGGACAGCCTCTCCCGGGAAGATCTGCGCCGGATTTTACTGGAACCCCGTAATTCCCTGATCAAGCAATACGTGGCTTTGCTTTCCGTAGATGGGGTTGAGGTCAATTTTACCGAAGAAGGGATAGACGCCATTGCCGAAATTGCCGATAAGGTCAACAGCACCACCGAAAATATAGGAGCCAGGCGTCTCCACACCATTTTAGAAAAAGTTCTGGAAGACCTGCTCTTCGAATCCCCGGAATCCGTCAGCGGCCGGGTGGATATCGACAGGACTTATGTGGAGAAAAAATTGGTAGAAATTGCCAAAAATGAGGATCTCAGCAGATTTATTTTATAGGCAGAGGTAGGAGGGACAAATTTTGAAGGTGCCTCTGGGTATTTTTGCGGAGTATTGGAAATGGCGAAAAAATTGGGATGGTTTATGTGTCCACTGCGGGCAATGTTGTTACTCACGCTCTTTTTCAGCTGCGGGCGAAATCGTGATCGATCATACAAAACCATGTGAATTCCTGGAAGAAGAAACTCTCTTGTGCAGTGTTTTCGAAAACCGTTTCCGTGAATGCAGCCGCTGCAAGAGCGTAAATCTTTTTCGTGCGCTATTTAACCCTCTTTTGCCACCAAACTGCGCCTATGCGCAGACTTTCCGATTGTGGTTACGATAGGGTTCTTTGTTTAATTACCCAGCCTTTCCATCACCGGATCCAATGCCGCAACCCAGGGCTTGAAAGCATTGTGCTGATTGATATGATCCTTGGCCATGGCATTAAGGCCGCCGGGCGTCATCTCATCGGCCAATTCGCGAAGCCGGCCGGAAGGGACCTCGGCTACTTGTTGGCAAATAGCGCCGAAAAAGGCCACTGTATAGGCTTTGGCAGGCATTTCCTCCACACCGTTAGCTCCCGCCCAGCAAACGATTTCGGCCAGCAAAGTATCAAAGGGCGCCATCAGGGCGGTAATAGCTTGGAGGACATGTACTTCATGGGGGGTTTGGGCTGCCACCACCTGGCCCAAGGGCGCCATCAGCCGGGCCAGCTCTTCCAGATGGGGATAAATAACGATAGGCCCCAAATGCCGGGCAACGAAGGGCAGGGGGACCATATGGGCTAAAAGAGCGGTAGACCCGATCCAGGCGGCGATTTGCTCCAAAGACTTATCCGCCAGCAGATTAATGACCTTGTGCCGCGGGGAAAAGGAGAGGTTCAAGAGAATTTCTTCCCCCTTGGCCGGCGGCAGAGCCAAAATCAGCCAATCAGCTTCATCAAGCACTTGCTGATTATCACTTGCCAAGCGGATCCGCTTGGGATAACTTGCTGCCAGTTCCACCATATTTGTCTGATCAAGCGATGAAAGCAATAAAGGATAAGCGATCTGACAAGTAGCAAAACCCCGAGCCAAAGCCGAACCGATGACACCGACCCCCAAAATACCGATAGTAGGCAATTCGTTTATTTGCTTCACTAAACATCATCTCCAATCAATTCACATTATTTATAACTATTTTTGTCAAGGGGTTTTTCTGCTGAAGGCCAGGGAAAATCTCTTTTTCCCTGGAAGAACAAGCTTTAATAGCTTACGGACAAAGTAATCTAAAATAAAACAAGAATTTCATTCAATAGTTTTCGAGGAGCGAAAACCTACCAACATTCTGAATCCTGAATACTGAATCCTGAATACTTGCGGTCGCAGACCGCCTTAGACATAATTTGGCCAAATTAGGGAAGAATAAACCGGGGAATTAGCACTTAGCTTTTGGCAAAGGCTTGATCCAAAGGGAAGTATTGCCTGCCTACATGCTGGTTATATATAATGCTATTCCAGCACATTGCTGCTGATGGGGAAATGGATTCTGCGGCTTCGCGCAGAATGACGGGTAACATGATGCTTGCCTAAAAATTGTGAATTGTGAATTGTGAATTGTTCAAAGGGTGGTGATAAGATGAAAAGACCTGCCGCTTCTGTTTTTACGGACCGGACAAAAATGAGTGAAAACAGTGTCCAGTGCCCCAATTGCGGGGAGATTTTCCTGGCAATCAATGCCCGGGATGGCTATTGTCCGGCCTGTGGTTGGGCCGGCAGCCCGGAATAAATAAAGGGCCGTTGCAAAATAGCGGGCTGCATACCGGGCGGCCCGCTATTTTGCAACAGCCCTTTATTTGATATTGCTAATTCAGTTTTTTAGTCAGATCCTCCAGCACTCCTGCCAGATAATCGCTGTTTTTGCGCTCCTCTTTGATTTTATCACAGGCATGCATTACCGTGGTATGATCCCTGCCGCCAAATTCCTGGCCGATCCGTTCCAGGGGGATATTAAGCATTTCCCGGCACAAATACATAGCAACTTGCCGGGGGTAGGCAATTTCCCGATGGCGTTTTTTGGTCTTAAAATCTTCTGCCCGAACTTTAAATAAAGCGGCTACCGCCCGCTGAATACTCTCTACGCTTAGCTGCGGCTTGGTGACGGGAGGCAGCATTTCTGCCAGTTCCTCTATGGTTTTTTCCAGGGTAATGGAGTCCAAATTGTTGAGGCGTATGTAACAGGCCAGACGGTTAAGCGCCCCTTCTAATTCCCGGATATTGGAATTGATTCTTTCCGCCATATAAAAGATGGCTTCATCGGGAATCACGATTTGTTCCATGTCGGCCTTTCTTTGCAAGATAGCACAGCGGGTTTCAAAATCCGGAGACTGAATATCGGTTGTCAGGCCCCATTCAAAGCGGGAACGCAGGCGTTCCTCCAATTTTTCGATATCCCGTGAAGGCCGGTCAGAGGAAATGACTATTTGCCGTCCGGCATCATGCAGAGCATTAAAAGTATGGAAAAATTCCTCCTGGGTACCCGTTTTGCCGGTGATGAATTGAATATCGTCGATCAGGAAAATATCGGCATTGCGGTAGCGGTTTTTAAAAGCAAAAGCCTTGCCGGTGCGCACCAGGGAAATAAATTCGTTGGTAAATTTCTCTGTAGAGACATAAACTACCTTTGCACTGGGCTTTTTTTGCAGCACACTTTGAGCGATAGCATGCATCAAATGGGTTTTGCCCAGGCCGCTGCCCCCATAAATAAAAAGCGGATTATAGGTGCGGGAGGGGCGTTCAGCCACAGCCATTGCCGCAGCATGAGCAAAACGGTTGGAGTTGCCTACCACATAACTGTCAAAAGTATAGCGGGGATTAAAATCGGTGCTTTCTCCTTTTTTAGCCGGATCCGGAAAACCCGGGATGGCGGTAACGGAAGGCTTTTTGCTTTCTTCCGGAAAGAAAGTATCCCCGCTGATCTGAAATTTTACCGCAAGCTGCCTTCCGGCGGCATCAGCCAGGGCTGCCTCAATCATTTGGCGAAAAATCTGTTCCATATAATCGTAGGCATGAAGATTGGGCAAAGTGATATAAACAACACTATCATGCAGGCGTACGGCTTCTATGGTGCCAAACCATTGATTAAAACTTTGTTCGCTGACATCTTCTCTGATGATTTCCAAAACACGGGGCCAAATCTTTTCCACTGATCAAATCCTCCATACTCCCCGGGGCCTGTCCGGACGGCCCAAGACATAAACATTTAGGCACTTACTCCCGAAATTCTGCGTAAAATGGCAAAATTTTCGTGCCGCCATATTCCTGCTCCAACTCAAAACTCAACACTCAAAACTCAACACTCCGGCTTGTCCGGGCTAGGGTAGCTCTTTAAAAAGGAATAAAAAATAAAAGCCCCGCCACCTTTTTGTGGATAACTTGGCTGTTTTTTTAGCTAAATATATAATAACAGATTTTATTGCCAATTTCAATAAGCTTTTAGCTCCCCCTAAAGAAAAGACCAGTTTGAAGCCTTGGTTTTTTTGCCTAAGCTTGGAATTATTTTTTTTGGCACCAAAGCCCGCCCAATGCCATATCATGTACTATAAAACAAAGCGTGCTTTTCTGCTTGCAAAGGCGAAAGAAAGAAGGTGACATTTTGCCGGGTTTCTTGTTTAAGAACTTTGCCTGCCCCTATCCCTACCCCTGTTTTTATGCCCCGAATATCTTGAACAAACTGATTCTTACAGTAGCTATCAGTACGGCATTTGCCCCTTTTATCTGTCGCCTTTGCCGGTTTTGTTAAAAACACGTTTAGAGAAAAAGCCGAAAAGGGGAGAAAATTATGTTTTTCAATGGTTGTAATGCTATTGGTGGAGATCTGTGGGGATGCATCATTAATCTGATTATCCTGATCATCGTTTTGGAATTCCTCTGCAACATCCTTGGCAATAACGGTTGCTGCGGAGCAGGTTTATCCTGCAACTAGTTCATAGGCGGAAATAAAAAAAACGTAGAGAAGGAGGAGCCATCATGAACGGATTCCCAGGATCTTTTGACTGCAATCCCTGCGGGGAAGCGCCATCTAGAGGCGGTTGTGGTTTCCTTGGTGGTACAGGTGGTTTTAGCTGTATCATCAACTTGGTCATAATTTTGATCGTTATGCAGTTTTTGTGCGGCCTGATTAATAATAACAGCTGCTGCTAATTCTTAAGTATGAAAGTTTGCCAGTTTGTCCGGGCAAAGTCCGGGCAAATATCCTTTCGGTAGCCCCAAGAGGGGGCGTACTGCGGCCGGTGAGAAATCCCCGGCCGCCTTTCTTTCAATTGACAATTGACAATTGACAATGGACAATTATAAAAGAGAACTATACTGAGAAAACCCCAAAAATAATCATTCTGAGCGAAGCGAAGAATTTTCCAGCACCAACAAAACAAGATTCCTCAATCCTTGTGTACTTACCAAATGATAAAAAAGAGGGTTTTTATAATAAAAAAAAATCTCCGATTTTTTCCACAATTGTCAATCGTCAATTGTCAATTGTCAATTTTAAGTCACAAGTTATGCAAGCGTTTACTCCACCTGAGCCGCTAACTTTTCTTCACAATAAGTCCCTTGTCCCCAGCACCAAGTCGGGCGGCGTTGGCTTCGTCGGTGTCCAGGTGCATGTCTTTGGCAAATTCCGGATGTACCCGGACCATGATATCAAAAAAAGCCATTTTCTTTTCTCCGGAGAAATAGACATCCACCAGCTCTTTGTCAGCCAGGCCCAGGGCTTCGCCGTCGCTTACGTGCAGGTGGATATGAGGTGCGGCTACTACTACGCCTTCGCTTAAAACTACATAGCCTTTAGGTCCCACCAAAACACAGCCGGGGCTTTTTGCCAAGTCCCCGGAATTGCGCAGAGGCGCCTTGATCCCGATTTTCCGGGCATCAGTTTGGGCCAGCTCTACCTGGGTAGCCGGGCGCTCGGGACCTAAAATCCGGACATTTTCCAGCATACCTTTGGGTCCGACTATATTCACTGTCTCTTGACAGGCATATTGCCCGGGCTGGGTCAAATCCTTGATATTGGTCAGCTTATGGTCCGGCCCGAAAAGCTTGGCCAAATCCCCGGCAGATACATGCAGATGGCGATTGGATGTATTTACCGGCACTAAAAAAAGATTATCAGGGTCTTTAAAATCAATAGTTTTTAGATCAAGGCAGCAGCTCATAATAATCCTCCTCTTAATATTAGTTTTCTTAATTATATATCAAACATGCTTCTTTCATTATAAAGGAAAAGATGCTCCAAGACAAGTTATTAGATTATTTTGTCAAGGCTTGACCGTTTTTACAAAGTTCCATTATAATGCCGAAAAACAGGAACCTGCAGGGCTATTGACGAAAGCAGGCCGTAAGGTTATAATTGAGTATATAAATTTTACTATGCGTACTTACCGGAAAGTCCGGCGTTGAAATACCAAGGCCTCAAATTAAAGGAAAGATCTTGCCGGAAAGGTGATATAATGAAAAGGGTAATTCTCATAATCCTTGACAGCTTGGGCATTGGGGCAATGCCCGATGCCTATGAATTTGATCTAGCCGATATCAAGGCGAATACGCTGGGGAATATCTATAAAGCGATGGGGGGCCTTGAGATTCCGAACCTGTATAAAATGGGTATTGGCAATATTGATGGCTCTATGCTACCAAATTATACCAATCCGATTGCCTTGCATGGCAAAATTGCGGAAAAAGTAAAGGGAAAGGATACGATAAGCGGGCATTGGGAAATAGCGGGTAAAACTCTGGATAAGCCGTTTACAACCTATCCCGGCGGCTTCCCGCAGGAGTGCATGGAAAAGTTTGAAAAGGCGATCGGCAGAAAGTCTTTGGCAAACGTGGCAGCATCAGGGACGGAAATAATCAAAAGGCTGGGTGATGAGCATCTCAAAACCGGCTATCCGATCGTTTACACCTCGGCGGACAGTGTTTTTCAAATAGCCGCTCATGAAGAAGTAATAACTGTTGACGAGCTTTATAAAATCTGCGAAAAAGCCCGGCACTTGCTCTGCGATGAATACGGTATCGCCCGGGTGATCGCCCGTCCTTTTTTAGGGGAGGCGGGAAGCTATTACCGCAGCGAAAATCGCAGGGACTTTGTGATAATGCCACCTCGCGGCACCATGCTTGATTTGATCAAGGATGCCGGCTTGAATGTCCATGCCATCGGCAAAATCGAGGATATTTTTGGGGGGCAAGGTATCACAAGTAAAAACCATTCGACAAACAACAAAGCCGGGATCGAAGCAACTCTTGAAGCCATGGCAGCTATCGGCAATGGGCTGATTTTTACGAACCTGGTTGATTTTGATATGCTTTACGGACATAGGAACGATGTAAAGGGATACGCCCGGGCTCTTGAGTATTTTGACTTGCGGCTTTCAGAAATCATGGCAGCAATGAGGCCGGACGACATCCTGATCCTCACGGCAGACCACGGCTGCGACCCGACAACCCCCTCGACGGATCATTCCAGAGAATACATACCCTGCCTAATTTACGGACAAAGCATTACCCCCAAAAACTTTGGCCTGCGCAACACATTTGCAGACATCGGCGCCACAGCATGCGATTACTTAGGCGTTTTGGGCTATGAGCTGGGGAGTTCTATTCTCTAGTTAGCGTCAAATATCTCCTGAAAAACTGCAACTTGTCAAACTCTTAACAAAATCCAAAGAGTAACTATTAACTAATCTTTTCATATAATAAAATGCTTCGCGGAGCGAAGTAACAACAACTATTCATCATTCAGTATTCACTATTCACTATCTTTGAGGGGGTGTTTGAGGTGAGATTTTTAGGAAATTTACTTTGGTTGATTCTGGGAGGGATCGTAGCGGCGCTTATTTGGGCGGTAATCGGCCTTTTGCTGTGTGTTACAATTATTGGTATACCTTTTGGCCTGCAATGCCTAAAGATCGCCGGATTTGTGATGTGGCCGTTCGGACGGGATGTTACACTGGGGAAATTTGGTCTGATGGGCGCCCTCGGTAATATCATTTGGATCTTGATTTGCGGGATCGAGCTGTGTCTTACCCATCTGGTGTTTGGCTTGCTGTTGTGTATAACTATTGTTGGCATACCCTTTGGCCTGCAGCATTTCAAATTGGCAAAGCTGGCGCTTATCCCTTTTGGGGCGCAGATACATAGCAAATAATTAGAATAGAAGGTGGTTTCATGAAAAATAGAGAGCAGAGGAGCGCCCTTGCTCAGGAGACCGTCCGTGTTGCCCGTGAGGGCAAGTATATTGCGGATGGGGTATTGGTTGATATATCGCAGGATGTTAGTTATGCCAATACTCACAGTGTTTTTATTTCTCAGAGCGAATCTGACTGCCGGGAAAAATCTTTTACACAAAAGACAGGCATGATGATGCTTGAATTTAGTAACGAAAGCACACTGTCGGCTATCTTTTACTTGCAAAACCCGGAAGACAAACCGCTGGGCGTCTTGAATTTTGCCAGCGCCAAAAACCCCGGCGGCGGCTTTTTGAGCGGGGCGATGGCGCAGGAAGAAAGCCTGGCGGCTGTGTCCAACCTGTATGATACCTTGCTGCAATGCCCCGAATATTATGAAATCAACAAAGCTCATCAGAGCTTTCGTTATACCGATTGCGCCATTTGGTCGCCTGATGTGGTCTTTTTCCGGGACGAGGCGGGAAGGTTCCTGCGCCATCCCGCAAAAGCATCGGTTCTGACATTGCCTGCCGTCAATTACGGACAGGTATTGCGCAAAGGAGAAGATGCCCGGCTGGCAAAAACCGCCATGAAGCGCCGCATGAAAATCGCCCTGGCTACTTTCGCAGACAAGGGCTGCAAAGCGGTGATTTTGGGAGCATATGGTTGCGGAGTTTTTCGCAATGATCCGGAAGATGTCGCAGCCTGGTGGGATGAGCTATTGATGGATTACGGCGGGCATTTTAAAAAGGTTTTTTTAGCCGTACTGGATCGTTCCCCCTCGCGGGAAACAATTACTGCTTTTGCGCGAATATGGGGTTAGTAGCTTACGAACTCGTTTCGTAAATAAAAAACAAGAATTTTGTTCAATAGTTTTCGCGAAGCGAAAAGTTACCCGCATTCTGATTTCTGAATACTGAATCCTGAATACTTGCGGTCGAAGACCGCCTTAGT
>WRHF01000122.1 GCA_009783415.1 Clostridiales bacterium
TTCCGCCTGGACTGCGTTGTCGTCACCTCACGTAGCTCGGCTACGCTTCGGCTCCTTCGCCTTGCCAGTCGAAAAAATTGCTAGCGAATCTGGCAGCGCTGTGTTTTTAGAGGTTGCCTAAATGTAATTATAGTCTAAAAAGGAAAGATGTGTCAATAAAAAAGGTAAATAATAGAATTGTATTTGCGGAAAAAATAATTGACAAATATTTAAAATCGAAGTACAATAGAAACAGAAAAGGGTAAAACCTCTAACGGTTACGTCCCAGTTGAACAAAAAAGTAGCTCTAACTTGGGCGGTCGGAGGCTACTTTTTTGTATTTCGGTTTACTATGATAGCAACGATAGCTACAATCGCCATAGAGACTATGTAAGCAACTTCCATACCGACCACCTCCCTAAGTACAGTTTGGTAGCCCACCCCCTTTCCCAATGGAATGGGGGACATAACCGTCCGGCTTTTGCCGTTTTTAGCTTTACCCTTTATCTGACCGGATCACTCCGGCATTTTTTATTATACAGTATTCTACCTGGGGTTACAATACTTTTCCCGAATGTATATTTTTCCAGATACTTGACAAGCGACACCAATATATGCTACAATACGCATACAAAGTAACACTAAGGGGGATAACCAGATGGCAGATACTACTGTATCAATCAGAGTTGATGAGGATATAAAGCGCAGATTCGAGAAATTCTGCTCTGATGTTGGAATTAATATGTCAGTTGCAGTAAATATGTTTATCCGCGCTTCTCTTAAGGATCAGAAAATACCATTTTCTATCGAAGCTCCAAAACCTGCTAAGGGACTGGCATTACTCAGAGAAATGCGAGCTGAGGCAGAAGAACGCGGTTTCTTAACTGACGAAGAAATAAATGCGGAAATTAATGCTGCAAGAGATTCTATCAAGGCAAGGGGAAATATATAGATGAGAAAAGTTGTTTTGGATACTAACGTCTTGGTTTCTGCATTATGGTCCAATCAAGGTAACCCCTATAAAATTCTGGAGATGTTTTTTCAAGGCGAAATAATGCTATATTATAATCATGAGATAATGGATGAGTATAGTGAAGTATTACACAGGGAGAAACTTGGCTTTCCTAAAAATAAAGTACGGAATTTATTAAATGAGATCATGTCAAAAGCTGTTTTTGCAGAATCGCCAAAAAGCAAAATGCATTTTATTGACGAAAGCGATAGAAAGTTTTTCGATTTAGCAAAGTACTATGAAGCTAGATTGATTACTGGGAATACTAGGCACTACCCTAGCGAGTCCTGTGTTGTGACACCTCATGAGTTTTTGAAAGATAGTAGCCATAACAATATATAAAAAAAATTCGTGCAAATCTGTTTGAATCCTTATAAATCCGTGTCTAATTTATTTTTTATGCTTTTCAAGCTTATCTAGGGTAGGACTAGAGATCTGTAAAACTACGGGAGAAAACCAGTATGGACAGCAGTTACGATCCTCAAACTGAACCTACTTACAAGGAACGCTCATATTATTGGAAAACTGCTATTGGCTTGCAGCAGGTTGATGGGCTTGTTCCTTCTCAATACCTGCTTGATACTGCCAATGCCCACATTGAGGGAAAAATCTCTCTTGCTGAAGCAGGCAAGAAGATTGCTGAATACTATGCTCAGATGCCGTCAGCCGGCATTGATGAGGAGCGGCAGGAGGAGGCGGATAAAGTTTCCTTGCGGATAACCGAGCTTCTCTCGGAAAAAACGTTTTCCCTTTCGCCGGTGGAGCTTATCTCAATCCATAAACGTTTGTTTAACGGCATTTATGACTTTGCCGGAAAAATCCGCGATTATAATATCAGTAAACAGGAATGGGTGCTTGATGGCGAAACTGTATACTATGCCAGTGCTTACAATATACGCAAAACCCTTGATTACGATTTCGGGCAGGAAAAGACCTTCAACTATGCCGGGCTTGATGCTCGCAGCGTGATCCGGCATATTATGAAGTTCATCTCGGACTTATGGCAAATCCACGCTTTTGGCGAGGGAAATACCCGTACGATTGCTGTTTTTGCCATAAAATACCTCCGCACATTCGGCTACGATCTGACAAACGACACCTTCGAGCAGCACTCTAAATATTTCCGCAATGCGCTTGTTCGGGCAAATTATCATGATACCAATCGGGGAATAACAGCAACCCTAACCTATCTCGACCGTTTCTTCAGTAATTTGCTGTTCGGTGAACAAAACAAACTAAAAAGCCGCGAACTGCATATTAATAGCGATAATGTATAAGGAGATGGGACAATGATTCAAATGAATAACATTGTCAAGCGGTTTGGGGCGCAGACTGTATTGACTGATGTGACATTTAAGGTGAAAGAGAAAGAAATCTTCGGTATGCTCGGGCCTTCCGGGGCAGGTAAAACTACCATCATCAATATCCTTACTAATCAACTGGAAGCTGATGGCGGTAATTATTCCATCGGAGCGTCTCCTTTTGAAACGGGACTGATGCTGGATGAAGACGGGCTTTATATCAGGCTTAACTGCCTGGAAAACCTCAATGTATTTGCGGATATTTATGGCATACCCCGGGAGAAATCAGTGGCGGCGATCAAGAGTGTCGGCCTTTTTGATGCGGCTAAAAAAACGGTCAATACCCTGTCCAAAGGAATGCGGCAGCGGCTGGCGTTGGCTAGGGCGATTTTGCATGAACCCAAGATCCTCTTTCTTGACGAGCCGACCGGCGGATTGGATCCGGCAACGGCAAGGGGTATCCACAAGCTGATACTTGATCTATGCGCAAACGGGGCGACCGTATTTCTGACCACCCATAATATGGAGGAAGCGGTGAAACTCTGCGATAAGGTGGCTCTGCTACATAAAGGTAAAATCGTTGAGCAGGGATCTCCTGCTGAAATCTGTGAACGTCATAATGCTATAAAAACTGTGCCCGATCTGGAATCGGTATTTATCAAGCTAACGGGGGTGGAATTGGAATGAGGAGCATAAAGGCAATTTTTACCAAACAAGCTAAGGATATGTTTAGAAACCCCATGGTGCTGGTACAATTTATCATCTTCCCCGCCGTGGCCTTGATCATGACAGAATTGATCGCAAAATCCAATGAAGATATAGCAACAAATATGTTTGTCACCATGATGGCGGCTATTTTCGCCGGAATGGCGCTCGTTACAGCTACAGCAGGCGTTATTGCAGAAGACAAAGAACGCAAAAGCCTTCGTTTTTTGGTAATGGCAGGGGTCAAACCACATGAATATCTGATCGGCACAGGCGGCTTTATCCTGCTGGCAGGTTTGATTGCCTCAATTGCCTTTGGCCTGATCGGCGTCTTTACGGGGATAGAATTTGCCAGGTTTTTGACAGTAATGATAATGGCTGCCGCAGCCTCTATCATACTAGGCGCGGCAATCGGCATAGTCTCAAAAAACCAGCAGGCGGCAACTGCCCTTGCCATGCCTATCGCGGTGATCCTCGGTTTTGCCCCCATGATCGCCAGCTTCAATGAAACGGTCGCCAAAGCTGCCGGTATCCTTTATACTCAGCAGCTAAACGTAATCGTAAATGATTTTTCCGCAAATTTTACCAAGGCGATAACAGTCATTGGGATCAATATTGCGGTCCTGATCATTCTATTCGTGCTGGCATACCAAAAAAAGGGCTTGCGAGGATAAAAAAATCTCTCGTCTCCACAAGACAAGCCGGAGTTTTGAGCGGGAATACTAAGGCGCAAAAATTTTGCCATTTTGCCCAGATTTTCGGGAGTAAGTTCCTAATATAAATTTTCGCCTGCCAGTTTTTCCAGCCATATTTGTTTTATGAACTCAAGATCATCTTTAAACTCCGCTGCTGATTGGGTTTCACCCCGTTTTAACTCTTCCAGTATTTCAAAGGAAAAACCATTTGCTTTTTGCTCAGCCCAGTCCTTTTGCAACCTCGGATGCACACAAGATCCGGTTTTGATCGCAAATTCAAAGCGATTCTTACTGCCTTGAAGATCTAGGGCAGAATCTAAATACAATTTATTTTTCAAGGTGTTTTTAACAACATAAACTCCGCCAATAACTTCTCTCTCTTTATAATCCTCCCGGATTTCTTTTTTTGTTTTTTTATCCATCAGGCTATCCCCTTCCATTACTTCTTGTACCGGATAATATTATAACTCTTTTTCCCTGTTTTGCCAAGGGAAAATATCCAAATATTTCCATTTTATTCTGATTTATTTAGGATTGATTTTAGCATTTCCTGATAGTATAATAAGTCTAGACAAAATCTGACCTAAAGAGAAAGGTTAAGGATCAATGATGCCCCAAAGACTTATTTGCTGTTTTACTGTTTTTGTTATTCTCTTTATCTGTACCGCAATTCCGGCAGCCGCTCTTACCCCTTCTGAATTGAAAGAAAAATTGATCTCGGAAACCGCTGTTTTAATGGACGGCGAGACCGGGCAAGTTCTTTTTGAAAAAGATCATCAGCTAAAAATGGCCCCCGCCAGTATCACAAAAATCATGACAGCGCTCCTGGCCCTGGAAAACTCGGAGCCGGGCAGCATAATCTCTATGTCAGAAGAGGCTGTTTTTTCCATAGGCCGCGGCACATCACATATAGCGCTTGATGTTGATGAGGAATTGACTCTGGAAGATGCCTTATATGCTTTGGCTATCGAATCCGCCAACGATGCGGCAAACGGGATAGCCGAACATATCAGCGGCTCTTTGGCAGAGTTTGCCGCGCTCATGAATTACAGGGCCCAAAAAGCCGGGGCCATCAATACAAATTTCTCCAACGCCCATGGCCTGCCTGATCCGGATCATTATACAACAGCATATGATATGGCAATGATAACAAGGGCTGCCCTCGAAATACCCCGCTTTACGGAAATATTCAGCGCCTTTCAATATGATATGCCGCCAACAAACAAACAGGAAGAACCCAGGATTTTTTGGCGTAATAATTCCTTATTGACAGGCAAATACAAATATCAGGGAGTTATAGCCACCAAAACAGGCTGGACCAGGGATTCGCAGCATACCCTGGTAACAGCGGCCAAAAGGGACGGGCGTACCCTGATAGCTGTAGTTATGAAGTCTTCCGCCCCCAATGATAAGTGGGAAGATACTGTAAGCCTGCTTGATTATGGCTTTTCTGAACTTATCAGTGTGAACTTTACTAAAGAGGAACTGGCAAAAGAACATTACCTGATCACTGACGGATACGGCACTGAAATAGATGCCGAATTATTTACGGACAAAAACTTCAGCTGTCTAATTCCCAACTCAATGACAAAAGCTGATATCAAAATCCACTATATTACTGAGAATAATATCAGCCCTGTCAACCCGCAGGTAAAGGCCGTATTCTTATTAGATACCGAAAACCCCGGATCAGTGTTTTCCAAGTTAGGCGAATTGGAAATGACAATGCTTGACAACAATTACATAGCAACAAGCGCAGATCTGACCTCAAATAACTTAACGGATGATAAAAAATGGCCGTCAATTGTAATCTGGACTATAGGAATATTAGGCATATTGCTGGTACTCTTTATTTTCTTAGGTATCAGAAGAGAAATCATGATCCAAAGGCGCTGGCGTAACCGCTATAATAGCTACATAGATAGAAATAAATACTAAAGCGGCTTTCAGCCGCAAGTATTCAGGATTCAGTATTCAGAAATCAGAATGCAGGTAACTTTTCGCTCCACGAAAAGTATTGAACAAAATTCTTGTTTTTTTTACGAAACGAGTTCGTAAGCTATTAAGGCAAAAAACTCTTTTGATGGTGTTAGATACGATAATTCCCCCGCCGCGATGCGATGGGGGAATTGTTTAATTCTGCTTTATCTAAGGCGGCTTTCAGCCGCAAGGATTCAGGATTCAGAATGTTGGTAGGTTTTTGCTCCTTGAAAACTATTGAATGAAATTCTTGTTTTACTTAAGCTTACTTTGTCCGTAAGCTACTAAGCAAAGTTATAAAATCTGGCAACTGTAGTAGCTATGAGACATAAAGTATCAATAAAAAACAAGAATTTAATTTAATCCTTTCGCGAAGCGAAAGTCACCCGTTCTAGCCACTAGCCACTAGATACTAGATACTAGATACTAGATACTAGATACTAGATACTTGATACTTGTGGTCGAAGACCGCTATATCCCTGCCGGATCTACCAGGATCAGCTGTTGAGTAAAAGAAAATTTTGTGCCGGCAGGAAGGATCATGGGGGAATCCGGGATAAAATAGATACCGCTTCCGTCAAAATGAATGGGGAATTTATTTGCAACCGCCAGAGGCGCTTCCAGCCAAAGGGTCCCTATTGTCGAGCTTCCCTGATAAAAGGCTAGCGGCGGATATTGGCTGCTCGTTATCAGGTAATATGTTTCTCCGCTATTTAAGGTTTGCTGGCTCTCAAGCTCGCCTATTCCCCAAAAGTTGTAATTGTATCCAATAAAAATCACAGCTGCTCCCAACCCGGCAAGTTCCGGAGTAAGGGACCATATTTCCGTTACATCCGACAAATAGAGAAATCTTTCAATTACATTCACTCCCTCGTTCATGTCGGCCAAATCATTGTTGATATTAAAAAACTGATTATCCAGGCAGCCAAAATCAGCTCCATAGATAAGAATACCGGCTTTGGGGTGAAAGAAAGTCAACTTGATCCCGGCATCGGCAGAGTTGAACAAAGCTATGGTAGCTCTCCCGTGATCAAGAATTTCCTCAGCAGAAACATCAATAATACTGAATCCCGCATTTGCGGAAACCTTGATATGATCAGTTTCCCCGGCCAAAAGCATCCAATCAGGAGCATCCGCATCATAATCAAATTTTTTCAACTGATACAGCTGCCCCTCTGAGGCAAAACCGGTCATTCCGGCTACGAACCAGAAGACTATGTAGATCCCCCGGCTGATGATATCGATAGTTCCATCTGCCTGATATTGAATATTATCCGACGATACAAGCGGACCGTCAAACGGCAAAATGCTATTATCGGATATTGCCTCTTCCAGATTACGTTCCCGCTGAAAAGCCACAGTGAGAAGCGGACACCAGGGCAGGTTGATCCTCAAGGTTGCAGGATTGGATGAAACATTGAAAAGCCCGGCGATACCATCCTCTACAGGTGTGTACAAATAGGACATATCAGCCACGTTTTCTGTCGGGTTTCCCGGGGGAATAAATTCGGCAGTTACCTGAAAAGTAATGACAGCTGTATTTCCGCCCGTAATATCCGGAACAGTAAAACCAATTGCCGGGTCGGCGCCGGGTAAGGGAGAACCGTTAACCGTAACCGAATCCGGAACAAAAGCAAGCCCCTCAGGGATCAAATCCCGGAAATTTACCTCAGTTAAAGGACTTGCACAGGAATTTGTCAGGGTAACAGTATAGGTTGCGGTTTCTCCAATTGATATTGATCTGGCGCTGACAGTTTTGTGCGGCTGAAATATAGGCATCTCAATTTCTTGCAGCGCTACATCATCAATGGCATAATCATTCCCGATCGCCGCCGGCCCTTCGCTGACAAAACTAACTGTCAGGCTCGTATTGTCAAAGGAATAGATGACCGTACCGATTTGTTTCCACTCCGGTTCATTGCTATTAACGGGAATACTCGCACCTAAAGTTGTATAATAGAGTATTTCCCCGTTTTGGTCAAGGATTTCTACGCCTAATGCAGGATCAGCCCACCCAAGAGCCTTAAACATATTCAAGATCCAGACACTGAACAAATAGTTGGTGTGCGGTTCTACCGTGACTTGCTCCGTAAAGAAGGTCGACCCGGGCTCATCCCCGTTTACGACCATCATTCTACCGGTTTCATTGCCTGTTGTATGGTCGGCAATGCGCCACCAGGCGCCCAGAACATTGCTGGCGGAATTATTCATGATATTTTGGACCGTATACTCCCCGTCATCAGGTACATAGATCGACGGATCCGGCAAAACATAGAGAAAGTCCGGCACGTTGGCGGGATAAGGCTCTACCGGCACACCTGTATTTGCCGGTGTGCCCGGCGGAAAGAAACCCATTGTCCCTTCATCGGCATCACGAAGCAGGTTATCGGGAGAAATAACGGCGCAACTATCCGTTGTGGCTTCAATGGGGACATATCTTACCGGACCGTTTAATATATATAGATTTGTTAAATCGGACCCGGACACCGTAACCAGAATCGTGTTTGGGGTGGTGCAATCAAGGTCTGTAGCACCCGGCGGAGGATTATTGACAAAGCTGATCGGCGGGAAAACGGCGGACGGTACGGCGCCCGCCGCCGCATTACTGAAATCCCCCGGTGAGGGGATTGCAGGTGTTCCGTATGCTTCTACGATCCTGTAATCCCCGTCGGGTACATTGATAAAGGAATAGCTTCCATCACCTGCTGTATAAACAGCAAGCCTCTCATTCGTCGCTATGTTTTGAAGGATAACAGGAACATCCGCGATCCCTGTCATCCCGCCCGGAGGCGCTGCTGTTCTAGTACTATCAAACAGGATATATCCTGATATTGTAGTCATGCTTCCATACTCCTCTCCTACACCAGGATTAATGCCTGCGTAAATTTGAATGTCGTGCCAACAGGAAGATTGGAAATTGTCGTGCTTGGAGTAAAATAAATGCCGCTGCCATCAAAGCGAACCGGAATCGAATAGACACTTGAGGCCGGAGCCGGCGTTTCGATCCACAGGGTACCGATCGTTGAGCTTCCCTGATATAAGGTCAAGGGTTGAAATTGACTGCTTTCGATCAAGTAATATGTTTCACCGCTCTCCAAAGTCTGTTGATGATTAAGCGTGCCTATTCCCCAAAAGTTATAGGTATATCCGGAATTGATCACAGCTACCCCAAGCCCGGAAAGATCAGCTGAAAGGGACCATACTTCAGTTACAGCCGATAAACGGACAAAATCTTCAATAGACTGTAATTGCAGAAATAGATCGGCTATTTCCTGATTGATCCCGCTAAGTCTATCCTCCAGAGCATCAAGATCAAGGCCAAAGATAAGGATACCTGCCTTTGGAGAAAAGAAAGTCAGTTTTATTGCTTCATCGGCGGTATTGAATAAAGCTATTGTAGCTTTTTCGTATTCACTGATTTCCTCATCGGATACCATGACCAGAGAAAACCCCGGAGTTGAAGAATTTTTGATATGATTGGTCGATTTGGCAAGAACCGCCCAACCCGGGATTTCTCCACTATAATCCATTCTTTTCAAGCCATAAGACTGGCCATCTGTGGCAAATCCTGTCATACCGGTGACAAACCAAAAGACTGCATATGTTCCCGGGCTGACAATATCAATGGAACCATCTTCCTGATACTGCAGAACCTCTGTTGCCGTCGAAGGATTTGTTGCGTTTAAGGCAACGGGAGTATCAAATTGCAAAATGCCGCCAGTGGGTATTGCAGTTTGCAAATTACATTCCCGCTGTAGATAATATATCATTGATACCTCTCCTCTTTTTAAGCGATTTTCACTATGACAATGGACGCACCCGTTACATATGTTGCAAATGTGCCACTGACTCTATTGAGGATCTCCTGAATATATAGGCCATCGATCCGGTTCAGGGTCAAGATACCATCTTCTTCCAAATAAGCAATTACTTGCCCTTGATAGTTTTCATCATGGGCCATTGCTCCGTAATTGCTGCCCGGAACCATTAGCGAATCAAAAAAGAGGGCAAAGGCAGAATCATAGCCTGTTTTAAAAACTTGCCAACTGATATTGTAATAGCCGGTCTCCAGGATTTGAATCTCTGCCGGACCTATAAAAGACAGCGCCGCCCCCATCTCAACATATTCATTAAATTCTACAGCATCACCATGCTCACCCGGTCCCGGCGCAGGTTCAAGAAATTGTTCTTCTGTAGACCAAACATATAGGAAAGACTGTTCAAAGGTACCTGTAGCACCTGTCGGGCCTTCCGGGCCTTCCGGGCCTGTGTGTCCTTCCGGTCCCATCGGTCCCTCCGGACCTGTCGGGCCTTCCGGTCCCATCGGACCTTCCGGACCTGTCGGGCCTTCCGGACCTGTGTGTCCTTCCGGTCCCATCGGTCCCTCCGGACCTGTTGGGCCTTCCGGTCCCATCGGACCTTCCGGACCTGTCGGGCCTTCCGGGCCTGTGTGTCCTTCCGGTCCCATCGG
>WRHF01000123.1 GCA_009783415.1 Clostridiales bacterium
ATAATTGACGGGTCAGCCTAACAGACAGTTTTTTTGGCATAGCATGTCCTCCTTAATTTTTTATAATTTCCATATTTTTCTATTAAATATACATTATTCTCTCCCTGAATAAACCTTAAACACTTGCTTTATACAAGTAAAAAACTGGTAAACAATGCATTGATAGATTTCATCACATAGTTATTGCCTTATAATTATACATTGATGCATGCCCTGCTGTCAATATACATTAGAGACGTGTATAAAAAATAACGTATCAATCAACATAAAAAGACCCGGCATATCGGGTCTTTCTATGTTGATCAATAGTTAGTACCTATGAGACACAAAGTGTCAATAAAAAACAAGATTTTAATATATGAAAAGCGTCTTTTTCGCGCTTTTCTCCACACTCTGTCCTCTGTCCTCTGTCCTCTGTCCCCTGTCCTCTGTCCTCTGTCCTCTGTCCTCTGTCCCCTGTCCTCTGTCCTCTGTCCTCTGTCCTCTGTCCTCTGTCCTCTGTCCTCTGTCCTCTGTCCTCTGCCCTCTTGCAAGCGAAGCCCGCTTTAGTTAAGCACTGCCTGGATTTGGGCTAGAGCCCAGTCGATCTCCTCTTTAGCGATGACCAAAGGCGGGGCAAAGCGAATGGTAGTATAGTGAGTATCTTTGCAGAGCAGGCCTTTTTCCTGCAGTCGCTCGCAATAGATACGGGCGTCGCCGAATTCCGGCTTGATTTCCACCCCGATCATCAAACCCTTGCCCCGGATTTCTTTGACAGCCGGGCTTTTGATTTTTTTCAATCCTTCCATGAAATAAGCGCCTAAAACAGCTGCCTTTTCCGGCAATTCCTCTTCTATCAGTACGTCCAAGGCTTCGCAGGCTACAGCGCAGGCAAAAGGATTACCGCCGAAGGTGGAGCCATGATCGCCCGGTTTAAGCACTCCCATCACCTCTTCATCAGCCAGGACTACCGAGATGGGACAAATGCCGCCACCCAAGGCTTTGGCCAAAATCAAAAGATCCGGACGGGCGTCTTCGTGCTGATAAGCAAACATTTTACCGGTACGGCCCAGCCCCATTTGGATTTCATCAAGAATCAGCAGCAGATTATTTTCATCAGCCAATTGGCGCAATTGCCGCAAATAGCCTTCCGGCGGGATGATGACCCCGCCCTCCCCTTGGATCGGCTCCACCAAAATGGCACAGGTATCGGCATCGATAACCTGGGCCATAGCCAGGGCATCCCCATAGGGTACTATTTGAAAACCCGTGACCATAGGACCAAAGCCGTCCCTATACTGTTCATCAGTAGAAAAAGAGATGATCCCTATAGTACGTCCATGGAAATTATTGGCGCATGTAATGATTTTACACTTGTCCTTGGCTATCCCCTTGACTTTTTCCCCCCATTTGCGGGCCAGTTTAAGAGCGCTCTCCACTGCCTCGGTCCCGGTGTTCATGGGTAAAACCTGATCATAACCCGTCAAAAGCGCCAGTTTTTCCTCAAAAGGCCCCAGCTGATCATTATAAAAGGCCCGCGAGGTGAGAGTAAGGCGTTCAAGCTGCGCTTTGGCTGCGGCTACGATCCGGGGGTGGCAATGCCCCTGATTCACAGCAGAATAACCGGCCAGCATATCAAGATATTTTTTACCCCCGACATCCCAAACCCAAATCCCCTCACCCCTAGTCAAAACCACCGGCAAAGGCTTATAATTATGAGCCCCATACTGTTGTTCCTTATCAATAAAAGTTTGATTACTCATAACCTTATCTCCCGTTTTCTTTTTTTAATTTTCAATTCCAGTAGGTTGTGACATCTAAAACCATACACTTTCGCTTTCCCGTCATTTCTGGCTTGACCCGGAATCCCCCAGAGTCAAGCAGGGGATCCCGGATCAAGTCCGGGATGACGTTAGGACTGATTACATATCTCGGCTATGCTGCGGCTCCTCCGCCTTGCATGACAGCAAAAATCCTCGCAAATATTTGTAAATCTTTAGATGTTGCGGTCCACTAGAGCGCTAGCGTAGCGCACATAACTGCCTTAATAGTATGCATCCGGTTTTCCGCTTCATCAAAAACCTTGGAATGACGGCTCCGGAAAACCTCATCGGTAACTTCCATTTCCGCCAAACCGTATTGCTGATAGATCATCTCTCCTATTTCCGTATTGCGGTCATGGAAGGAAGGTAAGCAATGGAGGAAAATGGTTTCCGGGTTTTTGGTTTGCCGGATCAGATCCATATTCACCTGATATTTCTTCAGCAAGGCTATCCGCTCGGCAAATTGGCTTTCCTCGCCCATAGAAACCCAAACATCGGTATAAATAGCATCCGCGCCCAGCACGCCTTCACCAATATCTTCCGTAAGAAGGATCGTACCGCCGGTCTCCCGGCAGACTTCCGTCATTTCCTCCACTAATTTTTCATCAGGGAAAAGGCTTTGGGGCGCCACAGCAGCAAAATCCAGGCCCAGCTTAGCGCAGCCTATCAGCAAGGAATTTGCCACATTATTACGGGCATCCCCCACAAAAGCTAATTTAGCCTGATTGAGTGGCTTGGTAATATTTTCCATTAATGTCATAATATCGGCCAGCAGCTGGGTAGGATGATAGTCATCGGTGAGACCATTCCAGACCGGCACTCCGCTGAATTTCGCCAAATCCCGGACGATTTGCTGGCCGGAACCGCGATATTCAATTCCGTCATAAAAACGGCCCAAAACTATGGCAGTATCCTCCAGGCTTTCTTTTTTGCCCATTTGGCTGTTGGTAAGGAAAGTGACCTGGCCCCCCTCATCATAAACCGCAACTTCAAAAGCACAGCGGGTACGGGTAGAGGGTTTGTCAAAAAGCAAAACAATATTGCGCCCGGCCAGCAAATCACCGCGAATCCCCGCTCTCTTTTTAGCTTTCAGATCAAGGGACAATTGCAAGAGATACCGGATTTCCTCAGAACTAAAATCCTTCAAGGTAAGCAGGCTCCGGCCTTTCAAACTCATTGGCATAATCTTCACTCCTTTTTTAAACTTCTTGCAAAAAAGAGAGGCAATAATCAAGCATCTCTAATAATGCAATTCTTTTATAATACATCTTACACCATCTTGAATAAAATTGCAATAGTTATGCAAAAATATTCTTTTAAGGCATCTTTTATACACCACAAACGCATTAACAGGTATTATTTACCTATCAACAAAATAAAAACATGAATAACCAAGGCGGCCTTCGACCGCAAGGGATTAGGGACTAGGGATTAGGCACTAAGCACTCAAATTCGAACAAAAAAAGTCACAGAATATACCTCATCTCTTAATCGACCTGCAAGGATGTGGATTAAAATTGATGCATGAAATAATTAGACACGGATTTTAAGGATTTTGACGGATTTTCGCTGTTGTCCGATGATATGAGGAAATTTGGTGCTGTTGTTTGGGAAAAAATAAATTCAATACTTTTATAATAAAAAAATCTGTGCTAATCCGTTTTTAATCCGTGCAAATCAGCGTCTAATTTTTTGATTTCTTTTCCAGTTTATCTGGGGTAGGGATTAGGAACTAAGCTCTCAAATTCGAACAAAAAAAGTCATAATATATACGTCGTTGCGGGCTTGACCCGCAATCCCCTGTCATTTTCAGGAACTTACAGGGGATCCCGGGTCAAGCCCGGGATGACGGATGAATTGGGTCTATGAGGATACTTTTCCAGTTTATCTGGGGTAGGGATTAGAAAAAAACACTTGTTTTTAAGTTTACACTAATCGGGATTAAGAAAATAAAAACTCCAACCCTCTTTTTGTATCTTTTCAACTTATTACTAATTATATTCATAAAACATCCGGCAACAAGCTACTAATAACCGTCAACCGGCAACTGCCAACAGGTTCCGAGTCATCTTTCTTTTATCTTTTATCTTTTTCCTTTTTTCTTTTTCCTTTCTCCCATCGTCCGACCTCCGACTTCAGTCCTCCGACTTCAGTCCTCCGACCTCTGAAGCGGCATGCTCATGCAACGAGGTCCGCCCCGTCCCCGTACCAGCTCTCCTCCTTCGATTTCGATAACCTCTATTCCCTGTTCCCGCAGGCAATCATTGGAAACTACATTACGGTTATAGGCAATTACCTTGCCGGGGGCAATAGCCAGGGTATTGGTGGCGTCATTCCATTGCTCCCTGGCGGCCACCACGGAATCACCGCCGCCGCTGTAAATAAACTGTAAATCTTCCAGATCCAGAACAGTTTCCAAAGCCCGGCTCAATCGCTCAAAATTACGGAAGTGCAAATGTCCGTCCGGACCGCGCCTGATCTCTACCGTCCGGATAAAATCGATGATCCCCGGATAGACAATAAATTTATTACGGTCCACCATGGTCAAAACCGTATCCAGGTGCATAAAAGCCCTCTCTACCGGAATCTGTATAGCCAGAATATTCTGTATAGTTTGATCAGGAGCCAGTATTTTCTCTGCCAATAATTCAATAGCATGGGCGCTGCTGCGCTGAGAGCAGCCCACCGCGACTGTTTTCTCACTGAGGACCAGAATATCCCCGCCCTCCAATGGCATACGGCTACGATTGTTGTCATAATAAAGATCAAGGCCGGCAAAATCCGGATGATATTGATAAAGCAGGCTCTGTAAATAGCTTTCCCGGCGGCGGATTGGATTTTGCATCACACCCAAGGCCAGGCCCCCGCCAATAACCGCCGCCGGATCCCGCATAAAATAGGCATTGGGCAAGGGATAGAAATAATAGTCGGTCGGCACAGCCAAATAATCAGCTAAGGACTGTTTTTTGCCGGCAATACCCTTGGTGCTAAGCCCATGAATCATAACCTGTGCCAATTCCAGCGGGGTCAGACTCAGCAAATATTCATTCAGCTCCTGCTCTGTTTTTTCATCCCGGGATACTTCCATTTGAACGACATTTTTGATCAAAGCAGTTGCAGCTTCCGGATCAGCCAGCGCCACAGCCAGATAGTCCTCCAGATAGACAACCCGGGCCCCATTTTCTTCAAGGATCCGGGCAAAATTATCATGCTCTTTCCGCATAGCTTTCAACCAGGGTATATCATCAAAAAGCATGGACTGCAAATCCCGGGGGATTATCCTTTCCAGTTCAACTCCGGGCCGGTGCAGCATCACCTTGCGCAGGTGGCCAATTTCACTGCCGACAAAAAAACTCACTGTTTTTCACCTCTCTTAGAAATAGCGGGGAAAATGACGGAAAATATTACTGGTAAATAAGGCTGAAATAAACTATAATATTAGGGATTAGGGATTGGGGATTAGGAACTAGGCTCTCAAATTCGAACAAAAAAAGTCACAAAATATACTTCATCTCTTGATTGAACTGCAAGGATGTGGATTAAAACTGATGCATGAAATAATTAGACACGGATTTTAAGGATTTTAACGGATTTTCGCTGTTGTCTGATGATATGAGGAAATTAGGTGCTGTAGTATGAGGGAAAAACAAAAAAATGATTCAATGCTTTTTATAATAAAAAAAAATCCGCGCTAATCCGTTTTTAATCCGTTCAATCCGTGTCTAATTCTTTTTAATACTTTTCCAGTTTATCTGGGGTAGGGAGTAGGGGATCACGGGTCAAGCCCGGGATGGCGAATGAAAAGGGGAAAGTTATAGAGGGAAGCGGATAACGTAAAAGGAAAATATTACCAATTTTAAAATAGGTCTGTACAAGTCATAGTAATTAGTGGTAAAATAAATAATTAAGGATAACATGGATCCTACTTTGGCGCAACGAAGTAAATAAAAAGGAGTCAGATTATGAAGGGCAATGAGATTCGGCGTAAGTTTATTGATTTTTTTCTGGATAAAGGCCATACGGAGGTGGAGGGCTCTTCCTTGGTGCCTTATGATGATCCTACCTTGCTCTTTACCAATGCCGGGATGGTGCCGTTTAAGAATGTTTTTCTGGGGCTGGAAAAAAGGCCTTATACCCGGGCGGTAGGGGTTCAGCGTTGCCTGCGTGCCGGAGGCAAACATAATGATCTGGAGTCGGTTGGCCGTACTCCCCGTCATCATACTTTTTTTGAGATGCTGGGTAACTTCTCTTTCGGTGATTATTTTAAAAAAGAAGCCATCGCCTATGCCTGGGAATTTGTCACCCTGGTTTTAGGCATAGATAAAGAAAAACTATATGCCACAGTCTTTGAAAAGGACGATGAGGCCGAGGAGCTTTGGCAGCAGGTTACTGATATCGATCCCGGGCGGATACTGCGGATCGGGGAAAAGGATAACTTTTGGGCCATGGGTGAAACCGGCCCATGCGGCCCTTGCAGTGAAATATTTTTTGATAGGGGCGAGAAGTATCGCTGCGGGGAAATTTGCGGGATCGGCCAATGCGATTGCGACCGCTGGATGGAAATCTGGAATCTGGTCTTTATGCAGTATAACCGGGATAGTGAGAAGCAGCTGCATCCTTTACCCAACCCGAGTATTGATACGGGTATGGGTTTGGAGCGTCTGGCTTCGGTTTTGCAGGGGGTAGAGAGTAATTACGATACTGATCTGTTGCGTATACTGATCGAAGGTGTGGAAAAGCTGTCCGGCCGGACTTATGATAGCGGGCTGGCCGGCTTTCCCTTCCGGGTCATTGCCGATCATGCCCGGGGCTGTTCTTTTCTGGTTGCCGACGGGGTAATGCCCAGCAATGAAGGGCGAGGCTATGTATTGCGCCGGATTCTGCGCCGGGCGGTGCGACTGGGAAAAACAATAGGCTTGGATCAGCCCTTTCTTCACAAAATGGTACCCTATGTCCGGGAGTCATTAGCCGGCTTTTACCCCGGTTTGGATCAAGAGGCCGAAACTATAATAAAAGTAATCAAACTGGAAGAAGAGCGCTTTTTTATTACTTTGCATGACGGTCTGGCTGTGGCAGAGGAAATAATTGCTAATAACCAGGTGGCAGGCGCTGAAATTATCAGCGGTGGGGATATATTCCGTCTCTATGACACCTATGGTTTCCCCTTGGACTTGACCCGGGATATTGCCGAAGAGCATGGCTTTGCCCTGGATGAGGATGGTTTTGAAGCTGCTATGCAAGAACAGCGGCAAAAAGCCCGGGCTGCCCGTTATGAAAGCGGCAAAGGAGATCAAAAACTGGCTTTGGCCGGCCATTTTACCGATTACCCGGCTTCTGTCTTTACAGGTTATGAGGATTTGAAAAAAGAAAGTATGGTCCTTGCCTGCCTGGTGGAAAATGAATTGACCGGGCGGATAGAGGCAGGGCAGGAGGGCTTTTTGCTGACAAAAGAAACTCCGTTTTACCCCGAGAGCGGCGGCCAGGCAGGCGATGAGGGCCTGATTTGCGGCGCCTGTGGTACTTTGAGGGTAGAAGATAGCCAAAAACTGGCCGGCGGAGCGATCCTGCAGCAAATAACTGCTTTAGAAGGCGTTGTCACAGTCGGAGAAAGTATAACTTTGCAGGTAGATCCGGAGGCACGGCGTTCGATCAGCCGTAATCACTCGGCTACTCATCTGCTGCATCAGGCCTTGCGCCGGCATTTGGGCGAGCATCTGCATCAGGCAGGTTCTTTGGTGACCAAAGACCGCCTTCGTTTTGATTTCAGCCATTTCAGCCCCATGACCGCTGAAGAAATCAGGGCAGTAGAAAGAGAAATAAATAGTAAAATTATGGACAACCTGCCTATATCCTATCGGGAAATGAACTTGAAAGAAGCCCAAGAAAGCGGGGCAATGGCCTTTTTCGGCGATAAGTATGGGGAAACAGTGCGGGTGGTCAGTATGGGCGACTATAGCCGGGAACTGTGCGGCGGCACCCATTGCCGGGCTACGGGGGAAATCGGTCTGATAAAAATTTTAAGCGAAGCAGGAATCGGCTCTTCATTGCGGCGAATTGAAGCATTGACAGGCTGGGCGGCTTTGAACTATTATCAGGAACAGGAAAGCCGGCTCATGCAGCTGGCCCAGATCATGAAAGTTGCTGCTTCCGAAGCCTATAACCGCCTGGAAACGCTGCTGACAGAGAGCCGGGAGCAGGGCAAAGAAATAGAAAAACTACTGGCTCAAAAAGCAAAGGATAGAATTAACGGGCTGATTGCCCAAGCTCAGGAAATTGACGGTATCAATGTGCTGGCTGCCCAGATAGATGCGGATAATATCGATATCAAGGATTTGCGTAATTATTTGGACTTATTACGGGATAGGATGGATAATGCAGCTATTGTCCTGGCGGCAAAAAGCGGCGACAAAGTCCATCTGGTAGCAGCTGCCACCGAAAAAGCCCAGGCCCACGGGCTTCATGCTGGCCAGGTGATCAAGCATATTGCCGCAATAGTAGGAGGCAGCGGCGGAGGCCGCCCCGATATGGCCCAAGCAGGGGGGAAAGACCCTGAGAAAATTCGGGAGGCCTTGGAGCAGGCTAGGAAGTTGTTTGTTGAGAAGCTTGAGGGGTAGAGTAATGAGTGTGGAGTGTGAAGAGTGGAGAGTGGAGTTGTTGAGGTTTCGCTTTGCGAAACGTTTTATTTGATACAATTATTGACCCTTTCAATCGTTTTTGCTTAAGCAAAAACATCAATAACTCCACACTCCACTCTCCACACTCCACACTTTCCCCGCTTTCCCCAAAGCTGCTAAATCTGTCTCTTAGGAGGCGGTAAGGAGGGATATGCAAAGTGAATGAGAAATCATGCCAAAACCCGGAAGAGACTATGAGCTTTCAGGTGCGTAAAGAGGAGTCTATTGATCCCAAGGATGTTTTGCGGGAGGTTTATGCCGCTTTGCGGGAGAAGGGTTATAGTCCTATTCATCAGCTTGTCGGCTATTTAATTTCCGGTGACCCGGCTTATATTACCAGCCACAAGCAGGCCCGCAGCCTGATTCGCCGGGTGGAGCGGGATGATTTGATCAAAGAGCTGGTTTCTGCCTATGTGCGGGATATGGAGTAATCAAGATGCAGTATTGCTCCTTGGGCTCTACCTGCTTTACTGTTTCCAGGCTTTGCTTTGGCTCTTTGACCCTGGGCTATTTAGGAGCAAATTTGCCTTTGCTCCAAGGAGCCGCCCTTTTACGGGAAGCTTTGGAACTTGGTGTCAATTTTATTGATACAGCCCAGTATTATGCCAACTATAACTATATCCGCCGGGCTTTGCAGGGCTGGTCATGCGATGTAGTCATTGCCGCTAAAACATATGCCCGGGATGAGGCAGGGATTATAGCTGCCATAGAGGAGGCCAGGCATGAGCTTAACCGGGAGCAAATCGAGGTTTTCCTGCTTCATGAGGAGGCCGGAGGCGGAGCCATGCAGGCTGATTTGCCGGCTTTGGAGTGCCTGCACCAGGCCAAAGCCAGAGGTTTGATCGGAGCTGTGGGTATATCGACCCATAGCGCTGAGGCAGCAGGGTTGGCTGCCCGGCTGCCGGAAGTGGAAGTGATTCACCCTCTCATCAATCAGCGGGGCATTGGCATAATAGGCGGAGGCTTGGCGGATATGATCGAGGCTTTGGAGTTAGCCAAGACCCAGGGTAAAGCTATATATGGAATGAAGGCTATCGGCGGCGGCTCATTGATAAGCGAGGCTGAAAAACACCTGCAATGGGCATTTTCCCGGCCCTATCTGGATGCAGTAGCTGTAGGGATGCGGCAAAAATCAGAGCTGATAACTAATATTGCCTGGCTTATGGGGCAAGATAGCTCTGAAGGAAATAGAATCGCTAATATTCCCCGGCAGTTAAGGCTGGAACCGGGAAATGTCTGTACTGCCTGCGGCTGCTGCACCGGCCGCTGCAGCCAGCAAGCTTTGATCATAGCTGAGGGCCGTTTACAATGGCAGCAAGAAAAATGTCTCCTCTGCGGATATTGCATCCCGGCCTGCCCCCATTTCTATTTATCAATAGTCTAAGGCGGCTTTGCCGTAAGGGAGTAGGAACTAAGCTCTCAAAATCGAACAAAAAAAGTCACAAAATATACCTCATCTCTTGATTGACCTGCAAGGATGTAGATTCAAAATGATGCATGAAATAATTAGACACTGATTTTCGCAGATTTTAACGGATTTTCGCTGTTGTCTTTAGGATATGAGAAACTTAGGTGCTGTTGCTTTGAAGAAAAGATAAAAATAATTCAAT
>WRHF01000124.1 GCA_009783415.1 Clostridiales bacterium
TGCCGCCATACTTGAAAAAATCTATTATAGAATTTGAGGAAGGGCGCAAGAATAAATCCACTCTGTTGGACTGTTTGTGGGGGGAAGTGTACGGCTCTATCAATTCGGCTATGTATAGTAATGAGATAACAAAAGACGAAGCCGCGTTTTTGCGGGAAAAGTATTTAGGATTGGAGCCAAGATAAAATGGATTTAGATTTCAAAAAATCAAAAATAAATCCGTTGCGGATATATGGCGGAGCAAATGGAAATAAAATAGGCATCATCCATAACGGTGAAGATTATATGCTAAAACTCCCGCCGAAGCCTACCCATAACCCGGAGATAAGCTATACAAACGGTTGTGTCAGCGAATATATAGCCTGCCATATATTCCAATCACTGGGCATCGACACACAGGAAACGCTCCTGGGACATTATGGTGAAAAAATAGCGGTAGCCTGCAAGGATTTTGAAATGGATGGGTTTACGCTCAAAGACTTTGCCTATTTGAAAAACACCATTATTGACAGTAAACAGAATGGCTACGGTACGGATTTAGAGGATATTCTGAAAACAATTCAAGAGCAACAAATCATACCTTCTGCGGAGCTTGAAAAATTCTTTTGGGAAGTGTTTATTTGTGATGCGCTTTTAGGTAACTTTGATAGACATAACGGTAATTGGGGGTTTTTGATCAACAGGAATATCGGCAAAGTGAAAATTGCTCCTGTTTTCGACTGCGGTTCCTGCCTTTATCCGCAAAACGATGACAATGGAATGGCGTATATTTTAAGCGACACAAAGGAGATTGAAAAGAGGATATTCGCACTCCCGACATCTGCCATACAACAAGAAGGAAAACGAATAAGCTACTTTCAGTTCCTTATGACAACGGAGAATAATGAGTGTCTTACTGCGTTGAAAGTAATTGGCGACAGAATTGACTTGCCTAAAATTGACGCGATAATTGACGATACACCATATATTTCAGACATACACAAGAAATTTCTTAAAACAATGATTAAGGAGAGGAAAGAACGAATTATTGATAAGGCGCTAGAGCGGATAGATATTGATTATAATTCGGGATAAAAGACAAAAAGCATGGTGTAATTTTGTCTAGGTATCTCACAAAATTACACCATGCTTTTTTGTTTCAGCTAACAAGCATTCCAATTACGCATTACGAATTACGCATTACGAATTGCTTCACATCAACCGCCTACAACCATACGAAGGATCAAAGCGGCATCAGTAGTATCAACCACCCCATCGCCGTTGACATCGCCCAGCAATAGAGCTCTGGGGGTCCAGGGGATCAGGCCCACATACATTTGGAGAAGCGTCATGGCATCTTCGGGGGTAACTTTCCCGTCGCCGTTGACGTCGCCCAGGATGCCGATCACCAGGACGCCCGGTACAACTTTTACATCCAGGTCGATCTCGGATTCGTCAAAAGTAATACACTGCATTTTCGCTACTTCCAGATCCAGGGGATAGTCCCCGATACCGGGAGCAGTGGCAGCTACTTGATAGGTTACGGTAAAGAGCAAGCCGTCGCCTGCGACATTTTCCAGGGAGGCAAAAGCGATCCGCATCAGGTTCGGCTTAAAGTTGGGGTTGGCCACAAAGAAAGGATTATTGAGGCCGCCGGCAGCCTTTATGGTAACAGGGGTATAGATGCTGCTGGTGTAGGGTATCAAGAGATCCAAAGTAGAGAAACCGAAAACATTGCCTTCGATTTTGTAAGTAACATCAACGGTAGCGCCGGGAGCTGCAGCTACATTAGCTACGGTAATAACAGGGCTGTAATCTGTCCATTCCGCTCTTTCCAGCTCAATTACCAGGTTGCTGGCGCCGCCGCTGGCTACGTTGATGGCCTTGGTTTTGTAGCCGGCTTTGCTGAAGTAGATGTCTTTGTCGTCGTTTGTAACATCATAACTGAAGGTCCCGTCTGCACCGGAATTTACGGGATTGCCCCTGCCGCCGGTATTGGTCCAGCTTTCAAAGACAATGCTGACACCTTCAATGGGCAAGCCGGTGACACTGTCAATGACCTTCCCGGATACGATATAGGCGCCCAGGCGGGTGTTCATCTCCATCGTATTGGTTGATTGGCCGTCACGCAGCAAGAGCCTGGTGGTGTCTATAGTGAAGGGCATGCTGTTCAAGCTGACATAACCTTCGCGGGTCAATTCGATATAATACTGGCCCTTGGGCACATTGCGGATGATGTCGTCGCCGTTGGTCGTGCCTACACTGCGCACCCTGTCGCCCACAGCCGAGCCGTCCGAGAGCTTTCTCAGCTGATAATAGATAGTATTGGATTTGGTGACTGTGCGGATATGAACATCCTGGGTTTCGGTCAGAACAACATCCTTGGTGGCAGTCGTGCCATCGCCCAGAGTGAAAGCAAAGGTGCCCGGCACCCCGATCTTTACGGTATTGGCCGGATAGACATAATCCTCCAGGATCAGATGCGGATACAGACCCATATTCAGATTCAAATCTTCGCTGCGGAGCCCATACAAATCATCTTTGGCAAACAATGTCAATTGAGTACCGTATTTCTCTGCCGCCCCGGCAACTTTTACCGCTATGCCGGCAAAGCCCTTATCCGTGCTGTCTGTGGTGGCATAGACAGTGTATTTGCCATCGGCATCGGTTATGGCCGGGCCGCCCAGTACTTGATAGGCTTTGCCGATACCCAGGACATAAACTTCCACCCCGGCAAGGGGCGCTTTGCCGCTGCCGTCGGAGTTGACCGCGCCGTAAATGGTACCGCTGACCGGATAAAGGGTCCGCTTCAGCATCAGTTCGGTCAAGGCGAGATCGGAGTCGACCACATTGAAAGCGGCGCTCGTGCCTTGGTCGTATTTTGATTTGGCGGCTGTGAAATAATAACCGGTCCCGGCAGGTACGCCCTTGATGGTGAAATTGCCGTCCCAGTCGGATTTGGCGGTAGCTATCTCTACATCAGTGCTGCTATAGAGCTTCACTACCGATTCCACGCCGATCCAGTCGCCGCCGGCGCCGCCCGGGCCGGGGGTATCGCAAACAATGCTGCCCGTTACGGTGTAAGTAGCAACGCTGCCTACAGTGATCTTACCGCCGCTGCTCTTGATCCCGGGGGTATAGGTATTGTTGGCGGTGGTATTATAAAGTGCGCCCAGGGCGCCGTTGCCGAAGGTACCTACGGCTTCAAAGCCCGGATCGCCCTTCTTGACAGTCTCGCCGCGCCAGTTGATCAGAGTGGCATCGGTAATAGTGGCATTGACCGCATAATTGCCGGCTGCGGTCCCGGCTTTGGCCGCAAACTTGAGGCTGAGTATGGTATCTTTATCCACCATCTTGCTGCCGCTGCCGGTAATGACCAGTTTGCCGGCGGCAACATCAGCGGTATCTACCACATAGGTGAAGGGAGCAGCGCCGGCATCGACATAGTCAAAATTGGCTGCATCGAATGTAACTTCCATCACAAAGCCGGATAAGCCGCCCGGTACGGCCAAAGGAGTTGCTACCCGCTGTACCGTGGCAGATACGCTCGTGGCATCGTTGGGAGCGGGCGAGCCCAGGGTCATGATATCAAAATCTACGGTGAAAGCCTCACCGGCGGTCACATAATTTTCAGAAGCCGTCAAGAGACCCTGATAAACATGCTGAGCCGCGCCGGTGGCTTTACCGGTATAGGCTACATTGACTCTATCGTAGAAAACATTGGATTCCAAAACTGTGACGGTGAGGCCGATATGAGGATCGGACCAGGAGGAGACGCCGCCCACACGCAGGCCGTTATCACCGGTAACTACTTTCATCCCGCCTGCGCCGTGGCCGGTTTCCCAAGTGGGGTTAGCTATGTAGGATACCACCACGCCTTGCCTTGTGGCGGGCAGGCCGGTATAGCGGCCCAGGGGATTGCCGTCGGCGCCCAGGGCTTTGCGGGATTCCAGGGTATAGAAGGTGGGGAAGGACTTAACGGCATAGGTTTCCCCGCCCACATAGATATTTGTGAACCAGTCATACCAGTTATAATCATCTTTAAAAGGATTCCAGCCATTGGCCCAAACAACACCGAAGGTATCGCGGGTACGCCATTCCTTGGGAATGACCACCATCCGGGTCAAGATACTGGGATCATCTGTGTAGCTGCCGCCGTCTCTGCCGGGGGCGCTGCCTGCGGCCCGGATATTGATGGTGACATTGTCGCCGGGCATAATGACCTGGATCTCATTATCATTGAGCCAGCCCTGACGGAATTTGCGCCAGATGGGAGGATCGGGCGAGATCGAGGACATATTGCTGGCCATAACGCCCCAGTTGCCTACGCCGCTGGCCGCCGCTTCGCCGGTGTTATTGGCAATACCGCCATAGCTGTAATCGTCAAACATGCCCAGGCCGTGGGTCAGTTCATGGAAAGCATTGCCGACATTGGGGGAGATGCTGGCATTGCCGGGATTGACAATACCCTTCATGCCAAAGACGCCGGAGCCGACCATACGCCCGCCCGGGGTCAGGACCCCGGGCACATGGCGGTATTCGCTGTCGCGCTGGGCCAGGACCTGCTCATTAAAGGAATACGAGGCCGAGATGCCGCCGCCGCCCTGGAAGCCCAGGCGATAGCCAAAGGCGTTAAAGGGGGTAATGATATAAAGGAAACAGACATCCTCGATATTAGAACCTTTCCCGATGATCTCCGCAGTCAGGCCCGCTTCTTCCAGTTGCTCAACAGCCGCAAAAATGGCCGCCTGATACAGTCTGGCAAAGACCCGGTAATCCTCGCAGTCGGCGGGGCCGGCGGAGGAGAAGGAGAAGATGGGCCCGTCAATATGGAACCAGGGGGTCCGCTCTTTGGTGGTGTCGATGCCTTTGGCCGTAGCAAGCCTTTCGTTGAGCAGCTCGGCGTCAACTTTCATTCTGCCCATGGACTGTTCTTCCAAAATCTGGGCAATACCCTTGGTTTCCTGAGCGGCTGAGCCCAGCCAATTGAATTTCGGGTTGGCTTTTAAGGCCGGCGTCCCCAGGAATTGGCTTTGGAAGTGGATCTGGGGATCGGTATAGTCATAAACCGTGCCGTTAAAAGCGGATTTGACCACATTTCTGTGTCTGCCATAAGGAACTTGCATATCGCCGACGGCGTCGGTGAAGTCGACAGCGATAGCATAGAGTTTAAAGGTAGACTTATCCGTGGGGCCGAAGAGATAGCCGCCATCAGCAAAGAGAGGGTCCTCCACGCCATTGGTCATAATGGGGCCATAGGCGGTACCGGGACCGAACTCTCTGACTGTTTGGGCGTCTTCGGTGCAGTATTCGCCGTGATGGGGGTCATCCACAATAAACTGCCGGACAATATCCCCGTCTGTCGCGGCAGCTACAGCCAAAGCGCTGCTTCCTACTACCAATACCAGGGCCAGGATCATAAAAAATGCAACTTTTTTCGACATACTGTGTCCTCCTGTTCTTTCTTTAAAATAATAGAGTTTTTTTGAGCCTATTATGCTTATCGATCCCTCCTTTAGCATAAACTCCTTCACTAACAATTGACTGATATTTCGTGCTTTTATAGTTTTCTAGGCCGAATAATAAAAAACCTCTTTTCCGGTGCTTTCATAAATTTACCAATGGGCGTTATGCAGATAGTCATCTTTTGTAAAAAACAATCACTTTGATGGCTAAACAGACTTTTAAAAAAGAATTTTTCTGCAATTTTCTACAGAAAGTAGTGAGCAATGTTTAGTTTGACACAGAATATGAATACATTTGCATTTTTTCATAGCGGATAAAGCTGTTTAAAAGTAGCAAGTAAACAGCAAATACGGTTTTAAGAGGAGCGCAAGGCGGGAAGCTTATACCAATGATCATTTGTCGATATTTCCGGGAAATCTATACCATAGCTTTGAAGGAAAAATAGAATAGGCGCTGAAGTTAGCTAATATGTTAAAACGGTACTAGCTGGCATAATGCTTCATGACGTGACTGAAGTCATACTTTAGCCACAAAAAATATGACTGAAGTCATGGTCAAAATATGACTGCAGTCACTTGCGGGCAAGACAAGAAATGTGGATAATAGTGACATGGGGTTTCCATAAAAACCCTATACTTTAACAAAAGAAAAACAAGGTGGAATTAACATGACACTTATTGACATGGAGGGGTTTAAATTGAAAAAACTATCTATAGCAGTCATTCTATTAATAACATTTGCCCTGGTGGGACAGGTACATACTATATATGCGGCGGAGGATTTTGATCCCCACCCCAGTACTGCCTATGCCGGTGAGTTCATCGCAAAATGTGAGGGGCAACAGTGGTTTATTAACGAGGTGGAAAAACAGCTTAACCTGGAAGAAAAGACCATCAATAACGCCACCGGTACAGCTTATTTTAACAGCATAGTCTCTTTAGGCTTAACAGATAAGGGCGTTACCGGCAAATTGCCTAAAGCGATTGGCGAGCTTAAGGAATTGAAACACATATTCCTATCTAAAAATCAGCTGGAGGGCCCAATAATTCCAGAGCTTCTGACCATGGCTAAGCTTGTGAACCTGGATTTATCGCAAAATAAATTCGAAGGCGCAATACCTGCGGATATAAATAAGCTTTCAAATCTGCAAACATTAATCCTTTGGGATAATGAGTTAACAGGTGTGATCCCTGTTTCTTTGGGGAATATGCCTAATTTATTAAACTTGGATGTATCAAATAATTATCTTACGGGTAGCATCCCAACTGAAATCGGTAATATAAGCACGCTGACCTTTTTCGGCGCATCCCAGAACTCACTTTCCGGCACTATTCCTGATAGCCTTAGCAATCTTAGAAAACTCAAAGGACTTTCGATCTGGAGCAATGGCTTAACAGGCGGTATTCCAATCAGCCTTGGTAACTTGAGTGAGTTGCAGGTCCTGGATATATCACATAACCCGAATCTGGGCGGCGAGATCCCCACGGAGCTAAGTAATTGCACAGAGCTGATTCGCCTTGGGGCTGCAAATTGCAAACTGTCGGGTGGCTTACCAAATAGTCTCCAAGATTTGACTAAGCTCGAAATAATGGATTTTAGCAGCAATGGCTTGCGAGGACAAATACCGGTCTTTTTAGGGACACCGATGCCAAAATTGACTGAGATATACTTGAATGATAATAAATTTGTCGGATATGCGCCCGCGGGCATGATAGATAAACAGCAGGCCGGTGGTATTATCCAGTTTGAAGAGAACTATTTGACAGGCATAGAACTTAAAGGGCTTATCTACAATAAAGACAATTTTACCGATGGCGCTCTTTCCATGCAAAACCAGCTATATATGGCACATCTTTATTCGCCGTTGGGTACGTCTTTAAATGTATACCCCCGCTTACAACACTTTACGGTTGGCACTCAAACCGCAAACACAAAGCAGGTTTTATGGCCTACGGAATATATTTGCACAGTTATCTCTAATGATGACTCAGATGACTCAGATGATTTAGCTGAGCCAAAAGTCGAAATAACCATTGATACTACTGGGATATATATCAAACCGCTGCAAGCTATCCCTCTTTCCGCGCCGGTTGTGATCGAAATCCAAATCAAACATAATGACGATAGTAATTATTCTACTGCAAGATTCAATTTTACAACAGAAGCTCCCAGAAGCGGGGGTAGTACCGGCAGCAAAGGTACTTCCGACAAACCGGTCACTGATGGCTTACCCTTACCGGAGGAACATAAAGGCTATATCACCGGTTTCCCGGATGGAACCTTTAAGCCTAACAGTAATGCCACGCGTGAGCAGTTTGTGGCTATCATGGTGCGTGTTTTGGAAAAAGAGGAGATAACAAGCGGCAAGAGTTATCCGGATGTGAAGGAAAACTGGGCGGCAAATTATATCCGCACCTCCAAGCATCATGGCTGGATCAGCGGCTACCCTGACGGCACATTCCGCCCGGCGAACAACATCACCCGTGCGGAAGTGACGGCTATACTCTACCGGATCTTTTTAGCAGAAGATGATCCAACGCTGGTTATTGTAGAGAAAGATTTCCCGGATATCAGCGGTCATTGGGCCGAAGAATACATTAAAAAGGTGACCGGATTCGGTGATTGCAGCGGTTATCCTGATGGCACATTCCGCCCCAATTCGCCGATCAGCCGTGCGGAGTTGGTGGTAATGGTAAACAAGATGTTTAAGCGGCAACCTTCCCAGGAAAGTATAGCAAAGTTTAAATCGGCAATGAATTTCAGTGATGTTTCAGAAAGCTTTTGGGGATATAGTGATATTCTCGAAGCATATCTGAGTCATAAATATAACTATGAGGGAGAGTATGAAACCTGGCATAGTCTATCGGAATAAAGGTAGGGCTCTGTTTCTCCTGCTCAAGAACGACCCGAGGATCGCACATCCAGTTAAATAAAAAGTAAAGGGGTAAAAACACATGCAAAAATTATCCGGAAAAAGAACGCTGAATAGGTCTATAAGCGTAATCTTGTCCTTATTAATATTATTTAGCTCATTTCAGGGCGTCTTTGCCTCCCCTTTTGCAGATGAAGAAGATAACTGGAAATTCATGCGACTAAAAGCGTTGCCCAGCCAGACTGCTATTGCGGTCTCGCAGTATTTTAGTGCTTATGAGGGTACAGTTTTAAAAACCTGGCAGGAAGGCAAACTGTATCAAGTCTATAATCCTACGCAGATCGATACTGAACTTTCTTTCCGCCAGCATCAGGGACAGTTTATTTCGCTGGAGTTATGGGATGTTACTTGTACCGACCCGGAGGACATACCGACCCTTGAAGACGCGGCGCTCAATGAATTTAAGGGGTATTTATACGGTACTATCGATCCAGGTAAAGTCATAGATGTTGACGGGAGCTTCATTACCGACCCTCCCAAGATAGGGCCGATGGCTTTATATAATGTATATGCCAGCGGTTATAGCGGAGAGTTTCGTGTAGATAATGACACGCCACCGGATATGAGCATAGAAAACATTGTCACTTGGAACGGTATGGTATCGCTTAATGATGGCAGTGAGCCGTTTTATTTGGAAACGGAAGGCGCTCACGTTTACGCGATAGTTATTCAGCCTATGCTAGTGAACAATGCCAAATATCGCAGTTACATGGGTATTATCCATGATTATGACTCAGCCGTGGAAATGCTTGGCTTTGACCCTAATCAATACGAATACCTCTGGGCTGATCCTGTTAATGTGATCAACGGCAATCTGATCTGGCAATATACGGATTTGGAAATATATGGGAGAAATAATCTCAGCTTTGGCCGCACCTACAATTCTCAGGATGACTATAATGGCGCTCTTGGTTATGGCTGGCGGCATAGCTTTGAGTACAAGCTGGAGGACAAAGGTCTTTCTGTGGATTTTTCTTCTCCCGACGGTTTCAGTTATGCCTTCGAGCTGCTATATGGAGGCAGATATAATGCACCGGAAGGTTCGGGGATGAGTCTGTCCAAAAATACCGGTGGTTTTACGCTAATTGACAGGGACAACACTGTTTATGAATTTGACTTGGATGGCAATATCCTCTCATACACCACTCTTAACGGAGATAAAACCAGTTATAGTTATAGTGCCGGAAATTTGAGTAGTATCTCCAATATGGCAGGGACTATTTCCTTTGAATATAGCGGCGGCCATATTGTTGCCGCCACAACTTCTGACGGCAGAAGAGTAACTTATGGCTATAGTGGCGATGACCTGACTTCATTCCGTAATACAGACGGCGATCAATTGCAATATGTTTATGACGGCGACCACAACCTGCTCACGGTAAGGGATTTCAATGGGGATATCTATCTGCAAAATACCTATGCGGATGGTCGAGTGGCTACCCAGTACCTTGCGGGAGAGGGAACCAGTTACTTCTCTTATGACCTTGAAGCGCGTATTACCACGATCACAGCTCCGAA
>WRHF01000125.1 GCA_009783415.1 Clostridiales bacterium
TATCTTCTGCAAAGCGTTTTCTAAGCGGGTATCTGAAAGGGTCAGCCCTGTTTGGCTCTCGTCAATAATAAAGATTCGCTTAAAATCCGGTTGCATTCGTACCAACCTGGGCTTTATGGTGTCAGCAAGGCCATCTTCTGAGGATTGGTAAATCACGTTTTCCGGTTCGCGCATGTCTGATTCACCGCCAAAAAGTGGCCTCCCAGCGGAGACATCAGCTGCCCATCGAAGGCCCAACCAGGTCTTTCCATTTCCTGGATCGCCGAGCAATCCCGTAATTTTACCTCGCGGTATGTAAGGATACTCCAACCAGCTAGTTTTTAGCGCTTCCACATCATCCAGGCATGTTATCCCGGTTTCGTTGGAGTTTTCTACTGTTGGTGCAAATAAAGTGTCCAACCCGTTTTCACGAAGCAACTCCGCTTGCTGAGAAATTTTCATTAATGCTCACTTCCAATCGAGCTACAAAGTATAGGATATCCCAAAAATTAGATATTTTTTCGGATTCAGTGGAACGTATTAGAATCTCCAAACAGTGCTCAACACCATCAAGATGACGTATCGCAAGTATGAAAAGTGGCTCGATTTCAGTGTCAGGATCTACGGGTCCGCAGATGCGCTTGATTTTGTTCAAGATAATGGATATGTTACATAACCGTATGAATATAGCCCGCTCTGCGTTTTGCCAGTTATTTACGAGCGTCCTGTCAGCCTCTATACGAAACTGCTCCTCATGAGCCTGCTTATTTGTTTTTGGTTTGACTGGCTGATTATCAAATAAACCAAGACCAAAATCGGCATCAATTCGCCGCGCTGCTTGGATTGGCTTCAGACTAAACAAGTGAGTAACCAATTTTACCGCATCTCCTTGAGCATCGCAGCTCCAGCAGCGGAAAAAATTGCCTTTAAAAGACATTGAAGGGTGAGTATCTGGGCTATGAAAGGCACAGCGGGCTTTCCCGTAACGATCAATCTCAAGCCCATACCTTTCAGCAGCTTGACGAGCAGATATCTGCTCCCGGATTTCCTCGAAAACGCTGGTCATGCCCCTACCCGCTGAGTGCCACTTGACTTTCCAGCCATTTGTGAAATCCATCAACGGGAATTAAGATTCTACGGCCAAGCCTCAATGCGGGGAAACCTGCTGACGAGCATAAATTATATGCCAACGGCTTGCTTATTCCCAACTGAACAGCAACCTCTGATACACTAAAAGTCAGTTTATCCATCTCACACCGCCTTGATTTGATTAATTATGCCATAAATACGTTCTTTTTCAGGATTCGGCAGCTCACGTCTTAACTTGCGACTAAAGGTAGAATCTTGAATACCTAGCTTATCGGCTATTTGCCATAAGTAAACACCTTCTTCTTGCGCTTCCTGCCTGATATCCATATTGGCTTTGCTCATGATCACATTCTCCTCTCAAAAATTGTTGTTGACAACTATGCCTATATCTGTTACAATTATAGCATCAGCAACAATAATAGTCAATACAAAAATGTGCAAATATAAGAAATTCAACAAATATATGCAAGGAGTGGTAAAATGGCTGTACTGAATACTTTTGCAACACGCTTGAAAGAATTAAGAGAAGCAAAAAGATTATCCCAGTCCCAATTAGCAAATGAGATAGGTGTATCACGTGGTAGTATCAGCTTTTATGAAAATGCGGAAAGGATACCTGACATAGAAACATTGGATAAGATAGTGAACCATTTTAAAATCCCAATTGACTACATGATGGGCTATACAAATACTGAAAAAGAGGAAAACAGAACAATTACCGCCACTTCGCTGGGCTTGTCTGATGAGGCTATAGAGCGTATCATTAGTGAGGATATTTTTTTTGCTGGCAAGTCATTGAATATATTTAACTCTATGATTGAAAGTGTATTTTTCCCGCAATTTATTAAGAATGTTATCGGATTAGTTGATGAGTATGCTTCACTTAGGAGGAAGTTTGACAATCAAGCACTTCCTCTAACGCCGGAAGAAATAGAGGATATAAAAGAAGCTTTTGATTTTCGTCTATGGCGTACGCTCCAGAATATAGAAATAGCAACTGAAGAAGTTGTATCTGACATATACGAGAAACATAAAGACGAGATAAACAACTTAAGCGAGAAAAAGAACTTCAAGGGTTTCGCAAATTCCCTGAAAACAATCTTCGATTAGAAATTTTGAATAGAATCATAGCATATAAAATTATGAAACCAAAGAGAAGGTGAAGTAAATGTCTAACCGCAAATCAACCCGCAACGCTCAGGGCGGCGGATCCATCCGCAAGCGCAAAGATGGCCGCTGGGAAGCCCGCTATACTACCGGCCGGGATCCCGGTACCGGTAAGCAAGTGCAAAAGTCTGTTTACGGTGCAACGCAAAAGGAAGTCAGGCAGAAGCTGCAACAGGCTACAACCGCAATTGATGAAGGCATTTTTATGGAACCCTCAAAAATGACCGTAGGCAATTGGCTTGATTTATGGATGGATGAGTATACCGGCAACGTGAAGGATACTACTGCCCGCTCCTATAAAGACAATATAAGGTTGCACATCAAGCCCGCCTTGGGGGCTGTTCCGCTCCAAAGGTTAAGCCCCCATACTATACAAGGATTTTATAATAACCTTGCGGAAAACGGACATGCCATGCAAAAAGGGCAAAAAAATAATGCCCCTGCCGGATTATCTGCCAAGAGCATTAGGAATATACATGCTATTTTTCATAAAGCCCTAAAACAAGCGCTTTTAGTAGGGTATTTAAAAACGAATCCCACAGAGGGTTGCATCTTGCCGCGGGCCGAAAAAAAGGAAATGAAGATATTCCAAGAAGATGAAGTAGCCGCTTTTATGAAAGCAGTTGAGGATCACAAGAATAAGGCTTTGTATTTAACCAAACTGTTTACAGGTATGCGGCGTGGTGAGGTTCTTGGTCTTACCTGGGATTGTGTTGACTTTGCAAGCGGCTCTATACTCATCAATAAGCAATTACAGCGGGAGCGGATCAAGGGTGGGCAGCTACGCCTCGTGCCTTTAAAGAACGACAAACAGCGGCGTGTTACTCCTCCGGATACTGTATTTCAATTACTCCGGGAGCATAAATGCAAACAATCAGAAACGCGGCTTTTAGTGGGGCCGGTATGGGCAAATAAAGGGCTGGTATTTACAAACGATGTAGGAGGTTTCCTGGACGCTGATGCTGTCTATAAGGCATACAAGAGGCTTCTTGCTAATAATGGTTTGCCTGATATTCGTATGCACGATTTGCGGCATACGGCAGCCACGCTCATGTTGCAAAATGGGGATGATATAAAGACGGTGCAAGAAGCCCTTGGGCATCATACCGCCGCCTTCACTTTGGACGTGTATGGACATGTTACCGAGAAGATGAAGAGGTACAGCGCCGACCGTATGGAAGCCTTTATAAATAGTGTTCAAAAAGGTGGTTAAAACCTGTAAAGGGTAAATTAAAGGGTAAAGTGCCTTTTTTGACTAAGAAATCAATAATAAAAGCCCTTGCAACATATCATTGTAGCAGGGGCTTTGGCATGGTTGCGGGGGCAGGATTTGAACCTACGACCTTCGGGTTATGAGCCCGACGAGCTGCCAGCTGCTCCACCCCGCGTCATTTAAGTTGTTAAATTTGCGTGCTTTTATAGTATAACTCTAACTTGCCTTTTTGTCAAGATGGTTGACTGAAAAGATATTGTTGGAAAATAATGTAAAAAACTCCTTTTTTATCGCTATAAAGACAATATAATCAAAGATTTTGGGCCCGGATCAGGAAATTTCGGCTTTATCTCCGGCTTCTGTAGCGGCCAGATATGCCTCCGTATCATTAGGCAGGTTTTGTTTTTCCAGCCTTTTGTTGATATGATCCTTTAGCAACAGATAAAGTAAAGCAAAGGTGGGTACGCCCAAAACCATGCCGCTGATACCGAAGAGGCCGCCTCCTACCAAAATAGCAAAAATTACCCAAAAAGCTTGGATCCTGGTGGCCTTGCCCAAGATTTTGGGACCTATAATGTTGCCGTCGACCTGTTGCAGCAGAATAACAAAGATTACAAAAAAGAGAGCTCTTTCCGGGGCTACCATCAAAACTAAGATGCCGCTGGGGATGGCCCCAATGAAGGGTCCTAAAAAAGGAATTATATTAGTCAGGCCGATGACAATGCTGATCAATATGGCATAGGGCATGTTTACCAGCCGGAAAATAATAAAAGTGATCAATCCGATAACAAGGGAATCAATAATTTTGCCGATAATAAAGCCGCCGAAAATTCCGTCGGCCTTTTGGGCAATTCCTATGATATAGCGGGCTTTGATCTCTCCCAGCAAACCATAGCACATTTTTTTCAGCCGGGCGGCATAGCGTTCTTTGTCCATCAAAAGATAAATGGAAATGGCTATGCCAAGAATCAGGTTGATAATCGCCATAACCAGATGCCGGGAAAATTCCAATATTTTAGGCAGGGAAGAAGAGGCGGAGAGCAAAACTTGGGAAAGGGAAGTATTCAGTTCATTAAAGATATTGTTGATCAGAGCAAGGTTGATTTGCCGGCCGCCCAGTAAACCATAAAACCTTTGCTCCATATCCTGGGCAAAGGCAGTAAGAGATTCGGATATCTCTGTCACACCCCTTATCAGTTCAGGGATCATCGCCAAAACCAGGCCGGTCAAAGCCCCAAAAATAGTAATTTCTACCAGACAAATTGACAAAACCCGTATCAGCTTAGGGCGGGGCTTTTTTTTGTTCAGGCGGTGGTTAAAAGCTCTCTCCACAAAATTGATGGGGCGGGTAAAAAGATAGGCAAAAGTGATACCCCAAATAATGGGGGCAAGTATGGAAAGAACTCTCCGGAGCCAGCCCAACAGCCAGGGCAAATTAGCCAATAGTAGATAAAAGGCAATAGAGGCGCCGACCAACAGAAAAGCGGCCCGGGTTTTTGCTTTTGTTTCCTCACTAAGTTTAGTTTTCATAAATTCTCAACTTCTGTTTTCTGATTTCTGAGAGCTGCTTTAGCCAATTGGTCACAGCGTTCATTTTCCGGGATGCCGCTGTGCCCTGGCAGCTTATGCCAGGTTACCTGGTGTTTTTGCTGCAATTGCCACAATCCTTTCCATAAATCCTGATTCTCCACAGGGGTCTTTTTGCTGGTTTGCCAGTTGTTTTTTTGCCAGTTTTGCAGCCAATGCTGATTAAAGCCATTGATCAAGTAGGCGCTGTCGCTATGGATTTGAGCCTGACAGGGTTCCTTCAAACAACTTAATGCCTCCAAAGCCGCTTGCAGCTCCATTCGCTGATTGGTGGTTTGAGCTGCTGCCCCGGAGATTTCTTTGCGATGGGGGCCATAGAGCAGGACAGCTGCCCAACCCCCGGGCCCGGGATTTCCGGAGCAGGCGCCATCGGTATAGATCAACACTTTTTTAAGCTTGCTATCAACTTGAGACAAAATAAAACCTCCAAATAGTAGTGAATAGTGAATAGTGAATAATGAATAGTGAATAGTTTTGGTTGCTTTTGCTTCGCAAAAGCTTTTTTATTTAAGCATTTTGGCAACTATGTAATTCTTCCTGAGCTGCTTTATTTCCTTTTTTTTGCTTTGTAAGATAAAAAACTTACATTTTTTCCGAGAAAAGCTTTTAAAGGTCTTTTATTCCATGGTTAATAGTGATATAATCAAGTTATCGGACAAGTACAGGAATAATTGAAAAGGCTGGTGTTATGTTTGGATATTAAAGGAAATGATCAATATCCTCGGAATGAGATAGGAAGCGGCGGGGAAAGCGCTCAATCGGTTCAGGAGATAGTGGAAGCATCACAATCCTTGCTTCAGGCTGTACAACGCAGCAGCAGTCAGACAACCAATGCTTCTTTGCGGGCAGCTCACCAGCTGGCAATGCAAAGAGCAATTTCTGCCTTGGAAGTTGCTTTGCTTTCCCAAGCCGGGACCAGGGAGGCAGCCTTGGCAGAACTTAAAAAGGCGGAAGATTCCCTGGCTGTAGCTGCTGATGAATTTGACCGTATGGAAGCCGCTTTGGCCAAACTGGCGGCGGAGGATGAATTACTGCATCAGGAAGCAGAAAAAGCTAAAAACTATGCCATAGCCAATACTGAGGGGATAGAAGAAGATAAACTGAAGATCCGGGCTGCCGATATAGCTATGGGCGCCATGAATGTGGTGAGAAGGAGAGCTCAAGCCAGCCAGGAAGAAGCCCGGCTTCGCTTGGAGCGGGCTTCTGATAAAGCCCAAAAGGCATCGGGAAGCCTGGAAGAAATGCAAAATAACCTGCTGGCTTTGCGGGGTGATTTGCGGTATATTTTAGGTGATTATTTGCCGCCGGAAGAAAAATCACTACCTCAAGGCCGGGAAAAAGCAACCCTGCTTCATGCGATGACCGCAGTTGATAACAAATTTGCCAAGACAGAAATGGATCCTTTGCAGCGTTTGAATTTTTCCGCTTTTCAAAGAGCTCTTTATGGTTTAAAAATTGCTATAGATTCTCAGGAAAACGCTCAGGAAGTTATTCAGGATGCGGTGCAAATGGCGGAGGAAGGGGTTGTCCGTACTTTTAACGAATGGAATGCGGCAGAAAGTTCTTTTACTGACTTTATTGCTCAAAAGGATGATAGCCAAAAAAATATCGAAGCAGCAATAGCCAGAATGGAAGAATGCCGGCAGCAGGCAATAGAAGCGGAGGCAAAGGCAGGGGCTGCCCGGATCGCCTTGACTGAAGCCCGGGCTGTCCGGGAAAAAACTTTGCTTGTTTTTCAGGAAGCCCAAACAAAGCGGGATAGGGCTGCCGCCGCTGCTCAAAATGCTATTGACGGCTATGAGGAATTAAAAAGCAATTTTCTTGCCTTAAGAGACGAGGCAGCAGGAGATACTGAAAAAGAGCCTTTGCCTGTGCTACCTTTCGCCTCACCCCGGATATCTCCGCCTGCCGGGCCATCTGATCAAGAGGCATTGACAGCAACTGTCAGCAAGGAGGATATCCCCCGCCCTTTTGTTGAATCTGCCCGGGTGGTAAATTTCCCGGAAGGGTCTATTGTTTTTCCCGACGGAGAGGCAGCTGTAATACACCCAGAAGCTGTATTCGAATCGCCTTCAGTAGGTCATGTTTGGCAGGAAGAGCTGGAGGAGGAGGCGCCCGTCCAGAGTAAATGGCGGGTAGTCTGGTCCTATGTCAAAGTGGTTATATTTGCCTTGGCTCTGGCTGTTTTATTACGGAATTATGTTTATGAAATGGCCAAAGTAGAGGGGGAATCCATGTACCCCACCTTGCAAAGCGACGACAGGCTTTTTACCAGCAAAATAACTTATAAGCTCTCCAAACCTCAAAGGGGAGATATTATTGTCCTGCAAGCTCCGGATCAACGCAGCAAATATTATATCAAGCGGGTAATAGCTTTGCCCGGGGAACATATTCGCATTGCAGGAGGGCAGGTTTTTATCAATAATATGCTTATTGAAGAGGATTATGCGGTGGGGATGACCAATGGGCGTGAAGTTGATTTATTTGTTGAGGAAGACGCCTATTTTGTAATGGGAGATAACCGAAGCCTCAGCCATGACAGCCGGGACAGCAGTGTGGGAACCATCAAATTAAGTGAGATCCAGGGCAAGGCTGTTTACCGTTTATTTCCCTGGCGCAGCATCGGCGCCATAAATAAATATTAAAATAAGCGCCAATAAATAATAAAAGGGCTTTAAGCCCTTTTATTATTTATTGGCGCCTATTTGTTGAGCTTTTTCTCATAATCTTCAATGGCTGCTTTTAAAGCATCGGCAGCCAAAACAGAGCAATGGATCTTGACCGGAGGAAGACCCCCCAGCTCATCTACCAATTGTTGTGTGGAGATGTTTTTAGCTTCATCCAGGGTTTTACCTTTTACCATTTCCGTTAATACGCTGCTGGAGGCGATTGCTGCTGCGCAGCCAAAGGTTTTAAATTGAATGTTCCGGATAATATTGTCCTCTACATCCAGATAAATACAAGTCGTATCGCCGCAGGCGGGGCTTTTAACTACACCTACTCCATCCTGGCGCTGGCCTTCTCCTACATTACGGGGATTTTGAAAATGATCCATCACTATAGCATTATAATCGTTCATGTTTTTGCCTCCTAAGTAATCCCTATCTAATAACTATGGTTTCGCTATAGTCATATTATCACTAAATATTAGCTTTGTCAAGGTTTTTAGGGCTTATATTTCTGATCAAAAAAAGCGCGGATTTTTGCCAGGCGTTGGCCGATTGCCTCTTCTCGGCCGTTTTTGCTTGGCTGATAATAAACATGGCCTTGCAAATTATCGGGTAAGTATTGCTGGTTTATATAATGCCCGGGATGATCATGGGGATAAAGGTAGCCCTGGCCATGGCCCAGCTGCTTGGCTCCCCTGTAGCTGGCATCCTGCAAATGACCGGGTACCCCATCAAGAGGCAGGTCCCGTACCTCAGCTGCTGCTCGATCAATAGCCAGATAGGCGCTGTTGGATTTGGGGGCGCAGGAAATATAAATCACTGCTTCTGCCAGAGGGATCCGGGCTTCCGGCCAGCCTACAAAACGGGCTGCTTCTGCCGCGGCCATAGCAATAACCAAAGCCTGGGGATCGGCCAAACCCACATCTTCTGCTGCACAGATTACAATGCGCCGGGCGATAAATTCCGGTTTTTCTCCTGCCTCAATCATCCGGGCCAGCCAGTGGAGGGCGGCATCGGGGTCGGAACCCCTCATGCTCTTGATAAAAGCCGATATGATATCATAATGCCAGTCCCCGCCTTTATCATAGGCCAGGCCTTTTGCCTGAATACTTTCTCCGGCAATTTCCAAGGTGATATAAAGACACCCTTCCTCATCAGCAGGGGTTGTGAGGACCGCCAATTCCAGGGCATTATAGGCGTTACGGGCATCCCCGTTGCTTGTATCTGCCAGATGGCGCAGGGCTTCTTCGTCGGCATTTACCTTATAATTACCCAAGCCCCGCTCTTTATCAGTCAGGGCCCGGCGTAACAGCTCCATAATACTATCACTGGAAAGCGGTTGAAGATGAAAGATCCGGGAACGGGATAATAAAGCTCCGTTGACCTCAAAATAGGGATTCTCCGTAGTGGCGCCGATCAGAATGATCAAGCCTTGTTCCACCGCCGGGAGCAATGCATCCTGCTGGCTTTTATTGAAACGGTGGATCTCGTCTATGAAAAGTACAGTGCGCCGGCTATAAAGGCGGATTTTTTCTTTTGCCTCTTTCAGGATTTCCCGGATATCGGCGATGCCTGCGGTCACGGCGGAGATCTCCCTAAAGCTGCTTTTTGTAGTGCCTGCGATGATTTGAGCCAAGGTTGTTTTTCCGCTGCCCGGCGGGCCATAAAAAATCACCGAGGAGAGCTTATCTGCCTCAATAGCCCGGCGCAAGAGTCTGCCCGGGCCGATTATTTCTTCCTGACCAACCAGATCCTGCAGCCTGCGAGGGCGCATCCGGGCAGCCAGGGGAGCTTTTTGAGCCAGAAAACGATCAAAATTTTCAGAAAAAAGATCAGGCATTCTCAACACCATACAAACAAGATGCAATAATAAAACAAGAATTTCATGCTATAGTTTTCGCGGAGCGAAAACCTACCAACATTCTGAATCCTGAATACTAGTAGGCTGTGACATCTAAAACCATACACTTTCGCTTTCCCGTCATTCCGGGCTTGACCCGGAATCTCCTGGTGACAA